>JAIXTG010000139.1 GCA_027484285.1 Oxalobacteraceae bacterium | reverse complement strand
TTGGGCGGGGGTTCATTGATGCCTTTCGCGTGAATGATCCGGCCGATGACGAGCGTCAGGCCGGGCAGGGCAACCAGCCACCACGGTGCCCCGTTGATTTCAAGGCAGGCAATCAGCACCATGCCGAACGGGACATACTCGGCAAAATTGCCCTGGGCCCGAATGGCCCTTTCCAGTTCGTCGTTGCCGCCGCTGCCCAGCGCAACCTTGTTCTTGCGCCGTAGTCCGATCACGGCAAAGGACAGTTTCACGAAAAGCAGGGTCAGGACAGATGCAACGATTGAGGTGATGATCAGCATGCGCAGCTCCGGAGTTGTGCGCGTGAATCATACCTTGCAGGCAGCGAGGGAATCTGCGGCGGGCGGGCGCCGGACAGGCGCGGAATTGCATGCCGCATTCCCGCCTGGCATCGGCAGATGCGCGAATTTGCCTTCGCGGAAGCCCGGAAACAAAAAAGCCCCGGCACGCGTGCAGGGGCTTTTTCGGGAATGCTTTGGTGGCCCGGGGCGGAATCGAACCACCGACACAAGGATTTTCAATCCTCTGCTCTACCAACTGAGCTACCAGGCCAAGACGCGAGACTATAGCAAAAAATTCTTGAAATGCAAAGCCCCGGTTCAATCACTGGCCTGGACGGTCTCGGCAGGGCGGGCCTGGTGCCGCCCTCTCCGGCGCACTGGCATGGCCGCCTGCCTGTGCGCCGGAGCAGGCGGAGGCCGACGGCTATAATGCCCGCATGATGATTTCCTCTGATATCTGCGTGATCGGCGGCGGCGCGGTGGGCAAGGCATGCGCACTGGCGCTGGCCCGGGCCGGGCTGGACGTGGTGCTGGTTGCATCCGCTGCGCCTGCGGCGGCGGAGCTTAATGCCGACTGGGACAGGCGTGTTTATGCGCTCAACCACGTGGCGCGGCGCCTGCTCACCTCGCTCAAAGTCTGGGATGCGATGGATCAGGACCGGATCGCACCGGTCGATGCGATGGCCATCCACGGCGATGGAGATGCCCCGGCCGGCCAGCTGGGCTTCGATGCCTATGGCGCGCGGGTCGACGCGCTGGCCTGGATCGTCGAAGACCGGAACCTGAACCACGCGCTCGACGGCGCACTGCGTTTCGCGTCCGGCATCCGCGTGGTGCAGGGCAGTGCCGCAGCGCTGTCCTGCGGGGCGGACCGGGCGACCGTCACCCTGGATTCGGGCGGTCGCATCGATTGCTCACTGGTGATCGGTGCCGACGGCGCGCATTCCTGGGTCCGCACGCAGGCTGACATCGGCATGGACTACCGCTCCTATGCGCAGTCGGGGGTGGTGGCCAATTTCATGACCACCCGGCCGCATCACGCGGTTGCCAGCCAGTGGTTCCTCGGCGCTGACGGCATCGTCGCGCTGTTGCCGCTGCCGGGCCAGCGCGTGTCGCTGGTCTGGTCGGCACCCGAGCCGCTGGCGGCGACGCTCTTGCGCGAGGGAACGCAGGCACTGTGCGAGCGCCTGGCCGCGCTGCCGGGGCAGTCGCTGGGCAGTTTCGAGATGCTTCCGCCGCAGCAGCCTCGCGCCTTTCCGCTGCGGCTGATCCGCGCCGAGTCGCTGGTCGCGCACCGGGTGGCGCTGGCGGGCGACGCTGCCCATGTCGTGCATCCGCTCGCGGGGCAGGGAATGAACCTCGGTTTTGCCGATATCGACGCGCTGCTGGACGCACTGGCGCGGCGCGACCTGCCTTCCGATTGCGGCGACGCACGCACGCTGGCCCGTTATGCACGCAGCCGCAAGGAAGAAGTGCTGCTGATGCAGTTCGCGACCGACGGCCTGCAGCGCCTGTTCGCTGCCGAGCTGGGGCCGCTGAAATCGTTGCGCAATCTCGGGATGACAGCAGTCGACCGGCTGCCTTTCCTCAAGCGCCGGCTGATGGCGCAGGCCTTCGGTCGTACCCTTTCCACTTCCCTCGGGGACTAATCATGATTTCTTCTTTGCGTCGTGCACTGCTGGTCGCCGGCCTGCTACTTTCCGCTGCAGTCTCTGCACAGACCTCCGAGGCCAACATCAAAAAGGTGCTGCAGAACCGGCTGGGTGCCGAATCGCAGGTCGAGTCGGTGACCAAAACGCCTTACAGCGGACTCTATGAAGTGAAGGTCGGCAGTGAAGTGATCTACACCGATGCCGAAGCGAAGTATGTGTTCATCGGGCGAATCCTGGAGACCGAAACTTCGCGCGACCTGACCCAGGCGCGGCTCGATGAGCTCAACAAGATCAAGTTCTCCGACTTGCCGCTGGACCTGGCCACCAAGACCGTCAAGGGGAGCGGCAAGCGCGTCATCGCAGTGTTCGAGGATCCGAACTGCGGCTATTGCAAGCGCTTCCGCAAGACCCTGAACGAGATGAAGGACATCACGGTATACACCTACTTCTATCCGGTCCTCGGCGAGGATTCGGTGAAGAAGGCAAAAAATCTGTGGTGTGCCGCAGACCGCGCCAAAGCCTGGGACGAATGGATGATCGAAGGCAAGCAGCCGCCGCAGGCGCCGGGTTCATGCTCCGCCGCGGCAATCGACAAGGTCGTCGAGCTCGGCAAGAAGCATGGGGTGCGCGGCACCCCGACGGTCTTCTTTGCCGACGGCACCCGCGTGCCGGGCGCGCTGGGTGCCAAGGATCTCGAGGCGAAGCTGGCGACGGTGAAGTAGTCGGCACTTTCGCCGCATGCCGGCCGCCCCGCGGGCCGGCATGGCGCCCCGGCAGGGCGGCGCTCCTTTGCGGGTGCCAAAGTCTTTCTTCGTCCCGGCATCTCAGTTGAAAATCATTCATCCTCCATCACGCTCGAGCGCATCGATCCGACCTGTTTCTTCCGCTACCATCTCCGGAAACGATAACCACTGGAGATGCCCCCATGTTTCGAGCCATCCTGCTGAACAAAAACGATGACGGCTCGACGCGTGCCGAGCTTGCGCAGATGGATGACGCGCAGCTGCCGCCGGAAGGCGATGTCACGGTCGCAGTCGACTATTCCACCATCAATTACAAAGATGGCCTCGCCATCACCGGCAAATCGCCGGTCGTGCGCAAGTGGCCGATGGTGCCGGGCATTGACGGTGCGGGTACGGTACTCGCTTCCTCGCATCCCGACTGGAAAGCCGGCGACGCGTTCATCCTGAACGGCTGGGGCGTCGGTGAATCGCACATGGGCTGCCTTGCAGAGCGCGCAAAGCTCAAGGGCGACTGGCTGATCCCGATGCCGCATGGCATGTCGACTCGGACGGCAATGGCAATCGGTACCGCCGGCTACACCGCCATGCTCTGCGCCATGGCCCTGGCTGAACACGGCGTGAAGCCGGAACATGGCGAAGTACTGGTCACCGGTGCGTCCGGTGGCGTGGGCAGTGTGGCAGTTGCCATTCTGTCCGCGCGCGGCTATCGGGTGGTGGCATCGACCGGCAGGCTGGCCGAAGCGGATTACCTGAAGTCGCTCGGTGCAAGCGAGGTGATCGATCGCGCAGAACTGTCTGCGCCCGGCAAGCCCCTGCAGAAAGAGCGCTGGGCGGGTGTTGTCGATTCCGTCGGCTCGCATACGCTGGCAAATGCGGTTGCGCAGACCCGCTACGGCGGCACCGTGGCCGCCTGCGGACTGGCGCAGGGAATGGATTTCCCGGCGTCCGTTGCGCCGTTCATCCTGCGCGCAGTGAAGCTTATCGGCGTGGACAGCGTGATGGCTGCCCGCGAGCGCCGTATCGATGCCTGGTCCAACCTTGCGTCGGAACTGAGCGAACAGACGCTGGCCACCATGACGCAGGAGATCCGTCTCGCCGATGCGCCGGACTGGGCGCCGAAAATCCTGGCCGGCGGCGTGCGCGGGCGGCTGGTGGTGAATGTAAAGGGCTGACGGTTCCGGGCCGGCAGGCAGTCGTTGGCCAAGGGGCGGCTTGCCGCAAGCTGCCGTAAACTGCACCTCTTCGCATTCATCCCCAAGCCACGATGCCTACGCCACGCGACGCCCTTCGCTACACCATTCGTCCGGCCGACCCCGGCCTGCATCTGTTCGAAGTCAGTCTGACGATCGCGAACCCGGATCCCCGCGGGCAGCAGGTGTCGCTGCCGGCCTGGATACCGGGCAGCTACATGATTCGCGAGTTCGCGCGCAACATCGTGCAGATGCGTGCCGAATGCGCGGGCCGCAAGCTCAAACTGGCAAAGCTCGACAAGCACACCTGGCGCGCGGCGCGCTGCGACGGTCCGCTGACTTTCGTCTACCAGGTCTACGCATGGGACCTGTCGGTGCGCGCCGCCCACCTCGACCACACCCATGGCTTTTTCAATGGCACCAGCGTGTTCCTCAAGGCACACGGCCATGAGTCATTGCCGCATGTGGTGGACATCCAGCCGCCCGAGGGCGAGGCGTTTGCGGGCTGGCGCGTCGCCACCTCGCTGCCCGAACTCAAGGCGCGCCGGCATCGCTTTGGCAGCTATGTGGCGCAGGACTATGACGAACTGATCGACCATCCGGTCGAGATGGGCGAGTTCACCCTGGTTCGCTTCGACGCCCATGGCGTACCGCACGAAATGGCCATCACCGGGCGTGTGCCCAACCTCGATGCCGAGCGACTCGCGTCCGACCTGAAAAAAATTTGCGAGCATCAGATTGCGCTGTTTGAGCCATCGACCCGGCGTGCGCCGATGACGCGCTATGTGTTCCTGACCCTCGCCGTCGGAGATGGCTACGGCGGCCTCGAGCATCGGGCTTCAACTGCACTGATCTGCTCGCGTTCCGAACTGCCGGTCAGGGGGCGCCCCGAGATGACGGAGGGCTATCGCAGCTTCCTTGGCCTGTGCAGCCACGAGTACTTCCACACCTGGAACGTCAAGCGCATCAAGCCCGCGATGTTTGCGCCTTACGACCTTGCACAGGAGAGCTACACGCCCTTGCTGTGGCTGTTCGAGGGATTCACCAGTTACTACGATGACCTCACCCTGCTGCGCGCCGGCGTGATTGATCCGCGGGCTTACCTCGCACTGCTCGCGAAAACGCTCAACGGCGTACTGCGCGGCAGCGGCAGGTTGAAGCAAAGCGTCGCCGAATCCAGCTTTGATGCATGGACCAAGTATTACCGGCAGGATGAAAACGCGCCGAATGCGATCGTCAGCTATTACGCAAAGGGCTCGCTGGTCGCGTTGCTGCTGGACCTGACGATTCGCGCGCAGACCGCGGGCAAGCGCTCGCTGGATGACGTGATGCGTGCGCTCTGGCGCCGCTACGGGCGCGACTTCTACCTTCCCGGCCATGCCCGCGGCGTGACCGAGGCCGAGGTCGATGCACTGTTCGACGAGATCAGCGGACTGAAGCTCAAGCCGCTGCTCGACCTTGCGGTGCGCGGCACGCGCGATTTGCCGCTCGAGCAGGCGATGGCTGCGTTCGGCATCGCGCTGGTGGACGGCCGCCGGGGCGGCAAGCCGTCCTTCGATGTGCGGACGAAGAAAGAAGGCGGCGATTGCAAGCTCGCGTCGGTGCATGAGGACGGCGCGGCCCATCGTGCAGGCCTGTCGGCCGGCGACGTGCTGGTCGCCATTGACGGGCTTCGTGTCACCGCTTCCAATCTGGACGCCCTGCTGCAGCGCTACCGCGCAGGCGATCGCGTCGGTGTGCACGCATTCCGGCGTGACGAACTGATGGTTTTCGAGGTCGAGCTGCAAGCCGATGCAGCGCCGCAGTTCAGCTTCGAAATGAAAGACAGGCCGGCCGGCGCGATAAAGTTGCGCAACGGCTGGATGCGGGGACGGTGAGGGACCGGGCCGGCATGTCCGTCGGCCGCCGCAGTCAAGACAAATAACATCCAGCAAGGAGACCGCCATGCACGCTGACAGCACCGCCCGTACCCTGTTCCTCGCACTTGCACTCGGCACCGTGTTGCCTGCCGGAGCCGCCGACCTGCCAGTCGCCAGCCCGCAGTCGCAAGGGGTATCGCAGGAGCGCCTGTCGCGTGTTCGCGAGGTGATCCAGGCCGAGATCGATGCCAACCGCATGCCGGGCGCGGTGGTGCTGGTGGCGCGCAGGGGCAAGCTGGTGCATGCGGATGCCATCGGCTATCAGGACAAGGATGCCGGCAGGCCGCTGCGACGGGATGCGATCTTTCGCGCCTATTCGATGACCAAGCCGCTGGTGTCGGTGGCGACCATGATGCTGGTCGAGGAGGGCAGGCTGCAGCTGAACGACCCGGTATCGAAGTTCTTCCCGCAGCTGGCGAACATGCAGGTGCTGGTCAACCCGGCGGACACGCACAGCGCGCGCGAGCCGGCGAAGCGGCCGATCATGGTGCACGACCTGCTGCGCCATACCTCCGGCCTGACCTACGGGGAATTCACCCGCCTGGCCGGCGTGAAGACGGCTTATGAAGCGGCCGGCCTGTATTCGCCGACCATCCCGCTGAAATCGCTGACGCTGTCGCCCGGGGAGCTGATCGATGCGTTTGCGAAGGCACCCCTGGCGTGGCAGCCGGGCACGACCTTCGACTACAGCCTCTCGACCGACCTGCTGGGCCAGGTGCTGGAAAAGGTGTCGGGCCAGTCGCTGGGCGCGCTGCTGGACGAGAAGCTGATCAAGCCGCTGGGCATGAAAGACACCCAGTTCGTGGTGCCCGCGTCGAAGGCGGCGCGTATCGCCGAGCCGCTGAAGACCGACCCGGTCACCGGCGGACCGGCGATGGCCGTGCTGGATATCACCCGGCCGACCGGAAACCAGTCAGGCGGCGCCGGGATGTCGACCACCGCAGACGATTACCTGCGCTTCTGCCAGATGCTGCTGAATGGCGGCAGCCTCGACGGCCGCCGCTACCTGTCGCGCACGACGGTCGCGCTGATGACGTCGGATCACCTCGGCCCGAAGGTAGCCACGCCGGTACAGCCCGGCGAAGTGCTGATGGGCGTGCAGGGCTACACCTTCGGCCTCGGTTTCATGGTGCGCCAGGGCGCGGGCATCGCCGGCGTGCACGGCTCGGAGGGGGATTACGCATGGGGCGGTGTCGGCGGCACCTTTTTCTGGATCGACCCCAAAGAACAGCTGATCGGCATCATGATGGCGCAGACCCCCGGTGCAATCCGCCAGACCTACCGGCGGATGATCAAGACGATGGTGTATCAGGCGCTGGAGTGAGCACTGCGCCTTCGGGCGCATGGCTCACCCGAGCAGGTGCGTGACCAGCGCCTCGAACTTGCCTTCGTCAAACACGACATTCTCCATTCGCATCAGCGAGGGATGCACGGGCGGTTCCACCCGCCGCTGTAGGTAGCTGTCCCAGTGTTCCAGCTTCCAGTGGTCGCGCGGATCATTGCGTGCCGCGATACGGCGGCGCGCTTCCTCGCTGGGCAGGTCGATCCATGCGATCCGGCAGACGGTATCCGCAGGCAGGCCCAGCTCGGCAGGCCGGAAGAACTTGCCTGCCAAAATCTCGCGGGTGAATGGCCCGACCAGCAGCACCTGCTGGCCAAGCGAGAGATTTTCACGTGCGATGTCGAGCAGTCCGCTGTATTCGTGGTCGCGCAAGTGCTGCAGATAGGTCGGACTGTCGCGGTCGGCCGGGTCGCCCGTCAGCAGGCCCATGATGTGCGAGCTGAACGCGCCATAGGCCGTGTCCTTGTCGAGGAAGAAAAATTCGCGGCCGCTGCGCTGGGCGAGCAGCGGTATCGCGCGTTTGGCGAGTGTGGTCTTCCCGGTGCCGGCGTGGCCGGCGAACAGAATCAGGCGGCTTGGGTTCATGGCGGGTAGCGAAGTGTGGGTTATGCGCAGGGCGGGTTCCGGCTGTTTTCAGGTTGGCATCCCCCGTCGGCCATCCATTCTTTCCGGGCAGAAAAACTTGTATGATGCGCCGGACAGCAATGTTTTCAAACCTATCGAGGCAAGAATAATCATATGGCCGATATCAATACCCCCGGTTCCCTGCTGGTCGGCGAGGGCGTCTTCATGCAGGGCACGATGCGCGTGCCGGGTACGGCGAGCATCGACGGCCGGCTGGAAGGCGAGCTTACCGCCGACACGGTGATTATCCAGCACAACGGCGCAATGGACGGTCGCACCACGGCGAACCATGTGCGCGTGGCAGGCGTGCTGAACAACACCACCATCGCCAACAAGACGCTCCTGATCGAGACTTCCGGCAGGATTTCCGGTTCGATCACCTACGAAGAGCTTGAGATCAAGAAGGGCGGCGCCCTGCAGGGCGGCATCTACAAGGTCGGCCAGCAGGCGCCGGCACCGGCAATGTCGGCGCGGTTCGCGCCTGCCGCACCGGCCGCTGCGCCGTCGGCACCGGCAGTTGCGCCGGAGGCCGCAGCACCGGCCGTGGTGTCCCAGGCGCCTGATTCCGCTCAGCCCGAGGCCTGACGCAGGCCGGTTGCAGGAACAGCCCGCCGGTGCCCGGGTCGAACCGGGGTTGCATCACGCCGGGGGCTTGCCATGCAGCGTGGCCGGCCGTCCTGGCTGGACGGCGACATTGATCGCATTCTCGTCTTTCGCGCATTGCAGGTCGGCGACCTGCTGTGCGCCATTCCTGCGTTGCGCGCTTTGCGCGCCACCTTTCCTGCGGCCCGCATCACACTGGCCGGCCTGCGCTGGGCCGGGCAGCTGACTGCCCGCTTCCCGCATTACCTCGACGATTTCCTTCCTTTTCCGGGCCACCGCTCGCTGCCCGAGCAGCCGCCAGACGACGTTGCCTGCGCAGCCTTCATCGAAGCGGTTCGCGCGCGGCAATTCGACCTCGCGCTGCAGTGGCATGGCAGCGGTGAACTGAGCAATCCCATCGTGCGCCAGTTCGGCGCGCGCCTGACTGCCGGTGCCACGCGCGACCCGGTGCGCGACGGCCCGGGTTTCATCGCCTATCCGGAATCCGGGCACGAGTCCGAGCGCCTGTTGTCGCTGGCTGTCGCCTGCGGCGGCGAGGCGTCCGACACCACACCCGAGTTTCCGCTGCTGTCTTCCGACTGGGCAGAACTCGAGGGCAGCGGTCTACCCCGGGCACTGGCTGGCCGCCCCCGGGTTTGCCTGCATGCCGGCGCACGCGATCCGGCGCGACGGTGGCCGGTTGAGTGTTTTGCGGCGGTCGGCGATGCCCTGGCACGCGAGGGGTTGGCGATCGTCCTGACCGGCTCGGAGGCCGAGCATGAACTGGCGGCTGCGGTCGCTGCCCGGATGACGGTACCGGCGATCAATGCCGCGCTGCCCTTGTCGCTGGGTGCCATGGCCGC
>JAIXTG010000236.1 GCA_027484285.1 Oxalobacteraceae bacterium | reverse complement strand
GTATTGTTCCGCAGCAATTAATAATAAGGTATGTTTATTAAATCGGTCTCAAATTTTTAACTTGGCCCTCGCGAGCGGCGGTCGACCTGCCAATGGCGGTGCTCATTGCAAAATTAGTGAGACATGCCGCTCCCGAGGCAGGCCATGGCTGGCAGTGCGGGCATGCAGTAGGTTGTTGCGGCAGCGCGATGTCGGCGACGCACTGGGGTAGAGGCGGAGCGGGGGCCGCATGGGTTGCCCTACGGGGGCGTACCAGTCGTGAGGGTGGCGCCGCTGGGTATCCGGCGCAGCACGGTAGACACGGGGTTTCCTGAAGTGTGGCCGATTGAAGACATCCTGCGTGGCCAATGTACCAAGGGCGTACCAACGGGCGGGGGACGCATTGAGTTCAGTCACGCGGATTTGGTATGGTCGCCTCGTTGCACTATGGGTGCGGGCAGACGGAGGCCATGATGGGGATCAACGAGGGCGTCAATCCCGGCGCGCTGCTTGATTGGGCATGCTGGTACCTCGGGCTGCGGGCGGATCGCGCACTGTCCGGGGTGCTTGGCTTGTCCCCGCAAGTGATGTCGAAGTTGCGGCATGGTCGGCAACCGTTGGGCCCCACGGTACTGGTGCGGGTGCTGGAGGTAACGGACCTGCGCCTGCGCGACTTGCCCGGTCGCATCCGGTCTACCCGCTGCTTCTGGGCGCGGCCATGCCGTCGGCCGTGCTGAATGTGGCAGTAGTCCGCGAGCTGCTCGGGCTCGCCAATGCCGGCATCCCGGTGCCCGATGGCGTCATCGGGTTCGTGATCGAGGAGGACTTGTCCGAACTCGGCGTGCTGGATCCATTGGTGTTGGCTATCAAGGCGCTCACCGCGTGCCACCACGCGCTGGGCGTGGTAGCCGGTTGTCGCGGTGCGGGTGCCGATTACTGAAGGACGCGGGCGTTTTTCTGGATCCAAAACGGGTGGGTTGATGACGAACCCTGCGATGCATTGCGCACTGCCGGTAACGCGGCAGTGAAAGCTGGCAGGTCGCGGTGCGGTGCGGCGGCTGTCGTGCAGTACGAAACTGCGCCCGCCGACTGCGCAGCACGCGTCCCGGGAGGTCTGCAGCAGGCTGCTGAGCCGTTGTTTCATACCGGCCAGCCGACCGGCCAGGCCACTGATGCTCTCGTGCACGGTGAGGTTTGAGCCACGTTGGACGTTGGGAACCCCTCCCGTTGCAGCCTCTCGGACCCGAAACACAAGCCCATTTCGTTTTGGAGGGAATTCTGATGCAGACGCCAGTGAACCGAAGCGATCAAGAAACGCGGAAGTTGCCCAAGAAAAACTGTTACCGGCACTCGGGCCCCAAACGCCCGCGCGAAACACTGACCTCCTGCTCGGTATTCGACACAGATTCAAGAAAACGCGAAGAGGTCATTGCGCAAATCGCAGCGCTTCTTGTGTTACTTCCTCCGAGCCACAGCGTAGACTCAAGTGTCGAAAGACAACAGCAGATTGCTGCCCCGGTATCTACGTTCTCGGGGCTCTGGCATGTGGCCGTGGTCTGTGCTTTTTCAAGCACCGAAAAAAGTGGCAAAGGGAGCTGGCTCGAGCGATTTAATAAAAGCAAATCTCCCCTGTTGGAGCTGAAAGTCATGTTGGCGTGGGACGGCAACAAGCAGTGGGTTTACAAAGCCCTTGATGACTGCGGGAACTTGAGGCTGCATGACCGAAAATGGCAGATTCTTCTTTCACTCCAAAAAGCGTTCAAGGCCGCACTCGGGACGACCGATTTGCTCGTCGATGGGCATGACGGTACCCCGTTACAGGTCTTTATCGATGTGGCGCGCGGCCGCTTGAGTGACGAGGACCTTCCCACGTCGCGCATCTTCAGTGGACAGCTCGATCCCTGCGGTCTCTACGGAATCAAGAACAAGCAGATTCGCAACATTCTGTTGAACGCCGGCCTCGCCCGTAACGTCATGGCACTGGATTCGCGTTTCATGTCATATGTGGGAGATCGGATTCCTTTCAAAAAAAATGACCTTTCGAGACCGGATCGCTACCTAGAAATCGAGGATATTCTGCGGTGTGCATTGATCGCGATTCAGGCGGTACGGCCAGACTTGTCTAACCTGTCGATCCTCGACGCGGTGATTTTTGGTTTCATGGCTCACGATCAGCCAGTCAAGGGAAAGCGGTCTGCCTGCCGACCCGCGCGGTATCACAGTTGTCGTACCTCCCATTTAATGGGACGTTGAGAGCACTCCTCCCCTGCCCATCGGTAGACGATGATTAACGAGGGCGCTCTTCAACCGGTTAGTTTTTCGTGTCCTACTCTGGTGTCGTGACCAAGTGCCGAAGAATTTTCTCGGTCGAAAAGTAATCGGGGGTATTTCAGGCGGCGATGGCGACCGCGGTGTCGCAGACCTTGGTAAGCCAGACGCATATTTCCTCAGCGAGGCACATCCGCAACATTCTCCAGCTTTTTTGGCTCAGAGCGAGGGCTGTCAAGGTTACCGATAGTTGATGGTCAACGTTATTGATACGGGGCGTCTCTCCGTCGCCGTTTCGCGCAGCCGGCTAAGTGCTCCTGCGGTTGTCAGACGGTACTTCACCACGCTCGCCCGGTGACCGTACCACCGGAAGTAGCGCTGCCTTGACGAGTAAGCCGAGCGGTTGGGCCGACGCTTGCCGCTTTAGCGCAGCAGTTGGCGATAATTGCGCGCACTGACCTTGAGGGGCGTCGACACTTTCTCGGACGCGGCCGACCGAAACAGTGCCTCCTCAGGATGTTCAGTAGAGGGGTGAAAAGCAATTATGGCTGGCGATAGGTCAGTGTCAGCGTGATCGGGTCGGCAGCAACCTCCGTCACCGTTTCGCTCAGCCTCGTTAGGCTACCGGTCGTTGTCAGGCGATACTTTTTCAGGCTTGAGTCGATGACCGTGCCGCGAGTGTTTACGGAAACCGTGTTCAGGACAAGAATTGCCGACGTCGCTATGTCGGGCTCAATTATGAAGGTCGTGTAATCGGTACCGGATATTACGGTTCTGCTGGCATCCTCGAAGACAGTCGCTATACGGAAGAGGCCGCCGTCGCCTGTCCGTACTGATTGCGGAATGGCGGTCGGGGTGTTGGCCCGGTAATAGGCGTCGCCTGACGCCCCTAGCCAGTTGTAGTTGGCATCGTAGTGGCTGATGGACATACCCGGTATTGCCAGCGGCTCGCCGTTGCGGACCAATTGCATGTTGATATCGGTTGAGTGCGACAGCACGGTCTGGTTTTCAAATGTGGAGCGATACAGCGAACTAGTGGATATCGTCGCGAGCCCCGTCACTGGCACCCCATTGTCGCTCCCGGTTATGTCAGCCTGCAGGAATTGTGGCCGTTGCAGGTCGCTCACGTATGCGGACCTCAGGTTGAATGTCTGGGTCGACGCTGGGACGTTACCCGGCGTAGTGCTTGGCTGTTGATATGCTAAAAAAAGTGTGGTCGGTGTTGAGCCGGTAATCCTAGTGGTCTCACTTAGGAGCGTCATCACGCCGGTGCTGGTCAGTCGGTGGCGTATCACATCAGAAAGAGCGCCCGCCCCGTTGCTATAGATGACTTCCAGGTTCAGTGCCACCACGACCGACGTGGCGGAATCAGGCTCGATCACATAGGTCATGCGCTCGGTGCCCAAGACATTAGTTTTGCTGGCGTCCGCATAGATTGTCGCCGTGTAAAGCAGGCCCCTGTCACCCACGCGCACCGAATCAGGCAAGGAAAGCGAGCTGTCGGCAACCGAGTAGGCATCACCCGAGTCTCCCAGATAATTGAAGTTGCCGTCGTAGTAAACAACGGAAGACAGAACGCCAGTGACTGCTCCACCGCTCCTGCTGGCGTTTATCTCGGTAGTGGCTATCTGTCCCCACACCTGTCGGCCCTCAAAGGTGGTGATGAAAAGGGGGCTTTGGTAGCTTACCGACCGGCTGGTGTACGGTGCGCCACCCTGTTGGCCAGTAGCGTCAACTACCAACGCGCGCGGACGCTGTAGAAAGTTTATCCATGCCGAGCGCAGGTTGAAGGTCTCGGTCGACGCGAGGTACTGGCTGGTTTCAGCACGAGATCCCGTGCCAGTGCCGTCACCACAACCACTGGAAAAAACAGCCACAAGGCAGACGAGAGCAATGCTGATCCATTTGCGCATGACGCATACCCCAAACACTTCCAGGGTTGGACCCTCGCCAGCCTAAATGGAGCGAGGCGGATTACACCCGACATTGACCGCCCTCAAAGCGGGAGGACTGCCCGGAGGGCGTTACGATTTCACTGGGTCAGTAAAGACGTCGGTCGCAGATGGCCGAGTGTGAGGCGAATGGGAGCTGCCCGCGGCGCACGCTGTATGCTGGTGCTGGAACACTCACGATTCGGATGACCCGCTTGTGGCCCTCCCATGAAGCGGGCGAACATTGCTCTCCCTAGGGAGCGGCGTGTCAGATTGCGACCGCAGATGCTGTTCCCACCGCAGCAGGATCCGCCGCTTGTCCTTCATGTAGTCGTAGCGATCGTAGTGACGGTCCTGCACGCCGCCCAACCCATGGCTTTGCAGCTGTGCACGATGATCGCGGCTGACGCCTAGCGAGGCAAGTTCGGATTCGATCGTGCGCCGCAGGTCACGCAGCGTGAAGGGGGCACGCGCTTCCTCCTCGTCAGCCATTAGTTTAGCAATCGCGGATGCCTGTGCCGACAGCGTTTCCAAGCGTAACGGTGTCTGGCCGCCATCGCTCGAAAACAGGTAAGGCCCCACAGTCGGCAAGTCCATCAGCCCGGCCAGCAGCGTGCGGGTTGTGGGCGTAATCGGCAGCAGGTGCAGCCGCGGCTGGCGGCGTGCACCTTTCGGGTCGTAGACCCTCAGCGTGCCGGCGTCGAGATCGACGTCGCTGCGCTTGACGCGCAGCAGCTGCGCCGGGCGCTGCCCGCCGAGCAGCACGCACAGCAGCGCGGCCATGCGCACGGCCACGGACGGAATCGCCTCGACGCGGCGCAGGTATGCCACCAGCTCCGTCATCGACAGTACGCGGTCGCCGGCGCGGTTGAACTGGCTCATCGGGTCTAGTACCGCCACCGGATTCAGTTCGAGCCCGAACCCCATCAGCGCCACCGGCGCCGTTGCATCATGTTCGGCGCGAATGGCGGCCGCAAACGCCGCATGCAGGTACGCGCGCAGTTTGGCGGCCGTGCGTCCGTGCCCCTGTTCGACCACGCGTGCCAAGACCGGGCGCAGGTCACTCGGCCGCAGTTCGGCTGCCCGTCGCGTGACCAGGTCCGGCCATGGCAGGAACACGTGGCGCCGAAACAGCCACAGCGCGTCGTTGGCCGACTGCCGGGGCGTAGCCGTTGGTTGCGCGGTCGCGCCAGCGGCGGGGCAGGCATGGCGCTGGCCGGGCTTGACCTCGTCGGTGATCTGTTCGAGAAGCACAGGCGTGATGCCCAGTTGCTGCAGGTACGCTTTCAGCAGTGCGCCGAAGCTGCCGCGTTTCGCGTCATCCGCGGCCCGTTGCTCGGCGGCGGCAGCCTCATGCCGTGCGTGCTCCTGCGCCCGACGTTTGCGCTCGAAGTGGTCGCGCAGGTCATGGATGCCCTGCTGGTACAGCGCAATGAGGCCGATCATCCGCTCGTTCGCTTGCGCCAGTGTCAGCGGTTTGGCGTCCGTATCGGTCGCCAATTCGGCGCGGGCGGCATAGTCGCCCAGTGGCAGGAACTGGCGCTGGCCTGGGTGCGTCGTGTAGCGCGCATAGAAGCGCGCCAGCACCGGGTGACCGGGCCCGGCACACTTGATGCGCACGTTCAGCACGGGACGGCCGCGCTGTGACGGGTCGCTGAGCCAGCGGTCGGTCGGGCCGGGGGCATGGCGCGCGGTGCGCAGCGCGCCTTCGATGGTCGCGACCGT
>JAIXTG010000086.1 GCA_027484285.1 Oxalobacteraceae bacterium | reverse complement strand
TGGCGCAACCGGCTGGCCAGCAGCGAGCGCTCCGGCCTCGAGATACAACGGGTCGGCACCAACCCGAACCAGTTCCGCTGGCTGGTCGACGCCGATATCGAACAGCGCAAAGACAAGGGACTGGCAGGATTGCCCGCGCCGTTCTTCGAGCGTTATGCACTCGCACGCTCGCCGTCCGGCAAGGCCATGCTGACCCTGCGTGCCGATGCCGGCCGTGAACGCGTGGCGGCAATGATGTTCCTGATCCACGGCACTGCTGCCACGTATGAAATCGGCTGGACCAGCGAGCGCGGGCGCGAACTGCATGCGCACAACCTGATCCTGTGGAATGGGATGCAGATGCTCAAGTCGCAGGGCGTGCGCGAACTCGACCTCGGCGGCGTGAATACCCAGCGCAGTGCGGGCCTTGCGCGCTTCAAGCTCGGCACCGGCGGCCGGGTGCTGACACTGGCCGGTACCTACCTCGCCTGATCGTTGCGCGACAGCGCTGCTGGGTCGAACAGCGCACGATTTCCGCAACAAATTTTCGGTGCCTCAATTGCACGCGCCGTCTGAGAAAACTCAATGTGCGTGCGCGGCAGGTAACCAACTTCGGGTCGGGTGACAGACCTAAGCAGACTCTACGCCCAGAAGGAGTCTGTCATGAATTTCCTCTCCCCATTGGCAGCGGCCATCGCCGTTGCCATGCCGATGATCGCCGCCGCACAGGAAACGCCACCTGCGCTGCCGCCTGCCACCGAGCCGGCAACCAATACGATTGGAGCGCCGGTGGCTCCGGAGGTGACTGCGCCCACGACGACTGCGCCCACGACCACTGCGCCGACGACCACTGCGCCGACGACCACGACAGTGGCCGAGCCCCCGCCGCCAGTGCTGACAGCCGAACCCGTGGTCGGCGATACCGCCACCACGACGACCACGCTGCCGCCCGGCAGCAGCGCAACGACGACTACCACCACGACCACGACGCCCACTACGCCCACGTCAACGACCGTGCCGCCTCCGCCGCCGACACCGCCTGCGCCGATCGATGCAAGCAGCACGAACACCAATACGAATGTGAACAACAACACATCGTCATCCACCAGCACCGCCACCAACGTCAACACCAGCACAAACACCGGAACGACCACCGGAACGACCACGCCACCGGCGCCGCCAACGATCATCATCCCGCCGGCTGCCAACACCGGCACGCTGCCGGTACCGCCGACCGGCGCCACCAATGCGAACAACAACCAGGCGACGGCCAACGTCATCGTCCGGAACGAAAACCGCATCAACAATACGTTCACCATCCAGCTGCAGAACGCCGTCGACCGCGCGCTGCGCGAACAGTCGCGGCAGGACTACCAGCAGAAGGTGCAGCAGTCACGGAGCGCACCGCAGTCGGCGCCGCCGCCGGCACTGGTCTACTGGACACCGGGAGCGCCCTACTGGGCGGTACCCCGCTGCACGAACATCCAGCACCGCACTGTCGCGTCGATCATGCGGCATGCACTCGACCGCGACGTCGGCCTGATCGTCGCCTCCGGCCGCGACGCGTGCTTCTACCAGCCGTTCCAGCCGCGCGGCATCTGCGAGTGGTACATCGACCTCGGCTGCCAGCGCGAGCGGCTGGAGAGGGAGATGCAGACGATTAATCCGTTGGGGCAGTAAGAAGATAGGCGGAAAAAAAAGCGCGCAGCATGAGCTGCGCGCTTGAGTGGTCTGGTGCGAGACCTAGTACTGGGTGACATACCCCTTGTTGAACGAACCCGTCTGGGTAATGTTAGATCCGAAACCATTTCCGCTCTGGTAGACATCAGCGATGTTACCGTTACCTCCCGTTTGAGCGATGTAAGAATAATTAGCGGTTAGCTGGGAACTCCCGTTACCGACTTGCACGAGCTTAGCAAAATTGTTGTTGCCGTTCTGATAGATTTCCGAGCTTCCCCAGAAACCGCTTTGGCTTGTTTGCGCAGTGTTCTGTACCCCAGTCTGGTTAACCCAGCTTATCTGGTCGTTGCCTGACTGGGCGATGTCTGCCTTGTTTTGGAAATCAGCCGCATTTCCATAGATGTTATTGACTCGTGCCTCCATACGAGCGCCATTTACCTGAACGACCTTCGCTTCATTGTCCGTCCCGATCTGGTTAACTATCGCTGCGGTCGCCTGCGCGTTCTCTTGGTAAATCGTCGTTTCGTTATAGCCACCTCCGGCGCTGTTGACAATGTTCGAGGCGCTCGTATTCTGGGTGTTCACTTGAGTGATCTTAGCTTTGTTGCCCTCGGAATTCTGAGTGATCGTGGCACTTGTCGGACCAGGGTTATAAAACTGTTCCACGGTAGCTTCGTTCAAATTGTTTGTTTGCGTGATTTGGCTGGTAACACCCACCTCTGCGAGCGCAGAACCAGCACCCAACACTAGAAGCAAGCCAGCGGCAATCTTCGTCATTCTCATTGACAAATCTCCTTTAAAAGTACTCAGGGCACCTGATGACACATTCGATCCAGCGGCCCTAATACTGGATCACCGTCGCAATCCCGTGATTCCCGTCCTGGCGAACCACGGCATTCGCAAAGTTCACGTACTGCTCGACAAAGGCCTGGTTGCCGATGCCGCCCTGCGTGACTAAAGCGCTGGCCTGCAGCGCGTGCTGCGTGACATGCGCTGCGTTCTGCAGCCCGGTCTGCTGCACATCGATCCGGTTCAGCTGCCCGGCCTGCCACAGCACCGCAATGTTCTGGTCGCCGGACTGCAGCACGCTCATCTGATTCATCTGGCCCGACTGCGTGGCCGTGAGCTGATTGCTGCTGCCGCCCTGGGTCGCACTGATCACGTGGGCCGCGCCGGCCTGCGTGAGCGCCGCCTGGTTGAAGTCGCCGGACTGCAGCAGAGCGGCACTGCTGCCCTCGCCCGGCAATGACAGCTCGGCCGGACCGAGGTCCTGCGCATTGACTGCAGCGCCTGAAGACAGGCAGGCAGCGACAAGGAACATGCGTGCGAATGCAGTGCGAAACATCGAACCCCTCCTCCGAAAAAAGGCAAAAGCCGTCCCCGGCGCGCCTGCCAGTGCAGGCGCGCTACCGGTTCATCGCTCGGA
>JAIXTG010000004.1 GCA_027484285.1 Oxalobacteraceae bacterium | reverse complement strand
GTGGCGGGCGGGCTCACGAGAGCGCATGCCAACCGGCAGTGTGCGGGCTGCGCGCATGTGTGGTGCGAGGTGGATTCGCCATGAAATTAAAAAAAGCAATTCCTGATTTGAAGCGTTATCCGTCAAGCGAACTGGTGCAGCTTTCCACCATGGCTGCAGAAGCCCGCGATTATGTGCTGGCAACGCATTGCGCTATTGAAGCCGCCCGGCGCCGTGGACGATTTCAAAGGGCCATACTGGCGCCGCTGGAGGCGGCCGATCTTCCGGGAATCAATTGGTGGCCTGAAGCGATCGAAGCAGCGCGTTCGGTTCGAAAGACAACGCAGGGCAATCACCATGTGTATGTCGTGCTGCTCGATGGGTTTGCCAGGGACTCCCGATATGGACTGTATGTCGGCGAATCGCGGTACACCCCGGAACGTCGCTTTGCGAATCACATGAACGGAAAGCATGCGGCACGGCATGTAAGGCGGCTGGGAAAATGCCTGCTGCCCGAGCTGTATGCCCACCTGAATCCCCTGAGCCGGGAAGAAGCCAAAGCACTGGAACCGGTGCTGGCCGCAGCGTTCAGGAATGCAGGTATACGGACAGAGGGCGGGCATTGAGGCGCCCCGGATCAACCCTGCAGATTTGCGCCACGCGTCAATAAGATCGACGCCGTCGAATAAAAACCAAACCCAGCAAAAAATGGATCACTTCCTTGAGGCCCAAGCGCTTGTGTATGACCTTGTCATCGAAGAGCTGCGTGACGGAGAAAAGCAATCCCATTGGATGTGGTTCATTTTTCCGCAAGTCCGCGGCCTGGGTCGCAGCGCGACGGCGGAGAGGTATGCAATTAACTCGCTCGCCGAAGCGCGCCGGTATCTTGATCATCCTGTGTTGGGGGCGAGGCTGAGAGAATGCCTGCAACTGGTCCTCGCGCATCGTGACAAATCTGCCCATGACATTTTTGGCTCACCGGATGACCTGAAATTGCGTTCGTGCCTCACATTATTTGCGATGGCAGCGCCAGATGAAACATTGTTTGGCGAAGCACTCGATTGCTTTTTCGATGGGCAGCCTGATCCACTGACTATTCAATTACTGGCTGCCGAACCCGATAACTAAGCCGGGAACCCGGCGACATTCAGATTAGCCAGGGATCACGGCGATGCTTGGGACAGTGAATCTTCATTGCTTTGGAAGCGACAAGGAAAGTCCAAGTGGGGAATGCGCATAGAAGACGGTGGCGTTCGCTAATCAGCGTTCCGGTTTACAACCTTCCCGGTCGTTCACGCGATTACAATTCCTACGCCAGTTTGTCTCTCTTTCGTCAGCGCGATTTGACCGCTGATTTTCATCCGCCTACATTCCGCGCTTCGTCACGTTGGTGATGAACGAGTTTGACAGCTCGAGTAGCGAAAGGAGAACCAAGCCGCGTATGCGGCTTGGTTCGCGTCTGGCCTCCCGCCTTTGGCGGACTAGACGGGGGAGCCGCAAGGCTCGCCGGATCCTTTTGCCCGGTCTGTCAACCTCGTCTAGCTCCGCCACCCTCGGTAACCACTACCGAGGGCCCCACCATCTGCAGGGAGGACACATGAAGCGAAACCATCGTCGCATCGCGCTGTATCGCAGAAGGCGCATTCACCCCACTTCTTTTCCTTATGTGCGGTATTCCCGGCTGCTGCCCTTGGGAAATATCGTTTCTGCTCCGCCCTGCCTGCGGCTGTATGGCGAATGGCTGCATGAGGCTGGATTTCTCGCGCACTGGCGGGTAAAGGTTACGGTTCGTCCCGGGATGCTGGTGATCGAGCCGGTGTGTGAGGTGCTGCATTTGCCTGATGCGGGCAAGGCGGCCAAGACTTCAGGGTGCGGCATTAAGAACCGACTTTAAAGCGCGGTAAATCAGGTGATGACAGCAGAGCGACATTAGCGACCACCTCATCTGCCTGTTAAAAGAACAATGCGTGCGCCGGATGGGTTGGAAGCCTTACAGTAGGCATGCCGTCGATTACTGGAATGGATTTTTAACCGCCGGGGCTCGCATGATGCGATAGATATGAAGTCAGTCTTTGAGGGTTATCGTTAATGACAAGAGAAAGGATTGACACCGCACTTCTACTTGGCCACCGATAGCTGTGATCAAAACATAATCAAATAATCCGCCCCGACTTTTTCATATTCTCTTTTCCTTATCCAAGCCTGAGCTTCGGCGCGGAATGCGGCCTGGTACGCCCAACCAGACACTGAACGCGAGGCATTTCGGTCGGCTGGAATACCCGCTAGCACGCCGATTTCCATCAGACTGCCGCACTCTTTCTCACCGAACTCGAGCCATCGCTCCAAGTGTTCTTTCGCAGCCAGGGTATCCGACTTGCGCCGATTGCAATCGCCATGTGCATAAACGAAGTTATGCATCAAGTCACGCGGGTAAATCGAAAAGGGCACGAAGTGATCCACTTCAGCCTTATCGCCAACTGCCGAGCCGCAGTAAAAACACCGGCCACTGGCAACTTTGCTGAGCCCCTTGCGAACAACATCAAGTGACTGGCGAGAGGCGGCAAAGAGAAAAGTCTCGAGTTCATCATCGCTCCCGATGGCAGGAGCATTTCGCCGATTTGATTTGATGTGCTGGATCCAGCGCTGCCGAGCCAGTTGTTGAATCAACGGCTGAAACTGGCGCAAGCAATGACCGACACCCGGCTTTAGCTCGAGCCCGCCTTGAATTCGCGTGAAAAGAAAAGGATCGAATGATCCTCCGAGATTTTGAAGATAGGTTGCAGGCTGAGTTGAAACAGTATCAGCCACCTTGCGCAGCAACTTGGGGTAAGCATGGTGCCGCTGCACCAACGAGCGGCTGCTGATTTTGGTTGTTTCGCGAAACTGGCAGATTGCAGTGACAACCGCCGCTTGCTGACCCAGGTTCTGAATCAGAACCATGGAAGAGGTGCCTGCCGTTGCACGGGCATACGGAACCGTGTGATTCCAATAGAGGTCGATGAATTTCTGCGCTAGGTCGGTGTAGCTGAACCTGAGCGTTACATCACTATCCCGACCTTGCTCGACTGCCAAGTCGCTCAACGCAATAACCAGCGCAAATTTATAGGTGGCAGTGAAATCCCCTTCGCTGAAAAGCCGTTGCATTTTGGCCAGAAAGGCCAATTGCTGCTCTGCAGTGGGTTGGGAAGGCATGATGACTGTCATCGCCCCGACCAGTAGTCGGCCTTCTCG
Source organism: Oxalobacteraceae bacterium (assembly GCA_027484285.1). Taxonomy (GTDB): domain Bacteria; phylum Pseudomonadota; class Gammaproteobacteria; order Burkholderiales; family Burkholderiaceae_D; genus Pernthalerella. The sequence continues at coordinate 2,098 of JAIXTG010000004.1, read as the reverse complement.
GGAATAATCCATCGCACCCCGCCCCGTGGATCAGCACGGTCGCCGCCATATCGGGGGATTAGATGAATGTGAAGATGCGCTACGGTTTGTCCGGCGGCAGCGCCGTCGTTGATGCCGATGTTGTAGCCGTGCGGGGTAAATTGCCTGTCCAGTTCTGCTTTGGCCTGTTCGAGCAGGTCAAACAGCGCTTCGCGTTCAGCTGCTGAAATCTCGAAAAACGATGCTTTGTGGGCTCGCGGAATAATCAGGGTATGGCCTGGCGAGATGGGAAATCTATCGCGAATCACAACGCCATGGTCGTTCCTGTCCACAATTCTTTCATCGGGCAACGCGCAGAACGGGCAGATCGGGTCGTTTGTTTGCTTTTGCATCGCTCGGATATTGAAAAGCGTTTATTTATCGACCGATGAATGGTCGTTTTGCAGCCATATCTTATATCCGGAGTGGTGGCCCGCCATATTAATCGCCCCATTTGGCAGCGGGTATGCGACTTGATCAAGATTGATATATGATACCCATCATGCGAAATAAAACCCCCAGCCCCCGCGCCGCGGCCAAGGATGCCAGCCACGAGCGCATCGTTTCGGCCGCTGCCCGCGCCATTCGCCGCAGTGGTTATGCCGGTACGGGTGTCGCAGACATCATGAAAGAGGCGGGATTAACCCATGGCGCGTTTTATGCGCATTTCGCCTCCCGCGACGCGATGCTGGCTGAGGCCGCAGACCGCGCAGGCGCGGAATCGGTTGCCCGGGCTCGCGAGATGATTTCGGCCGCGCCGGCCGAGCGTTCACTGGAATTCCTGGTGCATTCCTACCTGTCGCAAGAGCATCTCAAGGATATTGAATGCGGATGTCCGATGGCCGCGCTCGGCTCTGAAATGCCGCGCCAATCGGCCGAGGTGCGGCACGCTGCCACGGCCCGAATCAAGGAGATGGTGGATATCGTCGCGGGTGAAATGCGGGTGGCGGCGCCAGGCGAAGCCCGCGACCAGAGTCTCGCCGCCGTGGCCACGATGGTGGGCGCGCTGATGTTGGCCCGTGCCGTCGACGACCCCGCGCTGTCGAGGGCGTTTTGCGAAGCGGCGCTGGCACATCTCGCTCCTTCGCCCGCGTGACCATTTTTTTTGCCCTGAAATATGACGACCGTCATGCGAAATAACCTCAGCGATCACCACAACAACACTTACTCCCTTTGAGAAGGCAAGCCTCATGAAAGCATTCATCGTCGACCGTTATGGAAAATCCCGGCCCCTGCGTGCCGCCGAGCTGCCCGAGCCCGCGCTGCAGGAGGACGAGGTACTCATCAAGGTCAGTGCGGCCAGCGTGAATGTGCTGGATGCCAAAATCCGCAGCGGGGAATTCAAACTGATCCTGCCTTACAAGCCGCCCTTCGTGCTCGGGCACGATGTGGCCGGCGTGATTGTCCGGGTCGGGTCGCGAGTAAAGCATTTCAAGCCGGGCGACGAGGTTTATGCACGGCGCGATGATCTCGCGGGCGGCACATTTGCCGAACTGGTGGCGGTCAGGGAAAGTGCAGTCGCGCGCAAGCCCGCCAATCTCACGATGGAAGAAGCCGCATCCCTGCCCCTGGTCGGCCTGACGGCGTGGCAGGCACTGGTCGACAATGGCCAGCTGAAAAAAGGCCAGAAGGTATTCATCCAGGCAGGCTCGGGCGGCGTGGGCAGTTTTGCGATCCAGCTGGCCAGGCATTTGGGCGCCACCGTTGCCACGACCACCAGCGCGGAAAATGCAGCGTGGGTGAAGGCACTGGGGGCCGATGTGGTGATTGATTACCGCAAGGACGATGTTGAAAAAATCCTCAGCGACTGTGACCTCGTCCTGAACAGCCAGGATGGCGAGGCGCTGAAGAAATCGCTGAGTGTGCTCAAACCGGGAGGAAAGCTGATCTCCATCTCCGGCCCTCCTGACCCGGCGTTTGCGCAAGACATCAAAGCCTCGTGGCTGGTGACGCAGGTTACGCGCCTGCTGAGCTGGGGAATCCGGGGCAAGGCGAAGCAGCGCCGGGTCGATTATTCCTTCCTGTTCATGAAGCCTGACGGCAGCCAGCTCGGCCAGATCACGGCGCTCGTTGAATCCGG
>JAIXTG010000021.1 GCA_027484285.1 Oxalobacteraceae bacterium | reverse complement strand
GGCCTTGCCGGAACTTCCGAGGAGCATCCGATGAAAATCGCCGTCGACATGTCGCTTTCCCAACTGGCCGAACGCATGCGGGCGGGTGCCACCGAGGCGCAGGCGCTCGAACTGCGGGACTTGCTGATCGAGGAAGGCTGGGACGGCCGGCAGACCACCGACTTGCCGCAGGACCTGTGGGAACGCATGGTCGACGCCGCCCTGCAGGCGGCGCAGCGGGCGCGGCCGCACCGGCGCTGACTTCAGCGTTCCTTCACCTTCCGCCACACCCGCACATGCCGGGTATTCAGGTCGGTGTACACGCAGCCGCCGGCTGCCATCTCGAACATACCGCCCGGGTTGCGCAGGGTGATGGAATCGCCCTCCATCGTCAGCGCGAACACCCGCATGTCGGGCAGCGCCATGTCGTGCGCCCAGTCCGGCATGCTGCGGTCGATCCGGTCGCCATGCTCATCGGAGACGGAGGTAACCAGCTGCTGGTAGCCGTAGCTGAATGTTTCCTCGGTCAGCAGGTAGGCGCCCATGCCTGCATAGCCGACCTGCTTCCCGGGCTGGAAGTTGTTCGCGATCCAGACCATCATGCCGTCCTGGATCACCAGCCGCGCAGAGACAGTGGTCGGGTCGAGCACGGTGTCGCCCTCCCGCCATTCAGTCAAGCTGTAGACGCCTTCGACGATGCTGCGGATCTGCCGCAGGCGGGGACTGTCGGGCGGGATGGCTGGCGTGTCAGTGGACATGGCAATGAGCGGTGGTGGGGTGATTGCGGTTGCCGCTTCGCGCGGGCGGAAGCGGCACGGCCGCCGTCTCTGGCGGAACGCCCGATTCTAGCGAACAGTGCCGCGGAAAGGCGAGCGCGAGGCGCTTGAAGCGCCTCAATCCCGTCCGGGGCACTCCGGGTCGCAAGAACCGGTCGAGGGCTGTTTTCGGATCGATACTGGCCGGCGCTCCGCCTCCAGCCATCAAGCCTGCTTATAATTGCGAAAAATCAATTTAATTCCGATAGCTAAAACTTAACCCGCCGACGCCCCGCCCGCCCGATGCCCAATGCCTCCCGCCTGTCGTCCCGCCCGCGAACCATTGAGTCCGTGCTGGGCGGCCGCTGGCCGACGCTGCTGGGCTTCCTGCTGATGATTGCCGTGTCCCTTGCCGCGCTCTGGTGGGGCGTCGAGCGGACCTTGTCCGAGAAGCGCGAAGCGGCGCAGGCGCTGATCGTGCAGCAGGCGGTGTCCCGCACTGCGTCCTATGCCTACCAGCTGGAAGACCTGACGAGCCGCATCAATGACGTGGCCGACGTCATTATCCAGCGCTGGCAGACCTCGCCGGGCGGCGTCCCGGTTGATGATCTCGTGGTCGGCCTGCTGTCGGCCCGTCAGGGCCTGTACGTAATCATCCTCGACGCCGACGGCAAGGTCGTCGCTACCTCGTTCAAAGCCAGGGCGCGCAGCATTCCCGACATGGATTTCTTTCGTGCGCTGCGCGACGGCTGCTGCACCGGATGGCAAGTGACCCCGCCGTCCTTCGGGCCGGTGGTCGGGCAGGAGGTCGTGCGCTTTGCGCGCCGCCTGAACAAGCCTGACGGGAGTTTCGGCGGTGCGCTGGTGTTTGCCACGCTGCCAAACGTGCTTGCTACCTTTCAGGACAACTCCGTCATGGGCCCGCGCGATTTCGTGACCGTGCGCCTGCTGGACGGGCCTGTGCTGACGACCAAGCTGGGCCCGGGCCAGCCCAAGCAGATTTTCTATCTGGAGAACCCTAAGTTTTCTGCGGAGCGCGGCGTGCTGCGCGAAGACGGCAGCAAATTCAAGGACGGGCATGCGCGCTGGGTCGCCTGGCAGAAACATCCGGCGCTGCCGCTGGTGGCGCTATCGGCAATTACCGAAGCGGATGCCATGGCTGACTTCAACGAGACGGCAGAGAGTTACCGCCAGGTCGCCGGGCTGGCCACCGGCGCGCTGCTGCTGCTGGGCGTGATGATGGCGACCGCCACCCTGATGTTCAGCATGCGGCAGGCGGCGGCGGAGCAGGTGCGTCGCACCTACCGGATGGCGACCGATGCGGCCAACGAAGGTTTCTACATGCTGCGCCCGGAATTCGACGACGCGGGTGCACTGCGCGACCTGCTGGTCGAGGATTGCAATGATCGCGGTGCCGCGCTGTTCGGCACGGCCCGCGACCGGCTGCTCGGCAAGGGCGTCGGCAGCGTGCTGGATCGCGACCTGCACACGCGGCTGCTCGATGTCTGTGAGCGTGCCATGCGTTTTGGCAGCGTCGAGGATGAGCTGCGCATGCCGGCCGACAGCCAGATCGGCGCGAGCTGGATATACCGCCGTGCAGTCTACGCGGGCGCCGGTATTGCGCTGACGCTGCGCGACATTTCCGCACTGAAGGCGCACGAGGAAGAGCTGAACCGGCTGGCCAACCACGACGCGCTGACCGGATTGCCGAACCGTCACTGGCTGACCCACCAGCTGCCGCTGGCGATCGAGCGGGCGCAGCGCGGCCGCTCGCGGGTGGCGCTGCTGTTCATCGATCTCGACAACTTCAAGCTGGTGAACGACACCCTCGGCCATGATGCGGGCGATGCGCTGCTGGTGGAGGCCGCCGCGCGCATCCGCGGCGCGGTTCGGGCCAGCGACGATGTGGCGCG
>JAIXTG010000289.1 GCA_027484285.1 Oxalobacteraceae bacterium | reverse complement strand
GGTGGTTCGGGTGTGTGGGGCGAGGACATCATGCCGCCGCAACCGCAGGTATCCGACGCGGACGCGCGCACGCTGGCCGAGTACATCCTGGCACTGAAGTAAACCCGCCTCCCCGGACGATGTCCGGGGATGGCCGGATTGCAGGCAGTCGCCACACGATCTGCCTGCGACCGCCGCCTTGCACTTTCCTTTTGCCTCACACGGCCGAGCGGCCCGGCAGTGAATGCCTGAGCCGGCATTTACTGCAGCACGGCCAGCGCATCAGACGAATACATCCAGCGAATGACCAGCGCCTGCAGGCATCTGCGCCTGCAGGATTGCACTGCTGTCGTAAACCAGTTTGCGCACAATTTCCCCCGACACCCGATCCGAGAGCGTCACCGTAATCGAATTGCTGCGCGGCCCGACCTCGAAGGCCATCGCAGTCATTGGCACCAGGCGATTCGCCTCCAGCCGGTCCAGTACACGATTTTCCTTCCCAGCCTCGGGGGGAGCGCTGTGCGCGGACAGCGGGCCAGGCGACGCTCGCATGGGCGCCGCCAGCATCGCAAGCGGGGAATGGGCAATGTGCATGGTGCCTGCAGACCTCAGAAGCGGATGATGGGCCAGAACCCGTTGAGTGTCAGTAGCAGGCTGGCAAGGCCGATTGCGGTGGCGCCATGCAGCGAGCGCATCGAGCGGAACAGCATGCCCCAGAACGCCATCACGAGACCCAGCAGGGCCATGGCTTTTGCGTACCCGAACCATTGCTGGCGTTCGGCAGCCTGCACGCTGGCCTTTTGCTCGCGCCGGAAGACACCGTTCAGTTCCTGTTTGCGGTTCTCCAGGAAGCGGTCGGCTTTTTCCCGCTCCGATAAATTCTCGGGGTCGGAATGCGTGGACGTCGCCGCAACAGCACCCGCCGCAGCCGCGGCGGCTCCAGCCGACCCGATCATGGGTGCCGCGGCTGCCTGCAACCCGTCTGCCACCGGCAGGACAGCATCCGGCACCATTCGGTAAATCGTCTGCTGGACACTCGCCATCTGGTGCACGATGTGGGCATCCGTGGCCAAATTCTCGCTCGTGACAAAAGCGCGTTCGGCCATGCCCTCGCCCATCATGCTCGTGCCGATGGTCAGCGACAGTGCCGGCAGCAACGCCGCACTCCATCGCCGCAGCCGCTGGTTCGCCCGCACTTCTTCATTGCTCGCTCGTGTAGTCCCGCCATCCATGATCGGCCCTCCCTCATCCGACGCCAGCAGCATGTAATTGCCGTCGCCTTGTTCATCGTTTGCTTCCGCGCCGGCCGGCATCTCGGCATCGGCTCCGGCAATGACGGTCCCCTCAAGCATCGGCGGATCTGCCTCCGGCGCTGCCCGGGCTTTCATCCGGCTTTCCGGTCGGATTTCAGTCGCAGTGCCCGCCCCTCCTCCTGTCACGGCATCGGGCGAAACTGCCGTCCGAAGCGCAGGCAGGGTCGGCAGCCGGATCGCTTCCTGCAACGACTTCACCGACTCCATCGCATCAAAATGGGCATGCAGGACGCGCGTACGATCCCCAGCCGCCTGCATGCGACGAGCCACCGAATCAGCCGGCACCGCCGACTTGCCGGTGTCCCTGTCTGCCTCGGGAGACCGTCGGTCATCCACCAGGGACCTGCCCGCCGAGGCGGAAGACTGATCGGTCATCCTTCGCTGGTCTTCGGCGCCGGAGCCATCTTTCATTTCGCGCAGATCGCCGGAAGCGTCTGCATCCTGCAAATGCGGCCGGGCACGCCACAGCCCGGCGACAGTGCGCAAAGGCGTGCCGGCACCGGCCTGCGTATCGCTCAGCGAGCGGACGTCGAATGGGCCTGCGGGACTTCCCTTGAACGTCGCTGACGTGGCCTCTGCAGGCCGCGGCCTTTCACTAGGGGCGGACACCGGGCCCTTGCCTTGCGAATTCGATATTGCGCCGATACCTGGCTCGCCTGACCGCTCGCTGCCAGCCGGCTCTGCGGATCCCGCCGTGTCGGACAATCGCCTCTTGATCGCGTCGCCGGAAGCCTGGCCCCCCGTACTGCCCGCCTCGCCCGTCTCTTCGGTCCAGTGGCGCTCGCGCTTGAATACCCATCCTTCGCGTTTCTCGCTGCTGCGCGACGATCGCTGAAGTGGTGCTGCAGCCTGTCGCCCGTCCACGTCGTCTGGCGGCAGGTCATTCTTCAGGTGAAAAACATTCAGGTGGCGATCGAAGTCTTTGCCGTTGACGTCAAAGGCGGTCAGCATCCGGCGAAAGAACACGCGCCGCGAACTGCTGGTCGTCTGGTCCGCCATCATGGTGTCGGCGGCATTGGCCAGCAGGCAGAGCCGCTGGCGCTGGTCGAGCACCAGGGAGGCTTGCAACAGGAATCCCGATCCCCGCAGTTGCCGGATCGACGACAGACAGGCATCCAGCAGGGCCAGCGAGGCACCGTGCGCAGCGCCGGCCTGCCTGACCTCGCTCTCCCCGGGTGAGCCGTTGGACGACAACATGTGCGCCTGCGCCACTAGCAGTGCCATCGGCGGCGTCAGTGCACGGGATTCCGAACCCGCGGAAAAATCCCCCAGTACCGAGGTGCGTCCCTTGATCGCAACCGTATTGAAGTAAGACTGGAAGCCCGCTTTCGTCGTACCGAGCGTCGCCAGCAGGCGTTCGAAATGCTTCAGCCTCGGCGCCGGAAACTCTCCGTCAACCATCAGCAAATCGCCGACATTGATCAGCAGGCAAAGCCGGTCCCGCGCGTCGAGCAGCCCCGCCAGATCGTGCAGGAACCGTTCGAGGCTGTGCTGTCTGACATAGCCGACGGCGCGACCGAGCACCTCGGCATCGGCCCCGATGGCCGACTGCAGCTTGCCGCTATCCCGCTCCGAAATCTCGCCGTCCGCCGTCATCAGGAACAGGCTGGCAACCACGATCGACAGGTAGGGCGTCAGGCGCACCTCGCCTGTGGCTGCCTGCCCTTCAAGGCCTTGGGTGAGCGCCTTGAACAGATCAGCCGATCCCATTGCGCGCGTGAGCGAAGCGGTTTTTCATGGCCCAAAAAATACCGCTGCCCCGCTGCGATCATCGTGACAATCCCGTAATGCATCCGCTGCATTACGGGATTGTCACTTTTGGGCCTGCGCGCAAGCTGCCACTTCAGTGGCGGCAGAGCACCGCTCTACTTTCCCGAATACGGAAAATAACGAGCTTGTAATCGAGAACGCCTTCAATCGGTCTAAGATGGAGACCAACCTGCAACAGGCACATTACAAAAAAAGAAATTCATGCCACATGCTGCTCCCCGATTGTTATTGGTAGAAGACGAGGTTCGGATCGCGGAGTTCGTACTTCCGGCCCTCAGCGCCGCCGGGTTCGGCGTGGCCCATGTGAAGGAAGGTGCGAGCGCACTGGCCGCCGCCCTGTCCGGCGAATATGAGCTGGTCATTCTCGACGTGATGCTGCCGATCCTGAGCGGCTTCGAGGTACTCGCAAAAATCCGCGAAGCCGGCAATGCCATTCCGGTGATCCTGCTCAGCGCGCGCAGCGAATTGCCAGACCGGCTGCAAGGCTTTCAGCTGGGCGCCGACGACTACTTGCCAAAGCCTTTTTTCGTCGAGGAACTGATCGCCCGCGTGCGTGCGGTGCTGCTGCGCAGAGCCGGCAATGAATCCCCCGAGATGACGGTTGGCGAATTCACGCTCAACAAACTCAGCTACAACGGCACCTGGCGCGGGACAGTTGCGCCGCTCAGCCAACGGGAGTTCGGCCTGGTCGAGTGCCTGATGCGCTCGCCAAACCGGATCTTCTCTCGCCAGCAAATTCTCAAGATCGTGTGGGGAATCAATTTCAATCCCGAGACCAATGTGGTCGATGTCTGCATACAGCGGGTGCGCAAGAAACTCAACCGGCAGGCGGGTGACGGTAAGCCATTCCCGATTGAGACAATACGCGGCGTGGGTTACCGCTTCCGAATGGAGGAAGGCGATTGAGGAAATCCTTCCGCTGGCACCTGTTCGTGCGCATCATCATCGTGACCGCGCTGATCTTCACGGCCAACCGCCTGATCGCCCAGTACCTGACATCGCGTCACATGCTCGACCGCATCGAGCAGAACATGGCGAACACGCTTGAGCAGTGCCGCAACGAGCGCGAGAACCCGCAGGACTTTTTGCAGTGCTCAATGCGGGTCGGTCGTGGCGATGCGCTCGGCCACATCGGCGAGTTCCTCGTTCTGTGTCCGGTGCGCAGCACAGAGCGAACGCCTGTTTCGCACAGAAGCTGCGCCGCTGCGCCGGAAAAACACGGCAGCGCCTCCGGTACGGAGAGGGACCTGACTGACCAGGTGCGGCTGGTGCGCCAGCGGCGCGACGGGGAAGACTGGCTGGTGTTTTTCCTGGTGACAGATCCGGCGGGACCGCGCGCGATGGTGCGCCAGGCCGATATCACTGCCTACATCGACAGCCTCTTCAGCCTGCGCAATCGCATTGTCAGCTACGTTGGCCCCCTCATCGTGCTGATGCTCGCGCTGCTGACATGGTATATGACCATGACGGTGATGCGCCCCATACGCCAGCTGGAAAAATCGCTGGACAGCCTCACCTCCCGCAACCTTGACCAGCCGATCGACGTGCTGCCGCCGTACCGGGAATTCGCGCGCTTCCTGACGGTGTTCGAGCAGCTGCGGGAACGGCTCAGCCTGAGCTTCCTGCAGGCGAGGCGATTCGCGGCCGATGCCTCGCATGAACTCAGGACACCGCTGACCATCCTGCGAGGGAACTCCGAACGACTGATCGCAGAGCTGCCGACCGGCTCGGAATCCCAGGTCCGCATGCGGCTGATCGGCGACGAGATAGAGCGACTGATCGAGATCACCGAGAAACTGCTGTTGCTGTCGCGGGCTGATGTGAACAGCATTCGCTCCGACATGGTGCCGGTCGACCTGTCGGCGCTGGTTGCCGAAATGTCGGGCGACGTGCTGGGCTTCTATCCGAATATAAAGGTGTTCAGCGACGTGGAGCCTGGCGTGATCGCCATCTGCGACCACAGCCTGATACAGCAGCTTCTCTACAACTTGATCACGAATGCAGCGAAATACAACGGTGCCGACAGCTGGATTCGGCTATCGCTGAAGCGCCGGCAAGGGCATGTCGTGTTTCGCCTCGAGAATCCCTGCGACAGCATCCCGGGCGACCTTGCCCAGCGAGCATTCCAGCGTTTTTACCGTGGCGACCTGGCGCGGGGCCGCAAGATCGATGGCGTTGGCCTCGGGCTCAGTTTGTGCCAGGAAATCGCGCGCCTTCACAATGCCACGCTGAGCCTGCAAGTCAGCGGTGCAAGCAGCGTGGCAGCGACGCTCGAGGGCCTGCTGGCCGAGCCCGCCTTCCCTGGCGAGCCGGCCAGGAAAAGCGCCTGAACCGGCCCGCGTTTTCAGGCAGCGGTTGCCGCCTCGGCCACGGGCGCCGGCGACGCAACCGGCACCAAGGTCTTGTAGACCTTCCAGGTGGTGTGCCCGACCAGCGGTGCGGTGAGTGCCAGCAGCGGCAGGAAGAACACCAGCGACATGCCGATCAGGAAGGTGATCGCGAACGCCCACAGCAGCATTGCCCCGGGGTTGTTCCACAGGGCGACCGCGCTGGCGCCGATGGCTTCCATGGTGTCGGCGCCCTCCCGGTCCAGCATCATCGGGATCGATACGACCGACACCGCAAACACCAGCGCCGCAAAAACAAAGCCCACCGTCCCCCAGACGATCAGGAAGATGACGTTGTTCATCGAGACGATGTTGCGGATCATGTCGGTCAGCTCCGGGTAGGTGTGCGT
>JAIXTG010000163.1 GCA_027484285.1 Oxalobacteraceae bacterium | reverse complement strand
GCTGATGTAGCTCAGTTGGTAGAGCAACTGATTCGTAATCAGTAGGTCGACGGTTCGATTCCGCCCATCAGCACCACTTTGAATGGCCTGACGCTTGTCAGGCCATTTTCTTTTCCGGCTCGTGGACCAAGTGCCCGGATCAGCCGGTGACGGTCTGGTAATCACCGTCCGATGCCGCTTTCGCGCGCGCCGCAACCGACAGGATGGTGACGATACCCAGCAGCGGGATCATCATCTCGCCGCCTTCCTCGACCGCGGTCAGGATGCGGCCCAGGGTTTCGCCGGGCACGTAGTCGTAGTCTTTCTTCACGATGGCCGGCAGCCGGTCGCACACTTTGGTGATGAACAGCAGCACGAAGATTTCCGCCAGCATCAGGCTGCCGAAGGTCCTGAGCCTGTCCCGGTACAGGAACCTCGCGCCGCGGTAAAGCGCCGACGCGGCAACCAGCAGGATGGACAGGAAAACGGCGCCGGCCAGCATTTTCTCGGGCAGCGGTATGGCCGGGTTGGTGTAGTAATTGGTTTTCATGAAGCCTTCGGTGGTGAAGGCTTTCTGGAAGTCGGCTTCCCGCATTGCTGCAATCAGCGACAGCGCTGCAAGGGAAATCCAGGTGCCGGGCTTCCAGTGCTTTCTTGTTTTGATGACGGCGACCGTCATCGCCAGCCAGAAGACGATGCTGCCCAGTTCGAACGGACCGGTTTCGCCGAAGACGGGTTTCATCAGGTGCGCCGGCAGCGCAAGCGCGAGCAGCAGCAGCCCGGCAAAGTAAATCAGGATGGCAAGATGGATGCGCCGGGTTGTGAACATGGGCAGAGGATGTAGTTGAACAGGTGAGGGCGGGCATGGTGTTGACTTGCCCGCTGCAGCGGCTGGCGATCGGCCGGTCCCGGCGTTTTCCTGATGCCGGACAAGCCGGATGCCCGGCAAAATCGGTTTATAACATTGAACTTCGCCCGTCGCCAACCGCGGCGGGGCGGCGCCCGCCGGCTCCGGACAGGCGCGCCATGCTGCCCGGCTGCCCTCGTTTCCGGCGATGCAGGCCCCCCGAAGCTGCGTGATAACATCCGGCGACCGGGCCACGGCCCTGAACTCCGCGAGAAAAAAATGGCATTTACCACCGAATCCCATCCCGGCGTCAGCGCCGACATTCCGGCCGCGTCGCGCGGCTTCGTGCTCAACCATTCGATGCTGCGCGTGAAGGATCCGGCGGTCGCGCTGGATTTCTACACCCGCATCATGGGCATGCGCGTGCTGCGCAAGCTCGACTTCCCCGAAATGAAGTTCTCGCTGTACTTCCTCGCCAGGGTCGAGGACGCATCCGAGGTGCCCGAGGACACCGGCGAGCGCACTGCATGGACTTTCAGTCAGCACGGCATTCTCGAGCTGACCCACAACTGGGGCACGGAGAGCGATCCGGAATTCAAGTACCACGATGGCAATGCGCAGCCGCAGGGCTTCGGCCATATCTGCTTCTCGGTGCCTGATCTCGCGGCGGCGATTGCCTGGTTCGACGAGAACAAGGTGACGTATGTGAAGCGTCCCGAGCAGGGCAAGATGCGCGACGTGGCATTCATCAAGGATCCGGACGGCTACTGGATCGAGATCGTGCAGCCCGACCTGCTGAAGAACCTCGGCCGCTGAGCCGGCCCTCGCGCCGGCCGGCTGACGCCGGCGCATCTTTCCCCGCGTCTTCTGCAGCGCGCCATTGCGGCGCCTCAAACCCGCCGTAAAGCCTGCTTCCTGACTTGCACGCATCCCTATGATGGGGGTCGGCCGCCGCTGACCTGACCGGCCGTGGCCGCCAGCTCGGAGGGAAGCGAATGAAGACGAAGGCTGCTGTCGCGTGGAAGGCGGGCGAACCGCTGACCATCGAGGAACTGGAACTGGAAGGCCCGCGCGCGGGCGAGGTGCTGGTAGAAATCAAGGCCACCGGCATCTGCCACACCGACTGGTACACGCTGTCCGGCGCCGATCCCGAGGGCATCTTCCCTGCCGTACTGGGCCACGAGGGCGCAGGCATCGTGGCCGATGTCGGCCCGGGGGTGACCAGCGTCCGGCCGGGCGACCATGTCATACCGCTCTACACACCTGAATGCCGGCAGTGCAAATTCTGCCTGTCGCGCAAGACCAACCTCTGCCAGGCGATCCGCGCCACCCAGGGCAAGGGCCTGATGCCCGACGGCAGTTCGCGCTTCAGCCTCGACGGCCGCCCGATCTTCCATTACATGGGCACGTCGACCTTCTCGAACTTCATCGTGCTGCCCGAGATCGCGCTGGCCAAGATCCGCAACGATGCGCCTTTCGACAAGGCCTGCTACATCGGCTGCGGCGTCACCACCGGCGTCGGCGCGGTCGTGTTCTCGGCAAAGGTGGAGGCGGGCGCGAATGTGGTGGTGTTCGGCCTCGGCGGCATCGGCCTGAACGTGATCCAGGCCGCACGCATGGTCGGCGCAGACATGATCATCGGCGTCGACATCAACCCTCAGCGCGAAGCGATCGGGCGCCAGTTCGGCATGACGCATTTCGTCAACCCGAACGAGGTTCCCAACCTGGTCGACCATCTGGTGCAGCTGACGGATGGCGGTGCTGACTACTCGTTCGAGTGCATAGGGAACGTAAAGGTGATGCGCGCGGCGCTCGAGTGCTGCCACAAGGGCTGGGGACAGTCCTTCATCATCGGCGTGGCGGCTGCCGGCGAAGAAATCAGCACGCGTCCGTTCCAGCTGGTCACGGGCAGGCAATGGAAAGGCTCTGCCTTCGGCGGCGCGCGCGGACGCACCGACGTGCCGACCATCGTGGACTGGTACATGGAGGGCAAGCTGAACATTGACGACCTGATTACCCACCGGTTGCCGCTGGAGCGCATCAATGAAGGCTTCGAGCTGATGAAGCGCGGCGAGTCGATCCGGTCGGTGGTCCTCTACTGAAGGGGCCGGTCATGATCGAGCGCTTGAGCGAGCAGCACTGCTTCGGCGGCATCCAGGCCAGCTACCGTCACGACTCGCAGGTGACCGGGCTGCCAATGCGCTTTTCGGTGTTTCATCCGCCGGCAGAGAGCCGGCAGCCGGTGCCGGTGCTGGTCTGGCTGGCCGGACTGACCTGTACCGAAGAGACCTTCATGATCAAGGCCGGCGCGCAGCGCGTGGCGGCCGAATGCGGGCTGATGCTGGTTGCGCCCGATACCAGTCCGCGCG
>JAIXTG010000390.1 GCA_027484285.1 Oxalobacteraceae bacterium | reverse complement strand
CCGCCGCGGCTACAAGTTCTCGACCTATGCCACCTGGTGGATCCGGCAGGCGATCACCCGCTCGATCGCGGATCAGGCGCGCACCATCCGCATCCCGGTGCACATGATCGAAACCATCAACAAGATGAACCGCATCTCGCGGCAGATCCTGCAGGAGACCGGTGCCGAGCCGGATCCGGCAACCCTCGCGCTGAAGATGGAAATGCCCGAGGACAAGATCCGCAAAATCATGAAGATCGCCAAGGAGCCGATCTCGATGGAGACGCCGATCGGTGACGATGACGATTCCCATCTGGGCGACTTCATCGAGGACAACAACACGCTGGCCCCGGCCGACGCGGCGCTGCATGCGTCGATGCGCGGCGTGGTCAAGGATGTGCTGGACTCGCTGACGCCGCGCGAGGCGAAGGTGCTGCGCATGCGTTTCGGCATCGAGATGTCGACCGACCATACGCTAGAGGAGGTCGGCAAGCAGTTCGACGTCACCCGCGAGCGCATCCGCCAGATCGAGGCGAAGGCACTGCGCAAACTGCGCCATCCGTCGCGCTCCGACAAGCTGAAGAGCTTCCTCGAAGGCAGCTGATCCACCGGAAATTCAACGGCGGGGCATGAAAGCCTCGCCGTTGGCTTGCCTGCCGGTTAGAATCGCGACTGTTTTGCTTGCTGTCTTTTTGGGCCTCTAGCTCATGCTTGGTTAGAGCAGCGGACTCATAATCCGTTGGTGCTTGGTTCGACTCCAAGGAGGCCCACCAATAAAAACAAAGGGTTACAGGTGTATTTCCTGTAACCCTTTTGTTTTTTAGCTTTCATGTAACCGCTATGTAAGCGGTTTTCAGCAACGCATTTTCTTCTTTAGCGAATCTTGGAGGCTCTGGGGGGCTCAAACCATCTCGCCCTACTTGCTCACGATCTTTGGACGCCCACGCTTGACTGGCGCTTGCCAAGCTGCAGGAGTCTCTGCAGCAAGTACGGGCAAGTCGCGCAAGCGAGTATTCGTAAGATAGAGCAGGTTCGCGACGACGACGCTGCTAAGTGGAAGTCGACCATGGCGGATTCGTGAAACCAGTGGTGGAGCAACGCCGAGTAATTCACTCAATTGCCGATCGGAGGACGCATTCAAGCGCCATCGCGCCCAGTTCAACACCGCGTTAGGGTCAAGGGACGAAAGCAAGGTAAACATAGCCGTGCATAGTTGCCTACAATTTCCCTACAGTCAATTTTTTAAATGGCAATCGTGACGTTACAAACCACTCGCTGATAGGCCCAGAAGACTTAAAATCCGCTGCGTCCGCTGCGTCCGCTGCGTCCGCTGCGTCCGCTGGTCAGGTCATCGCCATCTTCAAGATCCACAGGGCTTCTCGTAGCCGCCGCCGTGCGTCGATCGCCGCGGCCGAGTATTCGCCATGCTTGTGCGAGTTCTGGCTACTCCTAGCCTTTCCCTCGTCGGTCTTTGCGCCGGTCGATCGAGCCCATGGCTGCCAAGTGCGGATCAGCTCGGCCTGCCGCTGCCGCCGTTCCGGAGTCCAGCCGTTCGCCATCTGTCGCCTCCAATAGTTCGTTCCCATTTTTCGGAATGACGCTTTCCCGCGGGCGCGGGCGCATGCGCGTACCGATCGCGTTATTCACCTGCTGCTGCTCGGCGTTGTATTGCTGGCCGATGAAAAACGCCTGACGCGGGTACTTCATCTCGTGCAGGGCTTCGACCGTGGTGCGGGCTTGCGCCTGCGCCTTCAATGCCAGCCGAAGGTACTTTTCCATGAAGTCCACGTTCTGCGTGTTCGCCGCCCGAGCCGCCAGATTGGAGAAGATCATGTCCAGCGATCGCACCTGCGAAACGAGGGTCGCTTCCATGTCCGACAGGTCCCCGCCGCGCACCTTCTCGGCCTTCTCTCGAAGGATGGCGATCGAATCATTCAGCGACAGGTCGGCTACCCATCGCTGCCCCCAATCCGTCACTACGGACGCATTCACCGTTTCGGGCGACATGTAGGCTTCTGCGATAACCCGGTCCTTCGTTTTGCCATCGACCTCTTTCAGCGTCAGGGAATTGCGCTTCTTCACGTCGTCGCTCATGCCACCCCCCTGATCCGATTCCACGAGGATCGAACGTCCTGATAGGACTTCTCGCAGGGCGCAACGCCACACACGCGCACCACCTCCGATGCGATCGCAAGCGCCTGCTCATAGCCCAAACCGTCCGACACCATGAACTCGAAGGTCATGTCGTTGAGCCGCTCCCGACCCTTGGCGAAGTCGAACTGTCGCAGCACCCGGGCTAGCCCGTCTCGCTTGGATTCCTCGACGTGAGTAGCATTGTGTTTTTGCGATGGGACAGATGGGTCAGGCGGGACAACCGTATAAACACTAGCGTTTCCGTGTCCCGTCCTGTATCCAGGTAGGCGGGACAGGCGGGACAAAGCACCCTCCACAGGCGCAGATCGTCCCGCCTTGTCCCGTCCCATCTTGGCCGAGTCGGGACGAGCTAAACCCGTATGAATGTTGGCTGTCCCGTGTGTCCCCAGTTGTCCCGTCTGTTTTTGTCTGGCTTTCGTCAGCACCGAGAAATCAAGTTGCATGATCGTCCTCCCACATACGAGGGGTGAACACATAGCAGCGGCTTGCAGGCATCTCAGGCAAACGCGGCTTCTGCTGATAACCGCCGCTTCGGTCAGGTGCGATCCAGCCTGCCGAAGCCAGCGCCTTGGCTGCCACCTTCGGGTCGAACCCTTTGCAGATTTCCTTGAAGGCTTCGGGCAGGACGTAGAACGTCACCTGACCTTCTGTATCCACCTTGCGGAAGCCGGCTCGGTTATTCACCACGCGACCGCTGGCGTTGACCCAATCCTCGAACCGCGCTGAACCATGAAGCTCGAAGAATGCCTTGACTTGTGAAAGTAGCGCCCGATCTTCGCGGTTTCCCGTCCCACCAAAAGAAGCCAGCCACGCCGAAAAGCACTTCTTTGCCGCCTCGATAGCTTCGTTCTGCGACCAGCCGGTTAGACCGTAATGCGTCGCCAGCTCACCCGCCATCGCCACCAGGCCGAAACGCTGCCCGACCCGCACGACCTGCCCCTCGGCATTGGCAGGCACGACTTCCTTGGTGAACTGGTCGATGCCCTGCTTGATGAAGTCCGCCAGAGCGGGACGGTCGCTGACGATGAGCCGCAGCCACGCCATGCCAGCCGCGCCATGATTCGACGCTGCGGCATCCTTGATTGCTAGCGCCATGGCTGAAGGGGTAAGCTGCCCGTGCAGTTCTTCAAAGATGCCCATGCCTACCCCTGCGTCGGCCTCAATGTCTGCCAGGCGGATCTCCTGTCCAGCGTTCGCCTTCTTACCGGCCTTCGCCATCATTGCCACTAAAGACTCCTCCCCCGCCGACAGGAATAGCAGCCGCCAGCGTGCGGCTTGTCGGGCGTTCCCGGACTTTGAGGCACGGGATTTACCCTGACCGTTCGCCAGTAGATAAGCTGAATCGCCTACATCCTTGGCGGCAATCTGCGATAGTTCATCCAGAATCAGCAGGCCGTCGTTATGCAGCGCTGCCAGACCTTCCAGCCCGTTTGTCGTTGCCCGCCACAGGCGCGGATAGGTGTTCGGATCACCCCACACAGACGCAGCAACCTTGAGTGCCGTAGTCTTGCCAGATGACGATTTGCCGCGAAAGTGAATGCCGCCTGAATCTGCGCCGACGACTTCAACGATGGGCGCACCAAACGCAACGGATAGCGCAAACACCAGACGGGAATTGCCCTTTGCCAGAGCAGCGACCGAATCCTTCCATGACTCGACCGAGCCAGACACTGACAGCGCAGGTTCGATCGCCTGTGCGTTCTGGAACACGACGATTTCGTTTTCCTGACCGATCGACTCGGACGGCGTGACATAGATCGTGCCATGCCAGCCCATGCGGTCTACGCATCGAGCGCGCGCATCGCAGGGACAGACGCTTAGGTAAGACGACAATAGTTCACGCGCAGCCCTGCCGTGCGCCATCTGTAATCCCAGGCGAGATAGTTCCTGACGTACCACCAGACCATCGCCTTGCAGCAGTTCGTTCGGCATCGCCCATTGATGCCGCACGCCGTCCTCGTCATGCCAGACCAGCATTCGCCCCCATTCTTCGCTCTTGCTGGTTCTGGTCTGGGCAACCACATGAAGTTCGGCGCATACCCATTGCGGGGCTGGTGTTACGCCGTTACTGTTCGGCGGCGCTTGATACCAAACACCCGTCTGATTCACCGTGAACTGCCCCTCACCGTGTCTGAATGAAACTAGCTCGTTGGCGGCATCAACAGGCAGTGGCTCGAGTACGGGATCGTTTGCCATCGCCTGCTCGATGATGGCTTTTAGTTTTTCCATGCCGCACTCCTCGTCATCGCAAGCTAGATCGTTGAAGTCGGTTCCTGTAGAGGCTTCCGGAAGGATGGGTTTGATAAGCCTTGCGCCAACCAGACGCGCAGCCTTTCCTGCTTGAGCTTCACCGTTGCCAAGGTCAGAGAGAAGGCCGAGTTCGGCTTCTGGGTACTCAGCGCGTAGCGTCTGCGCAACCGCTGGCAGGTTCGACGCAGACCCTGCCGCCAGAGAAAGAATGCCGGTCGCACGATAGACCGTGAGCGCCGTAGCCATACCTTCGCCTATAAGGATCTGCTGCACGCTCCCGGATTGCGGCATCTTTACGGGCGACCAGTAAGCGCCACTGCGATCGCTGCCCCAATTGAGAACCTTGGCTCCAGTTTCATCAATCATCTCGATCGCGGTAATGCACCGCTTGCCATCCTCCTTCTTCAGATACGGCACGAGTAGTAGCCGACCTACCAGAGGAACCTTCTTGTCATTGACGGTCGCGGTCGGTCGATAACCAAGGATCGCTGCAGCCCTATCAACGTGTAGCTCCTTGATCGTGTCGGTCGGCTGCTGCCGCTTTCTGACTGGATAGGGATGGTCTGGCTTCGTAGCTTCGCCTTCGCTCCATAACAGCGCGGAAGTGCGGCTTCCTTCGGAACGCTGCTTCTGCCGTTCTTTCTCTTGTCGTTGCCGCGCTTCTTCGCGTTGCTTACTTTCCTCTGGGTCGATGACGCGAGGCGCAGGGTTGGCGCTGGATCGATAGCCGCCATCCCGAGCCAGCTTGAACAGCGTTTTGATCGTCACACCACCACCTGCCTTGATAGACCGCCAAGTGCTGCGAACACCGGCTTCGTTGTAGTTGTCGCCGTCTTTCGACCAGTCGTTGAACAGATCAAATCCAGCATCACCGAATTCGCTCTTGATTGCCATGCCGACCTTCACCCATTCATCGCGTTGCAGGTTCGGGCTAATGAATTGCAGGGCTTCCCTTACATCGTCGTGCAGATCAATGAGTACCGCGCTCATTTGCTCCTCCGCCCGATCCGAGAGAGGATCTTAAGCGCCAACTTCGCGGCGTAAGCGACCACAATGGCGGGCGCGGCCACGCTGCGCTTCCCGTGGTGGTCAATGAACTCCCGATTAGTTGGCGACCGTTTTACAAGTGTTGTTGACAGGCAGCGCGCCGGAGGATTGTCATGGGTGGGCCAGATAAGATTAAAGTCCGAATCAAGCAGTAGAGAAATTTGCGCAAACTCGGAGTCTGCTTGGTGATGTTCCAGGTTTTTCATTTTTCATCCCCGTTTAGCAGAGTAGCAATTTCAGTTACAGGCCAAAGTAGGCGATTTCCAAATTTGATTGGCCGGATGCCGAAGGCATGCCCTTTCATGCAGTAACTTTTGCGAAGGGTTTGGCTCGCCCGGTTTATAGCGCGTGCGCACTCCGCTGTTTGAACATGATCGCGGCCAGCCGCGATTTCGGCTAAAGCCGGCGGGAGAACGATTGCTGGCATTTATGCACTCCGAGTAAACCCGCTTACGCGGTACGGAATACATTACGAGGTGGGTAGGGAGTAGGGAGACAAGAGTGGGGACCAGGGGAGAAATTTACCGCCCCTAGGGCTTGCTTTTAAATTTGTTGTGGTTTGCCATTCGAACTCGGTTTTGTCGTCTCGCGGCTTTCCAAGCGCCATCGAATGAATGCTCTGATACGCCAAAAATTTCTATCGCTTCTTTTTGACATTGAAGCATTATTTTCGTTTTGCCTCCGTCCGGAATCTCTAAGGGATTTCGGAAAAGCCTTTTGGCGACTTCTTCTACAACTCGAATTTGTCGTTCTCTTTTTTTTAAAAAAGAAGGTGAATTCTCCGTACCGGTTGAAGTTGCGGTAGAGCGGCCCAAATCAGCTAACTCTGCAGGAACCTCCCAGGCTACGACCCCTGCAAAAGATGCAAACTCTCTTAAGGAAACTCCGCACCTGTACTTCCCTTCCATATTTAAAGTCCCTGAGGTGGGGAAATGTTGAGTGTTCAGCAAATTTTCGCAGGTTACGTCAAGCCTATCGCCAAACTCGCTTCCTTCCTTGAATGGATGTGTAGCACCCATCAAAAATAAACGCTCTCTTTTTATCTGTTTAGGCTCAATGTTTAAAGATAGTGCCACCGCTTCCCAAACTTTCACTTCAGGAAGTAACTTCCATTTGGCCCATTTAGGACGGCGGTCTGGTTTCATATCCAATCACTCAAAGTGTGTCAAACAGGCGGGTAAACATTCCGAATTTTTTGGCCCGTCGAGCTATTCTGGTTCTTTTCTGATACTAGCTCACAGCGTCCTTCGGTACCTCCGTCGAATCCATTCGCGGTATTTCATGGCCCGATTGAGTGTGCAGAGCTTTTCTTGGTCGGCAAAGTGTCATCTTTGCAGGACAAGTTTATGCCTAATGCAGTCGTCCATGGGCAGCCTGCACTGAGTCACCTGCGGAAGAAAGACTCCTCATTTAGAAAAAACTGGAAACATCTAAGACGGCATCCTCTCTACCTCTGCTTCGACTAGTGCGTGAGGATTTACGCCTCGCTCACCAGCTAGGCAACAACGAAATTGTAGTGCGTTACTGTATTGAAGAACCGTGTTGATTATTTTTCGAGCTTTACGATTTGTACGATAAAAACATCGATGACTAATCGGAGCGCCGCCTCGTTGCAGAGGTTGATGAAATGCGGGTAGAGCCAAGCTAGTCAATATTCACCTTATTCATCCCCGTACTGAATTTCTGGTCATCATTGCGCTCGATTGTCGAGGCAGCGGATTCGCTCGGGCGGCTCTGCGTCTGTGTGATGACCCCGCAGAATATCTTCACCCTAAGCCGCTAATACGAATTCCTTGGCGTGTGTTTTCACGCCCAGCACTTGGTGCGGCCGCCGGTAGTTGTAAAAGCTAATCCAGTCGCAAATCACCCGGCTGGCGTGCTGCAAGGTCTCGAACCGGTGCCGGTGTACGTATTTCCTTAAGGTGCGAATGACACGTTCGATTATCCCGTTTTGCTGCCAGCAGTACGGCGTGATGAACTCTTGCTTCAGTCCGTAGCTGCGCGCAAGAGCTGTGAAGCAGGGACTGGTGAAGACGAGGCCATTGTTGGAGCGAAGCAGGAACGGCAGCGGCACACGGCCCAGCGTGCAAAAGCGCGTAATCAATGCCTGCTCCAGCGCCGTCTCCGCCGTCTTGGCCTTACCCGAACGCGACAGATGCCAGCCCAGCAGTTCCCGCGTATGACAGTCGATCACCAAGGCTAGCACCGCCCAACCATAACGGTCCGACCAGACCCGGCATATATCGGTCGACCGGCGCGTATCGACCCACTGAATTAATGAAATTTCAATTCTCTATTTACTGCGCAAGGAAACTGAAATTCCAGTGATAATTGGAGGCAATAAACAAGAATCATTGATTCGAAAGATTGCTAGTTTAGCAATATAAGGCGGGAAGATGGATTCACTATGAAAACAAAAGCAAACTCTTTGACGTTCAAAAGCCTGAATACACCGACCAGTATTCCTCCGGCCAGTGTCAATCCGGGCGCTCGCGAAGCGATGGGCGCTACCCTTGCGGGGATTCCCGCCTTCGCGGCGGCTGCTGCGCCAGCCCCCCATGTCGCTGGTGAATTGCTGGTTCAGTTCCAGGCAGGGACGAGTGCAGTCGGACGGGCGAAGGCGTTGGCGGCTGTCAGCGGTCAGTTGAAGGAAGTTCTGTGGTCAGAAGGGCCGGCGGCAGATGCAGCGAAGCTCGTACGTGTCACGTTCAGCAGCAGCCTGCCAACTGCCAAGTCCATTGAGGCCCTGACGAAGCAGCCGGGCGTGAAATTCGCCGAACCGAACTACACAGTACAAACCCAAGCCACGAGCAACGACGCCTATTTCATCGATGGCAAGCTCTGGGGCATGCGGGGCGACGGCAGCTCGGTCTACGGCAGCCGGGCGGACAAGGCATGGGGCGTTGACCTCACCGGCAGCACTAAGACAGTGGTGGGCGTGATCGATAGCGGCATCGATTACCGTCATCCGGATCTTTACCTGAACGTCTGGTTAAATCAGAGCGAGATATCGAGCGCGCTCCGATCTGGGCTTCAGGACGTCGACAGTGATGGATTGATCACTTTCCGTGATTTGAACCACGCGCTTAACCAGTCCTACGCCAGTGATATCAACAAGAATGGCTACATCGATGCCGGTGACCTGCTGAATGATACGCGCTGGGAAGACGGTATTGACACGGACGGCAACGGATACCGCGATGACCTAATTGGCTGGGATTTCGTCAATGGAGACAACGACCCGCTCGATGACAACAACCACGGCACGCATGTTGCCGGCACCATCGGCGGCATGGGCGGCAATGGCACCGGCGTGGTCGGGGTGAACTGGTCCACCCAGCTGGTGCCGCTAAAGTTTTTGTCGTCCACGGGCTCTGGCTCGACCTCAGATGCGCTGAAAGCACTCGATTACTACACGCAGGTATCGAAGAGCGCTTCGGCGGCGAGCGAATTCGTCGGTACTAACAATTCGTGGGGCGGGGGTGGCTTTAGCCAGTCAATGCTGGATGCAATCGTCCGCACCGCGTCGGCCGGCAACCTGTTTGTCGCTGCAGCCGGCAACGGTGGCAGTGACGGGATTGGGGATGATAACGATGCCACGCCGAGTTACCCGTCGAATTACAGCACGCAGGCGGCGCTCGGCTGGGATGCGGTGGTCGCCGTCGCCGCCTTGACTTCCTCTGGCGCGTTGGCCTCGTTCTCCAACTTTGGCAACACGTCCGTTGATCTGGCTGCACCCGGCGCCGGCATCTGGTCGACCCTGCCCAATGGCGGCTACGGTAGCGCAAGCGGCACCTCGATGGCCGCGCCGCACGTAATGGGCGCGTTGGCACTGATTGCAGCAGCGATGCCGGGAGCGACGCCCCAGCAAATGCTGGACACGCTGAAAAAAAGCGTGACAGCCAAGACCGATCTGGCATCGAAGCTGGTATTGGATGGCTGGCTAGATATGAGCAAGCTGGCGTCCACCGAACTGGCGCCACCGCAGACAACGGCACCTACATCGACGCTCATCTACGGAACCGACGGCAACGACATATTGGTGGGAACTACGGCTGACGAGGTACTCAGCGGCGTGCCGGCGTCATCTTCGCTGTACGGTCGCGGTACGGTCGATGCATTGACAGGCGGGGGTGGCAAGGATGTGTTCGTGCTGGGTACTAATGGTCGCGTGTTCTATGACGACGGTAACGCGCGTAACACTGGCACTGCCGACTATGTCCGAATCACCGACTTCGTTTCCGGGCAAGACAAGGTGCAGCTCGCTGGCGGCCGGTCTTACCTTACGTCCTCCACGACTATCAACGGAACTAGCGGGCTAGCAATCTATTTGGATACGAATGCCAACCGCAAACTGGACACAAAATCCGACGAGGTGATCGGTCTCTTGACCGGTATCCGTTCGATTTCATCGGAAGACATCATTTATTCGGCGTAATCCGCTCCAGCCATAGCTTTGCACGGGCCGGACAATCAATGCGCATCCGGGGGATCTAGGTAAGACGGTTCAACTGGCTATACACCGAATTTCCGCTTAGGGACTACACCGCAGGGATTTCTGCGCCCGCCTGCAAAACATCATTTTATGAAGCCCTCAGAGGGCGATTATTGATGGCAATCCCGGTTTTGCTTCCTCCACGTCGAACGCAATTCCGGCTTGCTCCATTACCCACGCCTCGATGCGTTCGTGATGTACGCGCAAAAGGTCAAGCGGTCGTACCGTGTAGTGCTTCTCTGCGGTCGCGCTGGGCTTGTGTCCCATGATTTGCGCCACCACTCCCGCAGGGCATTCCAGCCATTCGCTCAAACTCTTGAAGGAACGGCGCAGACCGTGGAGGGTCAGCCCTTGGATACCTGCCACAGCGCAGGCACGCTCATGCATTTGGTGCGGCTTACTGATGGGTTTTGCGGGCTGGTCAGCACTGGTAATCGCACTTGAGAAAGCCCATTCTGACCGGCGCGGCAGCGATGCCAGCAGATGAGCGACATAGGGCGTGAGCGGTATCGTGCGCTCTCCCTCAACCTTGTCGCGTATGGTCAGCCCTTTCCACTTGATGTTTACATCCGCCCAGTGCATCTGTAGCACTTCCCCAGGTCTTGCCCCGGTCAGCAGCAGGATTTGTAGGTAGGCGGCAGCAACGGGGTTTTTCAGTTGGCGAACCGCAGCGAACCATGCGGGCAATTGCTCACGCTGTAAGGCATCCTGCTTCACGCCAGCAGCGCCCAAAATCTCGCGAGCCTTCTTGGTCTTGGCAGGATTTCCCGTCACCACTGGCGCGTAAGCGGGCTGCTCCGCGCACCAAGAGAGAAAGCCCTTCAGCAGTCGCCAAGCCAGGCGGGCGGAGGTGGGGCGGGGTTTGGCTTCGCGGGCAGCCCATGACTCCACCGCTTGCGGGGTCAGGTCGCGTAGGCGCAGGGACATCAGCGAGTAAAGCGGCCCTGCAACCGTCTTTCCCCTTCCGCGCGTGCCACGCTGGGCAGACTCTCCCCCTGCTTGTGCTTTCGCCAGATGGTCTTGGTAGTGGCGCTCGCCCCAGAAAGGTTTGCGGTCTTGAAGGTAAGCGCTCCAGGCAGCGCTGACGGTCACAGCTTCGGCGGCTTCGAGGGCGGCTCTCGCTTCATGGGCAGCCCGAACTTCTGCCTTCACTTCACGCGGGTCATGTCCTTCGTCAATCAGTCGCTGAAGGCGGCGGGCTTCTTCCTGCGCTTGGTCGATGCTCCAGCTTCGCGGGTCGCCAATCGTTAGGCGCAACGTTTGGCCGTGAATCTTTGATTGGAAAATGTACGCTCTCGCACCCGTGGAGGTCACGCGAAGCCCTAGCCCCGGCGCGGTCGAGTCCCAGATGAAGGCCTGCGCCTTGCCGCTGGGGCAGTCATGCTCGCTTACCCGCTTTGCCGTGAATTTGACCTTTGCCACCCGCGCCTCCCGCTGGAATCGGGTTCCATGTAACCGCCATGTAACCCGATTTGGAGAATATCAAGCAACATTAGTCAACGCAAGAGTCCGTTGGAATCAGACGTAAACCATTGATAATAAGAGTTTTTCGGCGTTACATGAACTTTGGTCAACGCGGGGGAATGCGATTTTGCTCGGACTCATAATCCGTTGGTGCTTGGTTCGACTCCAAGGAGGCCCACCAATAAAATCAAAGGGTTACAGGTATCTTGCCTGTAGCCCTTTTGTTTTTTTAATTATGTGTAGGCGCTATGTAGTTTTTCGCGGCCAGCGAGGAAGATGCGTTCCACCAATTCTTTGAGAACCATCTCCACGATGATAGTAGCCTCCCACAGGGACCGAGGGGTGGGCCGGCCCTCGGCGGAGTTTTATATTGGGCGCACACAGCATCCCTAAAATCCATAAGCTAAATACGCATGCAATATCTTCGCCACAAGCATAAATGCCTGTAATGACTTTTGAAGGGAGAGCACAACCTTTCCAGCGTAAGGTCAAGTATTAGGAGGGGCCTACAGTTGCTACAACGAGGACTTCGTCGGCGAACACTGAGAAAGGGGCTGCCATTTTTTGCAGCGGTCATTGGCCGATCAGTTTGCTTGCAGCGGGTGTACTGAGGTATCGGCCTTTGTGGTGCAGTGAACTTCACACCTAACAACGGTTTCTTTGTTTGAGTTTGCGAAGTTCGCGATCGTCGTTCGCTGCGAGTACTTGTCGCCACGCGGCAAATTTTCCCTCAATGGACTTCGCTGCGGCCGGTGGTCATTCGTCAAGGCCCGGATATATGCCACTTCGCCGAGCAGATTGCGGCCGAGGAATGATGCACATATCCAACCTTTTCAAGCTACCGGCATGAATTTTTCCAAGTACCAGCCCGACGAGATTTTCCTTTGTGCCTTGAGCCACCACCACGCATGGCCCCGGAATGCTGTGATCCAGCCAACCCATTTCGGCCCAAACTGGCTGTTCACTGTTCCGTATGGCGTCTAACTTGCGTTCGATGTATTCAAGAAAAACTGACTTCGGTTCTATCGGAGTTATAACCATTTGTGATTCATAGGTGAAGTCATCAGCGAGCCATGGCTCCAGTTCGCGATGGTCTCGACGATTTAGCATGCGCGCATACGCTTGCAATCCTTCAGATAACACCTTTTCATCAATGGTAAGGGAGGTATCCATAGTCTAAAAGGTCACACACATTAAGTTAGGAGGGATCACCCCAGTTACGAGGCTTACCTTCGATTAAAAAACGTGATGCATCAAGCTTGTAGTACGCTTGAATGAGCCTGTTGGCCGTTTTTGTTGGCGACTCAGAAAATCCGCCGCTGTAGACTTTAATAAAAATTAAGCCAATGGTTAACAAGCCGACGTCCCGGCCTGAATTGACCTCCCGGTCGAACATCTCATTTGCTTCGCTTCTATACCGGAATCCTTCATTGTCGTTATCAGCATAGTCTGTAAGACTCATTGATAGCGAATTCATCAAAGCAATGAGATCAGATGCGCCGCCTTTATCTTTTGCTATTTTGTAATACGAATACGTCGAGCGGGCGACGGTGTCAATAAATTTTGGGTAGGCAATCCATCGATAAGCTGCTTGAAGCAAACCCATTTCATCTCCCCACTGGCCTACATTCTGTTAATTTTTTCTTCTACTTCTTTACTGACAGGCTTGCCATTATAAATAACCTCAGATAGATCCTTTTCTGTCATGAAAATAGCGGCTTTGATGGAAGTCCAGCCGAAAAATAAACACAATGGCCCGATCAAGTATTTCAATCCGCTGGTCATTCCAAAAATAGTCCAAACGCCGATACCGCCTATGAGTAATCCCCAAGTCAATGGAACAATTTTCAGGTTCACGCTGTCTCCCTAAAGTAGTTGAGTGAATCAGTTGTGTTGAACTACCTAAACTGTGTATGGACCCGTCGGCAACGGACCCAATTTTTTATCAGCTGAACACACTGCAAAACGGCCCGACGAGGTACCAACCCTGTTGTTGAAACTCGATTTGCGATTAATATTCTGGAAACGGCGTGAACAACAGCCCAGTGAACTTCCATCCACTGTCGTACCTTTCGAACGATCAGCTTTTGGTCGGCACTATTCGGATATAACTCTTGTAAGGTGTGTGCATCAGATCCGTTTCCATTAAAACTTTGATGGCCCACGATCTCATCGCAAGCAATGCCTGCAGCCAACGTGCAAGCCTCGAGCAAAAAGCCATATTCACGATCGATTAGCAACGAAAGACGAACGCCGCCGTGGTCAGGGTTGATCTTCGCGTAGTCTCCTGGTTTGTAACGACCACCGAGTTTAATAAACACTACAAGGTGGGCCGCTTCATGCCAGGCAGTTGTCTGCAAACCCATCATATCCCCGCCTTAAACCACTTCGCGCGAAAACCACCCTCAGCCTCTGACCAATCCCTGTGTCGGACGTAACCTAGTTTGCGAAGCGCTTCGCCCAACTCACCGGGGTGGCAGTTACCACGCCATTTTCCAGCTAGCAACCGCCGAAGTGAGTCGAGGGATAAGCCGCTCGAAATAACGTCATTCGGTATCGATGCTAAAAGCTTCTTCAGTCTCTCTTCTAGCGGAGTTAATCGCTCCGCCCAATTAGCAGACGCAATGCTTCCAGCTGAATTGGATGCACCATCGTGTGCTGCGAAGACCCGCTCTGATTCCGTTTTTACTCGCTCTAAATAACATACCATTTTTAAGTTCCTGTGGTGATATTTTTTGCCAGTCCTCACGTCCCGGACGGGTGCCGGATAAAGCCGGCACCGTCCGTTAGGACGTCAAAGCTTGATAACGAAAAATCCCAATTAATTCAATTGGTTAGGAAGGGTTTTTATTGTCGGCACAAACCCTGCATTGTTACCCGCCCAGACCCCTTAATTAGTCTCGGTTTTGGCCGGT
Source organism: Oxalobacteraceae bacterium (assembly GCA_027484285.1). Lineage (GTDB taxonomy): Bacteria > Pseudomonadota > Gammaproteobacteria > Burkholderiales > Burkholderiaceae_D > Pernthalerella. The sequence goes on along the minus strand of JAIXTG010000390.1, from coordinate 19,903 downwards.
TTCTCAAAAATCATTTTTCAACAGCCCGGCACCCGACACCCGGCCAGCTGACCGGCTCAAGCACGGAACGAATGTTGGCAGATAGCCGATGTAGTTTTCGCTCACTGTCAGTTGGTTTTCTCTCGACCAGCCGACCGCTGAAAATCATCTCCTTGATGACGTTTCTCACCGCCGCCTCTGATGCACCCAGTTGGCCATCCACACCTGAATATCGGTCACGTAGTTCCGTCTTGCTGATCGGCTTTTTGCTCAGTACCAGCAGGTCGATGATCTTTTGTTCCAGCTGTTGTTGCTGGTTAACCTTTTTTTGAACAAGTGCCAGCGTAACTGGCACGAGTACCGACACCTGATAGTCCGGGTCATGTTCCCGCTTGAAGTAAAGCGTCGTGCCGGTAGCTCCGTAATTGTTTTTCACTACCTGCAATCGGGCGTAGCTCAGCCTTGCATCCGGAAGAATTCCGAATTTTTTGCTGTCGCCCTCACTAAGAGAAGTCATCAACAATGCGCTACGCGAGTTGTCCACGTACGCACCAGACCCAACGACATCGGCTGGCGATAGTTCGTCACTCGCTTTTCCATGCACAGATTTTGGGCTGTGCCCGATCAGCAGCACGGCAGCACCGGTGCGGTCAGCTATCGACGTAAGAACCCTAGTCAGCTCGGTCACATGGCTTGCATCGTTGGTATCGCCGGCACCCACCAATCTGGCATGGTCAATCACAATTAAGCGTACCGCTTGCCCGGACTCGAGTTTCAGTTGTTCTGCCATCTCCACAACTTGGTTATCGAGACCAGTCGGCTCTGGATTACCTTGAGCTAGCCGGACGAGGCGTAAATCTTTCCCGCATGCCGGTATCACACGGATACCATCCTGCAGCTCAGCGTGCTCAGTCGGGGAAAATTTTGTTGCGACCGCATTAATCCGGCGATGAACCTCGTCGTTGTCTTCTTCGCCAAGGATTAGAAGCGCCGAGCCTTTACCTATTGCTTGGCCCGCCCAGTCTTTGCCTACAACTACTTGCGCAGCGAGGCAAAGCGCGAGCATCGTTTTCGAAGTTCCTCCCGGCCCTGCTAGCACTGAGTATTTGCCATCGAATAACATGTCGCCCCATACAGCTTTGCGTGGGCTAGGGGGTATAGGAGACAAAGTGATCTTGCCATCACCAAGGGATAACGGTGTGGTTTGACGCGTTGTACGGTATCGGTTAACCGATCTCGCTACGTTCTCGACTTCGCTGTAACTCAACGGGGGACTGCACTTCAACGAATTAACGAGATTGAGAATCTCGATTAGCGCAGTTTCATCTTGCGTGTGTTTTAAAAAATGCCCGGCCGCCTGCGCAAGGAAATTATCACGACCTCCTTCGCCTACGGCGCCATCTGCAGGCATGGTAAAGCCGACAATAGCTTGCATAACGGCTGAACCTGTTGCCGGATGCTTTGCCTTCGACCGTGGACCGCATACAAGATTAAGTAGTGCTGGGGTGGGTAGCACAACTGGTGCTACTGAAAGACGAGTTACAGCCATTTATATTCCCCTTTCGTGACGCTTGGCTCAACCACGATTAACCCACCTTCACCGCGCACATCGAGCCCCTCCCCCAAAGTACCGACGCTATTCTTGATCGCCACACCCGGCGGAATCTTAAAAACGTAGTGGCGGCCACCGCCTCCGGTTTGTGCTGCGAGGGTTACAGGCAGCGGGCCAATCAGCTGAATGAGCTCTTCGTAAGACTCGTCGCCGCCGTGCCGAGGATCTACGTCAAGGACAAATATGCCCGACTCAGATCCCGTCAGAATTCCAAGATTCATGCTCGGATGGGTTGCTATCCAACTGCTCCATAGCTCATCACCAGCTGCAATTACCGTTTGCCGTTTTATGATCGGATGCTTACCGGAGCTCGTGCACTGAGCGCCAAGGCGACACGTACAAATGCCAGCACGCATACCGTACAAGGGGATTGGTACAAACCCCTGCGACTGATAATGTTTGACGTAGTCCATCAGCACTTCAGGAGGATTCATTGCGGTTCCCCTTTGACTAGCGCACGCAGGTCAGCAACTCGCCATGCAAGTCGGCCATGAATGCGAAGAGGGCGAATAGGACCGTTTTCTTTGCAAGCCCATGTCCGCAGAGTTTGAGGCTTACGATCCAGGTGTATTGCAGCGGCTTCAGTGTTCAGTGTTTCCCGCTGCTCTTCGGATAAAGGAATGAAATACTGCGACATGTGGCACCCTCTGGGGTTGTTAAACATGTCGTCAGCATAAGAACGATGAATTTCGTATTGAAGTGCACTCTGCCAACTAGCGTGATTTAACTAAATACTTTCGTAATGTTCCGTGGCTAGGCGCATTGATCGTCAGGCAAGTCCAGCGGGCGAGAACGAGCTCGGCCAGCCGCGAAGCTGACAGCTTTTCTGCGATGCCGGCACGGCTACGTTCAATCTCCGTGAAAAGACGAGTTGCTTCACAATGCCATGCCGGTTTGCTTCTCTGCGATTTGGCTTTACCCCCGTTAGTTACGTCAGCCACAATTTTCTTCTTGCGCTTATCCAGCACTAACCACGCTTCCTTCAGTTGCTCCTCGGTCATCCCCTCCGAATATCCGGCAAGCACACGGTCAAGGTCGCTACGACGAACTTGTAGTTTTTTTTGCACTGCCTCGACTGTTTTTTGATGTTTCTCCGTGGTGCACCATACTTTTTTCCACAGAAAAGAGAAATTTTGTCGGCGAGAACGCCACCCAACGATATACGGCGGCGGATTTTTCATAAGCTGATCGATGATCGTTCTCGGATTCGTTACCGGCCTGCCCCGTTTAGCCATTGGACACTCCGTTCACCACACGCAGCACACTTATCGAACCAATCGTGTCGGGCACTGCGATACTCGCCTGCTCAAGAATCCATGCTTCAATCTTCGTGTGCCAACTGCGCAGCAAGTCGAGAGGGCGGCGACGATAGTGCTTCTCTGCGATTGCCGATGGCTTGTGCCCCATGATCTGCGCTGAGACCCCCGTTGGGCATTCAACCCACTCAGCCAGCGTGCCAAACGAACGACGAAGCCCATGGATAGTGACGTGCGGGAGTCCCGCTCTTGCCAGCGCTTGATTGTGCTGAATCCTCGGCTCCTGCAGGCGGCCAGATGCAGCGCCAGTGCTGCTAAATACCCAGTCATTCCTTCTAGGCAGCGCCTTTAAGATGTTCGCGACGTATGGCGTCAGGGGAATAACACGCCCATCCTCTTCCACTTTGTCGGAGATGCGCAGACTGGACCACTGGAAATCGACATCCGCCCACCGAAGTGCCATCAACTCCTCGCGACGTGCCCCAGTCAATAGCAGCGCTTGTAGGTAGGCGGATATCACGGGGCTGGAGATTTGGCGGACGGCTTCGAACCATGCTGTAAGCTGTTCTCGTTGCAAGCAATCATCGGGTTTCGGCTTGACCTTCGGGACATGGTCTTTTGCAACTCGTGAGCTAACAGCGTCGAGATCAACCAGCCCTTTGTAATCCGGCGTCGTGCTGCACCAGCGAAGAAACCCTCGCAGCAGACGATATGCCAGCGCTGCTTGCGTCGGCCGTAGTTCAGCCTCTGAATCCAGCCACTTTGCAACGTGCGACGAATCGAGCTCGACCAGTTTCAACGGCATGATGCAGGCCAACGGGCCCGGTGCTACCAAACCTGTCCCGCGCTTTCGCGGATGCCCCCCCGGATCTGCCAGCTTGATATGGTCGGCGAGCGTACGTTCGCTCCATCTTTTACCTCGAACCTGAAGGTAGGTTGCCCAAACCTTCGATACGGTCAGCTGTTCTTTTAGGGCCGCAGCCGTGCTTGCAGCGTGAGCCGCTGCTCGCTCAGCCGCTACTTGTCGAGGATCGATCCCTTGGTCTATTTGCGTCTTCAGGGCAGTCGCGCGGTCCTGTGCCTGCTTGATCGACCATGAGCGGACGTCGCCGATGGTCAAGCGGATAGTCTTACCATGCAGCCGAGATTCGAATATGTATGACTTCGCGCCCGAGATCGTTACTCGAACGCCAAGCCCGGGAGCCTTACCGTCCCAGTAGATCGTTTGCCGCTGCCCTTGTTTGCAATCGAACTGCTCGACTCGACCAGCAGTGAAGTTTTGCCATCTGCCCATCGCATCCCTCTCGTGTAGGTGCTGTGTAGGCAAATTTTATCAACGCGAGGCTATATTTTGGTATTTATTTACGCGGATATGATACGTGTAGATTGTTGATTTATTTGATGTTTTGCCTTCTATGTTAATAGTATTGAATATGCGTAAATACATTAACTTTCGAACTCATAATCCGTTGGTGCTTGGTTCGACTCCAAGGAGGCCCACCAATCAAATCAAAGGGTTACAGGTTTTTGCCTGTAGCCCTTTGTTGTTTTTGCGATGCCGGTAGCCGTTCGGTAGCCGTTTGTGGGCCTGCTGCCGTGCGCGCGCTCTCCTCCCGTCCTCTCCTGATTGCAACATCGAAGCAGCGCCAAGATTGATGAAGCGCAATTATTGTATTTATTTCAACTTTATCCTTCGGAAATCTTGATCTTCAGCACTTTTTGGAGGCATCAGGTCGATGGCAGGAAAGAACACTTTTAAACGGGGACCACATCCGTCCTCTCTCCCAGAGATTCCGTATTACGTACCGCCACTTTCAGCGTCGACACGTGACACATTGGGCGAGGCTCTCGGCCGTGAACTGACGGCATCGGAGCAACAAATCGTTGAAGAAAACCTTGCTGCCTGTCGCGCGCTTCGTGAGTATGAGCTCTCTAATTTTTCTACTCTCGAGGACGTGAAGCGCACCTTGGCGGCCCTGGTCAAGGCCGCTCCGGTAGAGGCGCTGCGAGGCTTTCACGATTGTGACGAGCGCACGCGGATGTATGTCACCAAGTCGGTTTACGCTCTGGACATTAGAGATGCTAGCGAGCTGGCTAGCCCAGATGCTGCGCTTATTAAACTAGGTGCCAGTCACGCATTGAGACGCTTGCAATCCCAGCATGGTCGCAGAGGCCGACCGAGCAAGAGCTACCAGCTGGCGATCGCAACCTTTGCCGTAAGCTCTTGGACCGACTTCGGCCAAACTGATTTAAAAATCTGGTTTTGTATTCGCGAGGGAGTAACTCACCGCAGCCGCTTGCATCAGTGGACGACTGCCATGGTGTGTCATGTTGACGGCTCCAGCACTGATTCTCAAGTCAATGCGGTACTCCGAAGAGCGCTGGATCACAAACCCGAAGCGGGGGGATTTTAACTGTACGACAGCAGGTAAACGCGCTGCCAGAATCGCCTTAATCCGAACACATCTGTTCGGCAGTTAACGGAGATAAGCACATGCGCTCAGATCTGCCTCTGCCCGAGACCGGTTTTCTGCGTCTATCGGACGTCCTCAAAGTTTTCCCCGTCTCCAAATCCACCTGGTGGGCGGGCATCAAGGCCGGCAAATACCCCGCCGGCATCAAGCTTTCCGAGCGTGTCACCGCTTGGCGGGCCGAAGACATCCGTTCCCTGATCAACAACCCGCCGTCGTGACACCGGGCGATTGTCCGTCGTCGTCACCGCTTCCGAGCGTGTTCGCCTGACGACGCCCTTGCAATGAAGAGTGCACCCGGATAGCGGTCGCCTTCTCGGCCCACACCTCGCGACAGTAAGCAGGAAAGGAGCGTCTCATGAAACTTCATCGTAACAAGGCCATCCCGTCTGCTCAAGCGGCTTCTACGTTGCTCCGCCGGGCCGGTAAGGCCACCGTTGTTCGTCTCGCATTATGCGGCGTGATACCCCCAAGACTTGCCACCTTGGTGATTCGGATCTTCGGATGGAGGAATGCATGACCGCACCGATCGATCGCGAAGACGTCATCGCCCGGTTCAAGGAAGCCATGCGCCGTTGCAACATCATCCCCCCGGCCGAATTGGAGGCCGACGGCAAATCGCATCGTGCCGATGTGGCCGGCGACGGCAACGGCCGCGAGGACGCAAGTTACTGGCTGCATCTGAATGCCGCTCCGTTCGGCGGCTTCAGAAATTTCAAGAATGACCAAGGGAGCGACTACTGGAGCTACTTCGCCGAGGTGGGAAAGGGCCGCATGATGACGGTGCGCTCGCTTGCAGACACTGCAACCCGGCGAAAGGCCCGCAGGGCCGAGCGGCACCTGCAGCGTGAACGCGCTCGGGCCGAGGTCGAATCCTTGTGGAGTCGCAGCCCCGAGTGCTCGTCGCATCCGTACCTCGGTTTGAAAAACGTTTCTTCCCATGGCCTGCGCGTGTGTCCGGACGCACGAGTGATTGCTGGCATGGACTGCCAGGGTGCATTGATGGTGCCCGGTCGCGATATCGACGGGCGTCTGATGACGCTCCAGTTCATCGACAAGACCGGCCAGAAGCGCTTTTTCCCCAGGGCGCCGAAGGATGGGGCGTTTCACTTGATTGGCAACCTGAAGGCAGACCGCCCAGTTCTTGGGGTGGCCGAGGGTTACGCAACCGCAGCCACGATCCATGCAGCGAGTGGTTTCCCGGTCGCCGTAGCATTCGATGCTGGCAACCTCGTCGCTGTCGCCACCGCACTGGCGGGCCGGTATCCCGACTGCCGGCGGTTCATCGCCGGTGACGATGACCGGCAGCGTGACCCGAATGTCGGTCGCACCCGTGCGCAGCAAGCTGCCGCAGCAGCGCGAGCCACGGCCATCTTCCCGGTGTTTGGCGACGATGACACCGGCACCGACTTCAACGACATGGCGCAGTCAGCGTCATTGGACGCCGTCTCGGCAATCATCGACGAGGCACTGAGGCGCGGGGCGCCAATGGCCGCAACTGGGGAGCACGCACCGGCAGCAGGTCACGGTTCCTTCCAACCGACCGTGCGTGTGCCGATCGGCACCGGCGAGTGTGTTGCTACCGACTCCGGCATTTATTACCGCGTCGACGACAGCGAGCTCTGGCTGTGTTCCCCGCTGCAGGTATTGGCGCTGACCCGGGACGAGGGGAGCCGGAACTGGGGGCGTCTGCTGCAGTGGCAAGACAACGATGGCGTCGTGCATCGCTGGGCCATGCCGATGGAGGCGCTGCAGGGCGATGGCAACGAGGTCTGGCGCGAACTCGCCCGACTGGGTGTGTCGATCTCGACAAGCCCGAAGGCGCGCACGCTGCTGTCGAATTTCCTGCAGAACCCGGCAGTTACCCAGCGCGCCCGCTGCGTCGAGCGCATGGGGTGGCATGGATCCGTCTACGTGACGGCGACTGATGCCATCGGCCAGAGCGACGAGCAGATCGTGTTCCAAAGCACCCACGCGCTGGTGCCGGCCACCTGCTCGGCGGGCTCGGTCGATGACTGGGTCCGGGAGGTGGCGGCCCTCGCGGTCGGCAATTCACGCCTCGTCCTCGCGCTGTCGATGGCCTTCGCTGCACCGTTGCTGCAGTTATTGAACGAGGAGTCCGGCGCGATCCACCTCCGTGGACCCTCGTCCTGCGGCAAGACGACGATCATTCGCGCCGCCGCTTCGGTGTACGGTCCACCCAACAAGTACGTACGTCAGTGGCGGGCAACGACGAACGGCCTCGAGGGGCTCGCTGCGCTGCATAACGATGGCTTGCTGATTCTGGACGAGCTGTCGCAGATTGACCCGAAGGCCGCCGGCGAAGCCGCCTACCTGCTCGCTAATGGCCAAGGGAAGATTCGTGCGTCCCGGACCGGGGCAGCACGCCCTCCCGTGAGCTGGCATGTGCTGGTGCTGTCCGCCGGCGAGGAGTCCGTCGCCGACCTGATGGCCAAGGCAGGCGTCAAGGCCAACGCCGGTCAGGAAATCCGGCTCGCGGACATTGACGCGGATGCCGGCGCCGGCCTCGGTGCGTTCGAAGTCTTGCATGGTTGGCCAAGTGCCGAAGCGTTCGCGCTGGGATTGCGCGATGCGAGCACCCGACACTACGGCGCCGTGGGCAGGGCTTGGCTTGAGAAACTGGTGGCAGACCGGGTGCAGTTACTTAAACGCCTGCTTGGGGACATAGATCAGTTTGTCGACAGCGTCGTGCCGCATGGCGCGGAGGGGCAGGCGCGGCGTGTTGCACGACGCTTTGGTCTTATAGCCGGTGCCGGTACGCAGGCAACGCGCTACGGATACACCGGCTGGGGCGTGGACGAGGCCGTGCATGCCGCGCGAGCCGGGTTCGCGTCGTGGTTGGCCAGTCATGGCAGCGGCAACCAGGAGGAGCAGCGGCTGTTCGCCCAGGTGCGTGCGTTCGTTCAGGCCTACGGCGACAGCCGCTTCGACGACCTGAAGGGTACTGAGCGTCGGGGGGCGCTCAGCCGGGCAGGCTTCTACCGCAGCGACGACGACGGCCATCGCGCGTACTGGGTGCTCTCGGAGATCTTCCGCAATGAGGTTATCCGAGGATTCCCCGAACAGTGGGCCAAGGCGAAATTGGTCGGTGCCGGCTGGCTGCAGATGCATGGCGACCGCTACTCATACAAGCCGAAGATCTCCGGCGTCGGTCGCCCGCGCGTCTACGTGCTGACTCATCGGGTGCTGGGAGATTAGCCAATGTCCAATTCTTCAAGTGAGCCGCTCGAGTTGGAGCGGTCGGGCATGAGCCTCGCGGGGACCGTGGGGACTGCGGGGACTCTGAGACGCCACGAGATGATTTCCGGTCCCCGCCCACCTGGGCATAGCGGGGACCGGCGGGGACCGCCGGCTGGCGCAGCAGCGTCGACGACCGGCCAAGGCGACGCAGGTCCCAGCTCGTCCCCGCAGAGTTCTTCGGTGCGGGGACCCGAGATCGGCAGCGAATCCAGCGGGGTCCCCGCCGTCCCCGCCGTCCCCGCCGTCCCCGTGCAGGAGCGCGAACAGGTATGCCTGCAGTTGGGACAACTGGTGCAGGAGTACCTGCATGAGTCGGCGGCCATCGGCCTCGGTGACGCGCTGGCGCTGGCACGACATCAGCGAACGTTCTGCATGGCGGCCGAGTTCGTGCAGATCGATCGCCTCACCGCTCGCGACGCCCTTCAGCTGGCACGGGAACTGGTTAGGACATGCCCGGTTGCTGCCTGCGAGGCGGCGTACGAGGACGTGATCGCCCTGTGGCGACGCTTGCAGTCATCGACATAGTGGATTGGTCATAGGCCAAGTTTTTTTAGCAGTGTCTCAACCATCGGAAGGAGAACAGGATGAACAAGCCAATCACCATCACCGCGACCCTGAACCCGGACGGCGAGGCCGACGTCGACTGCCTCGAGGCGGTTCACCGGCTGTCGACGCGTGAGCTGCAGGATTTTCTGCAGCAGACAGTTCAGCGTCTGAACTGGCACCTGAAGGATGTCGAGGACTGGACCCAGCGGGGGGAGGTCAAAAAGTTGAGGTGAGGATGACGAAAACCGTGTCCGGACGCGGTTTTTCGTGCGTGCGAAATGAAGTCAGGGACTCTTGCGATGAAAGGACAGACCATGGGTGGAAGAAAGCCGCTGCCGACCGAAATCAAGCGCCTCAAGGGCACGCTGCAGCCGTGCCGTACTAATCCGAACGAACCCCAGCCGGTGGGTACCTTGGCCGATCCGCCCGCCTACATGAGCGTTGGCGCGAAGGCGGCGTGGCGATATGCGCTCGAGTGTGCCCCGCCGAACCTCCTCACCCGGCTCGACATGTCGGTGCTCGAAGTGTGGGCGTGTGCAGCGGACCTCTATCGTCAGGCGCAGGAGGGACTGCAGCAGACGGGCCTGTTGGTCGAAGCCGCAGGCAGTGGCGTGCCGATGGTGTCGCCGTACCTGTCGATTGCAAACAAGCAGGCGCAGGTCATGACGCGGGCCGCCATCGAGATGGGATTTACGCCAGCGTCACGGACAAAGGTCATCGCGATAATTCCGGGGCCAATGGAAGGCGACGAGTGGGCAGGATTTTGAGTGTGTTAAGCCCTAATCTTCGGGACTCGTATGCGGCTAACCGCGCGTGCGCGGGAACTAAAGTCTCGCCAACCCTCCAGAAGACGATCCAAGGTCTATCCCCGCGTGTGCGGGGGAACCTTCGGCAAGCCGACTGCGCCGGCCAAGTCGCCGGGTCTACCCCCGCATGTGCGGGCGAACCCAATCCGGCGATTCGGGAGTGAGGTCTGTCCAGGGTCTATCCCCGCGTGTGCGGGGGAACCGGCTCTGCGGTCTTCGGCAAAGTCCATTCCGTGGGTCTATCCCCGCATGTGCGGGGGAGCCTGATGCTCTGGGCAGAGTGGGATCACATCGAAGGGTCTATCCCCGCGTATGCGGGGGAACCAGCACGCCACCGACCTTCCAGAACACGATCCAGGGTCTATCCCCGCGTGTGCGGGGGAACCGTGATCGTCGCGAGAATGGTCGTGCCGCCGCTAGGTCTATCCCCGCGTGTGCGGGGGAACCAAGACTCAAGCGCTGGTGCTGAACCCGGAAGCGGGTCTATCCCCGCTTGTGCGGGGGAACCGTGATAACGTCACCGTTTTTGCGCTTTACTACGGGTCTATCCCCGCGTGTGCGGGGGAACCCCCGGCTCACGTCAGCAACTGTGGCGTCGTCTCGGTCTATCCCCGCGTGTGCGGGGGAACCTGAGCGCGGCAGTACATGTAGACAGCCTGCGTGGGTCTATCCCCGCGTGTGCGGGGGAACCCCGTACAGGACGCGCCAGCCGGTCTGATGGTCGGGTCTATCCCCGCGTGTGCGGGGGAACCGTCAGCGTATTGCTGGCAAACGCAATCGTCTTGGGTCTATCCCCGCGTGTGCGGGGGAACCGTGAAGCTACCCGGCCCGATTGGCATTCTCTGGGGTCTATCCCCGCGTGTGCGGGGGAACCACACCCGCAGACCACACCGAGGTGCGCGCCACGGGTCTATCCCCGCGTGTGCGGGGGAACCTGCGCTTCAGCACTCAGCGCCTTGTATTCGACGGGTCTATCCCCGCGTGTGCGGGGGAACCGAACAGGCCGACCGCGCCAAGCGCATGCCGTCGGGTCTATCCCCGCGTGTGCGGGGGAACCTTCGACGTAATGCTGGCGACCTTCGGCAAGAAGGGTCTATCCCCGCGTGTGCGGGGGAACCCCATTCGCGCTGCGGCGGGGTGGTGTAGAGCGGGGTCTATCCCCGCGTGTGCGGGGGAACCTCTCCATGCTAACTGACTGAATTAGCAGGAAAAGTTGATTATTCAAATTGTTAAAGAGTCTTTATGCGCTGTCGAAAATGCGGCGCACAATGAGTAGTCCGTCAAGTTCAATCAGATCGCGTCGCGGAAGACCTAGGTATGCGACCTTGATGCCGGTCTGGCTTGCCGATGCTCCCCAAATCAACACGATACTGCCCTGCGGCTCCGCCGCATGCCAATCGGACAGTGTTTCCCATACCCGTTCCCGGACACCGGTATTCATTGCGGCAGCAAGGTATACGGACGGCGCAACTTCCACCATGACCGAGCCGAGGAACCCAGTAAAGCGTGGGCGGACATTACTGCTAACGATCACTGTCATTGGCATCGTGATCTCCCAGTTGCAGCATGTCTTTGATGGTGTCGATCATGGAGGCGATCACGGACCTTTGCCGGAAGATCCGTGCCGCCAAACGTCTGACCTGGCGATCGATTGGTTCATCTGCGCCAGAAAGGGTGTCTTTTGCAACTGAAAATGCCACCGGCAATGTGATCTGGTCTCGGAAGAGGTCAGCGATATCGAGTACGAATGACTGACCAGAATCTTCGTGGATAAAGCCCAATTGAGGCAGCGCACCGACCGCCTGTACCGCAAGCGCTGCTGCCGCCTGGACAGTGACCGATGCATGGTTGATGGCATTATTCGGAAGATCATTGCGGGACGGATCGGTACGGTCGAAGCGACGCCCTTGCCATTCCACCCCGTATTGTTGTGCCAACAGTTGGTATGTTTTTTTCGCACGGGCGCCTTCGATGCCGCGAAGCACATCGAGATTGCGATGCGGCAAAATTTCCCCCAACCGTCGTGCGTACATGCGACGGGCGACCTCAATGCGCAGGCGTTGATCTGCCCATAAGCGTGCCTGATGACGAGCCACGTCAGAGCGGTCCGGTCCCAACGGCGGTGCAGTGTAGGTGCGTACTCCATCCTCGCCAACAGCCGCAAGCAATGTGCCATGCCGTGCCAGTAGGCGAAGTGCATCATGGGTGACACTGCTTCCCGGCCCGAGCATGATGATCGATACTGCTTGATGGGGGATTTGGTCCAGTTACATGCAGCGCCCGCGGCTTTCCCCGCCCGACCTGAAGTGGAGGCAGCCATCAATCACACACAGCTCGCCGCGGGCGAGTCCGATCACGCCGTGGCGGTCTGCGTGGGGAATGCGCGCCTTGGCAAGGCCCAGCCTCCCCTTGAGCATTAGTTGGCTACTTGCAAGAGCAGCATCCCGAACCCGAACGCCCGATGCCGCCCTACGCCACGCGCGACCAATTGCGAAAAGGCCTCCTCATCCCGGATCTCAAGCTCCCCCGACATCAGCGCATCGGGCCCGTTGAAGACCTGCCGGTTACGGCTGCCATCGGCCTGCACATGGGCACGGCGGACCACACGGGTCAGCTGGAACCCCTGTAACCGAACGGCCATCACGCCACACGCGCCATGCGCTTCCAAGTGCGAAATGAGCCATTGCCGGTAGACGGTTTCGCGCTGGGGCGGTACCGCGCCAGCCGCCGGTTCGCTCGGCATCCCGTGCAGGAAGGCGTCACGCTCCCCGGTCTTGCCCCGCACAACCGGGCGCACCCGCACTTCGAACGACAGGCGCTGCCCCCTTTTCCAGCGGGTGGGGAAGGGACGGGCATCGAGCGTGGCCAAGTTCAAAATCCGATATACCTCCGGCGTCGCCAGGGCGGCGTGGCTCATCAGCGTATCCACGTCGGCCGCGGTGTAACCCAGCAGCCCGCGTTGCCCGCTCAGATAACCGAACGGCTTGGGGGCAGCACTCCCGAAGGCCGCCGTCAGCAGCGTGTGTAGCGCATAGCCATGGTCGCCGTCCGGGGACACCAAGCCTTCGCGGGCGGACCAGATCCCAAGCTCCCGGAGCGAGGGGTGACATTGCATGAGTGTCAGGGTCATCGTGCGCCCCCGACTTCGAGGACGCCCTGCTGGACGGGGTGCCAGCCGCCGTGCACGCCACTAATCCAGTTCCGTTCGTCGCAGAGGAAGACCTTGCGGCTGCCATCCAACGGGCCGTCGGCAGCGGGCCACTGCGCGCGCAGGCGCACGCTACCTCCAGCCGCCTGCCGACAAGGTGCTCGCTGCAGCGCGTCGAGCACCGAGTCGGCATCCTGCCAGCCATAGAACAGCGGCCTGCTCGGCAGACACGGTTTGCGGCCGAAGAACAGCGGGCGTGCCGGCCGGTCCAGTGCCGCTCCAATCTCGTCGAGCGTTGGGCTCTCGTGCGCTGGTTCGACCCGCAGAGCGAGCGTGAGCTGGGCATCACATAAAAAGTCCCGGTAGCGAAGGTGGGGCGACCCGTAGGTCGCGCCGCTACCCCCGCGTTCCTCCGGCACCCCGGCAGTCGTCCACCCTCGGTCGTCCTTTGCCAGTTGGGCGGTCTGGAAGTCAGTCAGTCGGGCTGGTTCGCTTTCCCAGCGCGCCCCGAAGACGAGGCGCTGTTGCAGGCGCTCATGCAAGGCCGTCTCCTCACGCCGCCACCCGAGGGCGTTGGCAATCAAGCCGACTACCATCGATGCCGCCGGGAAGTCGCGTGTATTGCCCAAGTTGTCGATGGTGTCACCACCGAAAGCGATCAGCGGCGCCTCGATGCGAATGAGTAAATGCCGCGTCATGCGCCGGTACTCCCCTGTTCGACGGTTGTCGCGATCCAGTCGCCTAGCTGGGGTAGCCCAAGCTTTTCTGCGCCAGCAAGAGAGACGGCGTCGAGTGAAAGGTATCGCCGTGCCAACGGCATCCCGTACGCGTCGTCGGTTGCCGCAATCTCGGCGGCGATCCGTTCGGCCGCACGCTGCCGCAGGGGTTTTCCATCTCGGGCCTGCAGGGGAAGCGGGTCGTGGAAGGCGCCGGCGAGGCTGCGTGGTTGCCAGTCGCCGGCTTCAACGAGCACGAAGCTGGCCCAGTTGAACGGGGCTGTCGAGCCCCGCTTGGCTCCGGGGCTGACCGTCGCGATCAGATGCAGCAAGTGGCGCGCGACCTTCCCGGCCAACGCCCGCTGCCCGACTGCCGTGCCTGCGGCAAAACACGCCTTTGCCTCCAGCCCCTCGAGGTTCTCGAACAGCTGGGGCACATCGATGACGACATACCCATAGTAGAGTCCCGACGCCAGCTCGGTATCGAAGATGCCGGCCGATCCCGATTCGCCACTGTCGCGCAACAGGTCATCGACGACGGTGAAGTAGTCGTTCTCGACCTGGGCTTCATGGACGGTGAACGCGTGGCCGACATAGATCGAGGCATCGCGGTTGGCAAGAATGTCCGACGTGACGAAACGGCCGAACAGGGCCGACTCGAGACCACTGCCGAGCTTCATCGCCTCCAGATTTCGCTTTTCCTGTTTGACCCATAGCGCGACGGCTGCCTTCAGCGCAGCCGCGTCGGCGTGCTGCTCGGCCAGCTCGCTGCAGCGCTTGGCGAGGTAGTCGATCTCGGGTTTGCCCAGCAATACGGCTTGGCCCGTCTTCAGTGCCTCGTCGCCGGTCAGGTTGCCTCCCCCCTTGTCCAGCAGCCCGCCGGACCGCAGCCCCTCGCATGCTGCCTGCGCCAGCGTTTCCGGCACGCGATGATTCAGCATCTGTTGCTTGATCAGTTCCAGCAGCTGGCGCGAGCGGGTTGCCATCGGCACTCCCAAATTGGCCAACGCATACCGGTCGTCGCAGGTGCGCCAGTGGCGCTTCAAGCATTGTGACGAGATGCGGGTGCGCACGGCCCCCCCAAGGGGCAGGCGCTTGGCCAGTCCGGCGTCATCGCGGTTCAGGAGTGCGGCAGGATACGCATGCAGGGTATGGATCTGGAGGAAGCGGGGCAGCATCATCAGGTTCTCCTTTTGGTCAATACGGTGTCAATGATTGGGCTCAGGCGGCGCGCGACAACGCCGAGAAAAAGCGTCCAGCAATCTGTAGGCGCAGTGCTTCGGCCTTGGGTTCGTCGCGTCCCTCGGCAAGCACCAGCGCGCCCAATTCGTTCCAGTTCGGCGCTACACCGCGACTGGCCATGAGCCTCAGCACCCGCGGCAGCAACTGGTCGAACGCGTCCCCGCGCGAGGTAAGCAGTTTCGTCACGCGCGCTTCGGAAACGTTGGCGTCGGCGAATTGGGTGCCCAGCGCCCCGGCGCCGTTGTGGCCGGCCAGCGCAATGCCATGGGCAATCGTCGCCCACCGTCGCCACAGGCCGGCGGGCCACCCGTCCGGATCGATGCCGGCTGCCAGCAGCGCACGGGCCAGGGCGCCCACCTGGTCGGCACGCATGGCGTCGGGCGACAGGCGCGCAAGTGCCGCACGTTGTCCGTTGTCGAGTGCGACAGGATCGTTCGGGAAGCGCGGTGGGGTGGTAATTACGCGCGCGAGGCGCGATAGCGGGGGCAAGGTGTCAGGGTCAGCTAGCGGCATCGGTGGTCTCCTTGAGGGCGAAGCGTGATCGGTAGTGATCGGCCAGTGTCGGGAAGTGATTGCCGGAACGCAGCTGGCCATGGAACGCGGTAAGGGCGGCCGCCTGTGCCTTGTAGCGCCGTTCACCGTTTTGCGGGCCGCCGGCAAAGGCTTCGCGCAAAATATCCTCTGCCCGGTCCACCAACCCGAGCAGCCAGGCGAGCCGCTCACCGGTTGCATCGTCGGTCTCGACCTCGGCATTGAGGTCATCGAAAAAGCGCGTGTCCTCGCTGCGCTCGAACCGGTCCAGGAAGGGGCCGACCTGCTGCTTGGTGGTCGTCGCGTCGAAGTTGACCTTGCTTGCGCCGGCTTGGAACAGCACGAAGAGGGAGGTGCGCAGAATCGCCGAGCGCATCGTGCCGATGGCTTGGACGCGTTCGGCGGCGATGGCGGCAAGCTTGTCTGTCTGCCGCTGCAGCAGCGCCTGTCGCACCCTCGGAGAAATGGGGATGAGCCGCTGGTGCAGTCCCTCGGTCTTCCCTTGCCCTCGCGTGATGCCTTGCGCAAGGACTGCGATACCGTCGCTGCCATCACTGGCTTCGAGCTGTTGCGCCGGCGGAGCCGCGAACCGGCTGCCGAAAACCAGTTCACTGGCGAGCCGGTAATCGAAGCCGGCACTGGTGATGGTCAGGGCCTTGCCGTCGGTCTTGTTCACGGGTGTCCACGCGTCACCGGTCATCCCGTTGCGTCCGCTGACATTGATGCGGGCCATTTTCGTGCCCGTGGTGCGTGCGAATAACTGCGTACCGCCGTCGGCCAGCTGCAGGCGCACGCGCCGGCACACCTCGATGTAGAACGGGTCGAGCAATTCGAAAGCGAGGCTCGTGGTGCCATCCCATGGGAGGGTCCACACGAGGCCCACACCGCCGGTAGTGTTCAAGCCGTACGTGGTCGCAACGTCGGTGCGGCTTTGCAGCAGCCTGTCGCAATCGCGCTGCCAGCGCCGGCCAATACCGCCCTTGGGTACGATGCCCACCCCCGGGCGGCTCGCGAAGCCGCCATTCATCCGCGAGATCCCGTAGTTGCCGGCACCAAGAAAGCCCTCTTGGGTCTGCAAGCTGACCAGCGCAAACAACCAATCGTCGGGGGCCGCATGGCGCATGCGAGCAGCCTTCAGGTCGTGGTTGCGCGACGTGATGAGCATGTCGAGCTCATCGGGAGTTTTTGCCATGCCTTTCCAGCTCGCGGTTCGCGCGTCGGGTACCGGCGGCTGCAGGAACGCCGGCTGCGCTGGCGGGGCAACCAGCGACCAGCTTGCATCACTGTCATCGTCGGCTGTCAGCGCACGCAGCGCGTCCCGCCACTCGGGCTCGCCTACGGGCGTTTGTGCCCGGTGCAGGCGCGCCAGTGCCGCCAATTGGACGAGCAGCGCATGCCACGGATGGCGCTGGTGCGGGCGCAGCGCGGGGAAGTCAATCACCCGGTCGGCCATGAGTGCGACAAACAACGACGGTAGCGAATGCAGCACGCGAGAGCCATCGGTTTCCCGGGTCCGGATCAGCGGATCAGTCAGCAGCGACAGCACGGGCGTCATGGGTGTCTCCTTCAACAAGGCGGGCAGGTACTGGCAGTCGTTCGAGGCCGAAGCGACTGTAGCGGTAGGGGATGGGGCCGAGGATGAACGACAGCCCGTCCGCATCCCGGGTCAACGCATCGGGCTGCGCCTCGGGGGGCAGGCCGGCCGGTACCAGGTGGTGGCGCATGGGCAATCTGGTGAGTGGCGTGCCGAACGGGCCGACCGTCCCTGATGGAAACGCCACGATCCGGTCTTGTGCCCCGAGGCGGGTTGCCACGCGCAGGTCCGGGTCGAACCGGACTGTGTCGAACGGCTGCGTGACATCGATGACCTGCAGCCGTCCCATCGTCTGCTGGGCAGCGGTCTCGCCGCAAATCACATCGCCATGCGCTACCCAGTCCGGGCCGCAGGCGTTGGCGACCTCGCTCAGTGCCTGCAGATGCGTGGCTGCCTCGACCAGTCGCCGGTTATCGGCCGGGATCTGGATCACCGGCGTCGTTGCTACCAGCCGGCGCGTCGCTTCGATCACTCGCAGGTCGGCGTACACGCCGCCCCCTTGCGGGAAGCATCCCAGTCCATGTCTGGGACGCTGAAGGTAATGGGACAACGATGACGGCGCGGGTGACAGGACACATACCTGGGGATGACCGAACCGGTGTGGGCGCTCGTCGGGCGGGCGGGCATGTCGGTGCAGGCGCCCGATCCGTTGCAGTAGCACGTCGATCGGGCATAGGTCCGTGATCAGGTAGTCGGCATCGATGTCGAGGCTTTGCTCTAGGGTTTGCGTGCCCACGACAATACACGGGCCGCGTTGTCGCTCCTTGCCAAGCGAACGTTCGATCGCTGCGTCCAGCAGCGGACGGTCGTCGCGACTGAAGCGACTATGGTGCACGGTGGCGATGCCACTGACCTGAAAAAGCCAATCCAGACGGGTCCCGAGCGCCTCGAGGGCACGTAACGTCGCGACGGCGGCCGGGACCGTGTTTCGGATGACCAGCACTTTGGCCCCGTCGGACGCCGCGGCCAGTGCGTGCTCCGCGATGCGTGTAGGTTCATCGATGAGTTCGGCGAGCTGCCATGTGACGGTTTTGTTGCGGGTGTCGGCGGCGATACGGTGGAGCCCGCGTGCATCCCACAGTGCCGGGTAGGGAACGGCCACGGCCTCCGAAAGCGGAGTTACTGAAAAAGTCGGCCGCGTGGGGTTGCGTGCGATGGCCAGGTAGCGGTCCCGCGCCTGCGTGCCCAGGGTTGCCGACAGCAGGACGGCGTGCCCGCCACTGGCCAAATGGGAGGCCAGCAGCCGTTCGAGCAATACTGTCATGTACGGGTCGGACGCATGGACTTCGTCGATAACCAGCAGGCTTTTTGCGAGCAAGGATTGCCGCAAGTGCGCATGCGGCGTCTGCAGGATCCCCAGCAGCGCCTGGTCGATTGTGCCCACGGCAAGCGGGGCGGCCAGAAAGCGCTTCGGAGCTTCGGCGGCCCATCGCAGGTGTGCCCGCTGCTCGTCAGGAAAGTCGGCCCACAGTACCTGGAAGCGTGGCAGTAGGGTTGCGCTCGCATCGTCGGCCGCAACATAGCCGGGCAGTGCCCGGACGACCGTCGGGGGATGTTCGGGCCACAGGCGCCGCGCCATGCGCAGGATGCGTGCATGCACCTGCGAGGCAGATACGCGGGTGGGGAGCGCAAAGTACAGGCTGTCGATGGCCTTGGCGGCAAATAGGTGCAGGAAGCGCCACAGCGCGGCCTCGGTTTTGCCGCTGCCGGTCTCGGCCTCGACGATGATGAGCTGCCCCAGGTCAGGCTGCCCGAGGGCCGTTTGCATCGGACGTGGGGCCGGGACGGCAAACGCATCGGCAAACGAGGGCGGGGCCGCTTCGAGGATGTCGCGCCACGGCTGTCCGTCAAGGCCAATGGCCCCGACCGCCTGTCGTGCATGGGCCGCCGCGGTTTGACTGCGGTCTTCGCCGGGTTCGGAATACGGAAAGAAGCGGGTGTCGGACCCGAGCCAGTCGGCCAGCTGTACGAGGCCGGCGAAGTAGTGACCAAACGCAGGGGCATCGGGCAGGCTGTGTCCTCCAGTGGCAAACCCCGCCGGATACAGCTGCCGTACCACGCGAGCCATGCGAGCCAGCTCGACGGCCGGATCGTAGCCGGGTGCAGGCTGCCAGATCGACGGTGCGACATCGCGGCCATTGTCCAACAGCGGCCGGCCATGGTGGCTGAGGCTGGCCACCAGCAAGGGGTAAGCAGCATCGCCCCACGCGCTGATCTCGTCGAGCGGCAGCAGCGGCAGCAACTCGGCCACCCGTGGGAAGGAATCGGCCCGGGTAAACAGCAGCAGGCCCTCGAGCCCATGCCCGGCGTGTGGCGGCCAGCCGACTGGCGGCTCGGGCCAGCGTTTCGACTGGAACCCGCTGTTGGCCTTGCCGAGGTCGTGGAGGAAGGCGAGCACGGCAAGCCGTTGCAGGTCCTGCCCGGTCAGTACCCGTTTGGCCAGCGCGGTCATCGTTCGTCGAACCACTGGCAAGTCGCACAGGGCCTCGAAGCAGGCTGCGACGTCGGTCATGTGATCGACCAGCGAGTGCCAAGCCGAAGGAGGGGCTCCCGGCCATGGGCGCTCGAGTTTTCCAAAGGCTTCATGAATCGGGGGATGCAACGCCAGCTCCTCCAATGCAGGTATTGTTCCGCAGCAATTAATAATAAGGTATGTTTATTAAATCGGTCTCAAATTTTTAACTTGGCCCTCGCGAGCGGCGGTCGACCTGCCAATGGCGGTGCTCATTGCAAAATTAGTG
>JAIXTG010000187.1 GCA_027484285.1 Oxalobacteraceae bacterium | reverse complement strand
GTCTTGGGTACCAACGGCAGCACGCTGGCGGTCAATGCCGGCTACGTGGTCAACGATGGTAACAATGGCGGCAACTACAGCGTCACCACGACCACCGCCCAGGGGACGATCACGCCGGCACCCCTGACGATCACGGCCAACAACCGCACGAAGACCTATGGCCAGACGGTGACCTTTACCGGGAGCGAGTTCGCCAGCAGTGGACTGGTCGCGGGGGAGACGATCGGCGCGGTCACCCTCTCGAGCACCGGTGCGGCCCCCACCGCCGGTGTGGCCGGCAGCCCGTACGTGATCGCTGCAAGCAACGCCACCGGCGGCACGTTCCTGCCGTCGAACTATGCGATTGCCTACGTCAACGGCCAGCTGACGGTGCTGCCGGCGTCACTGACTGTCACGGCCAACAATGCGTCGAAGACCTACGATGGCCAGGCGTTCAGTGGCGGCAATGGCGTGACCTTCAGCGGCTTCGTCAACGGCGAAACCAGCACGGTCCTCGCCGGCACCGTCACCTATGGCGGCACCGCACAAGGCGCCGTCAATGCGGGCAACTACACGATTGCCCCCAGCGGCCTGTCGTCGCCGAACTACACGATCGCGTTCGTCAACGGCACCCTGTCGATCGTGCCCAAGGCACTGACGGCGGCCATCATCGGCACGCCCTCGAAGGTCTACAACGGCACCACGGGGGTAACGCTCACCCCGGCCAACTTCAGCCTCACGGGTCTCGTCGGTGGCGAGAGCATCGTCATCACGCAGACGGCCGGCACCTACAACAGCAAGAACGTCAGCCAGGCCACCACCGTGACCGCGACTCTGGCCCCGGCCAACTTCGCTGCCGGCAGTGGCACGCTGCTGTCGAACTATGCCTTGCCAACGACCGCCAGCGGTGCGGGGGTGATCACGCCGGCGATGCTGACCTATGTGGCCAACCCGGCGACGATCACGACGAACGTGAAGACCTTGCCCACCTTCACCGGTACCGTGACCGGCTTCGTGCCGGGCGAGACCGCGGCCAACGCGACGACCGGCACCCTGCGCTGGACCACGCCGATCACGAAGTTCTCGCCCCCGGGCCAGTACCCGATCAATGGCAGCGGGCTGACGGCCAACTTCGGCAACTACACGTTCCAGCAGGCGCCGGGCAACGCCACCGCGCTGACGATCCAGCCGTGTAACACCAAGAAGTGTCCCTGAACCGGTGTAGGTGGCAATCCTTGGGGCGGTGGAAACACCGCCCTTTTTTATTTCCATCAATATTGGCCTGTTGGCCTTTGGTTACAGTCGTTCGTTCCTTTCCAAGATGAAAGATTGTAATGCCGTTTTCTTTTGCATCTCGCCGATGGTGGCCGGCTGTTGCCGGTCTTCCGGTCGCCTTACCCGCAGCCGCCCAGGTGGTGGCGCCCGACGCCGGCCAGTTGCTCGAGCAGGTGCGCCCACCCCTACCCGTGCCGGAGGCGGCGCCTGCCCCCGCGCCGGAGGTGGCGCCCGCAGCCCCTGCCGACGCCGGGCCGCGTTTTCGCGTCAACCGCCTGCAGGTTACGGGCGCCACGGTGTTCACGGAAGCGCAGCTGCGTGCGCTGGTCGACGATGTCGAGAACACCGAAGTAACGCTGTCCGAGTTGAGCGAACGGGCAGGGCGCATCACCCGCTTCTACCGCGACCGCGGGTACATCCTCGCGCGTGCCGTCGTGCCGCAGCAGGAAGTGGCTGATGGAACGGTCGAGATCCGCGTCATCGAAGGGCGCCTGGGCACTGTCACGCAGCCGCCCCAGAGCGTCGTCGGGGGCGCAGCGCTGGCCCCGTTGCAGGCGTTGAAAGCGGGCGAGATCGCGCGCGCCGGCACGCTTGAGCGTTCGCTGTTGCTGCTCTCCGATTTGCCGGGCGTGGTCGTCTCGTCCACGCTCAAGCCCGGCACGGCGCCGGGCACGTCGGACTTGCTGGTCGATGTCGCGCGCGGGGCGTTCGTCACCGGCAGCGTTGATCTTGATGCCAATGGCGACCGGTTCACGGGGCGCACCCGGGCCGGCGGAACCCTCAACCTGAACAATCCATTGAGGCTGGGTGACCAGCTGTCGTTTCGGGGCCGCTCCAGTGGTGACGGGTTGAATTTCCTCTCCGGCAGCTACACGGTGCCGATCAACGGGTACGGCACGCGCATTGGTGCGTCCGTGTCCGAGTTGCAGTACGCGCTGGGCGACACGCTGGCGGCCGTTGGCTTTGAAGGCAAGGCCCGCACCGTCAGCGGGGTACTGTTGCAGCCGTTGGTCCGCTCGCGCCGAGCGAACGTCAATGCCGAGATCGACTTCGACGATGTCACGCTCGAAGACCGTGTGCAATCAACGTCGACCGCCATCGACAAGTCGGTCAAGGTGTGGAACTTGGGCCTGTCGGGCAACTGGCTTGACGACTGGCGCGGTAGCACCGTCTGGTCGCTGCAGTACAGCGATGGCCGGCTGGCGCTGGATCCGACCACGGCGGCCATTGACGCGGCCAGCGCCCGTGCCGCAGGCAGTTTCAGCAAATGGGGCTATTCGCTGCGTCGCTTACAAGGCATCACAGCGACGACGTCACTCTGGCTGTCGGTCTCGGGGCAAGTCGCCGGCAAGAACCTCGACTCGTCGCAGAAGATGTCACTGGGGGGGGCCAATGGCGTGCGCGCGTACCCGCAAGGCGAAGGCTTCGGTGACCAGGGCTATGTGGCAACCGTCGAGCTGCGGCGAACGTTACCCGTGCCGGTGCCGGGCCTGTGGGAAGCGGGCCTGTTCTATGACCATGGCCGGATTGACCTGAACAAGAACCCCTGGACGACGGCTGCCAATACGCGCACGTTGACCGGTGCAGGTCTCGGGTTGACGGGGGCGTGGGGGGCGGGCTGGTCGGTGCGTGCATCGATTGCGTGGCGCACGGGGGATGAGTTGCCGCGTGCCGACGGGGACCGCCGCCCGCGCGGCTGGCTGCAAATCTCCAAAGCTTTCTGACCTGCTGGACATAAAGGAGAAGACTCCCTCAATGAACAGGGTCCTATCCTTGGACATGCCAAGTGACAGGAGTGGCAGCAAAACTTTGGCTAAGACACAACAATTTGGGCGCGTCCATTACGGAAAACGCGGCCGCCTGGACTCAACGAAAGTTTAGGGCTTTGAGTTGCACCATATGAACACAGGGCCAAGGCTGGGCGCTGCTTAGCTGAAAAGGGGCGGATTGCGCGACCTTGATGGCGACACCGGGAGGGTACTTCCAATGCGAAGCATGACAGCGAACGTGATTGGACGCGATTTGCTGGATTGGGTCCGCTGGCAGTTGGATTTGCCCACGGATCGCGCCCTTGCGGCCACGTTAGGTATGCACCCTCCACAAATTTCCGCGCTTCGCCACCATCCGGTGCCCGCAGGACCGGCGCTGCTACTGCGAGTATTAGAGGCCGTGGATCTGTCTCCCGGTGAGCTGATGCGCTCGATCGAGTAGAGCACCGATCAGTGGCGTCGTACCTAGTAATCGTTAGAGACCGACACTCGTCGCTCACTTCGTCTTTGGGAAGAATATAGACTGCGTCGCAACAATGTACTCCGTCACCAAAGGCGAGGGTCACGGCGCAAGGCCACATGAATTTATCGCTAAGCTGCATCACAGGTACCGATTTCCCGCGCCGACTTCGCAGTGCTGCCTTAACTTACTTGCTCCGGGCAAACAATGAAGCTTTCAAGGTCGCGCAGCGTCACGCGATAGGTCTGCAGTAATCGCCCTAAGCCTTCGCGCTCAATCAAGAGCGTGCCATGAGCTTCCGCGCGCGCGTGCGCCGTTCCGTTGAACGATCGGTTGGTCACCGCCACCTTCTTAAATTGCACCCCGGGAAACTTCTGTCGATACACCGGCTCTCCGCCGGCCAAATCCTTGATAGCCTCCCACCCAAGCTCGCCGTCTTCGGCGCGGCAGCTCTTGGCTTGCACCAGCTCTCCCTCTTGCCGCGTCTTGGCCACCGTGTCCACGCCTGCGTCCCCGCGCTGGGGCGTGAGCCACACATAGCTGAAGCCTTTCTTCTTCCAGAGCGCGGCCACCAGCGCTTCAAAATAGTCCGGGTTCAATCGGTCAGCGTCGTCTATCAGAATACGCTCGTCAAAGATGTCGTCTTCCACCTGCACCACGTCATTGAAATCGTGTGGCGAGATGTCGCCCGCACCATTGAGCATGTCTTGGGCGAGGTGGCGCTTGAACGCCAGAAGCTTGTCGAGCTTCACGTCAAAGGTGGTGAAGTCTGGTGCGCGCACCACCGGATAGTACACATGTACCGGACGCGTTTGCCCAATGCGATAGGCGCGGTCGGTGGCCTGGTCTTCCTTGGCGGGATTCCAGGTGCGGGTGAAGTGAATCACATGATTAGCGGCCTGCACGTTCACGCCAAAGCCCACGGCAACAGGAGATAGTACGATGACGCCAAAGCCCGGCTGCTGCTGGAAAAAATGAATTTTCTTCTGCCGGCTGTCGTTGGCCGTGGCGGCGGCCGCCGTGTCGCCATTGATGATGTCGGGCTTGAAACCAAACACTTGTTCGATGTAGTGCGCGAGCATCAACTGCATCTCGCGGAACTCGCAAAACACAATCGCCTTTTCGTCAGCTTCGCGCACGTTGCTCAAGGTCTCCAGCAGCCAGTTCAGCTTGGGATTGCGCATGCGCACCTCTTCCAGCGACTGCTGCGGGTCAAAGCGGTGCCCCAATTCGCGCGGGTCGGTGCACACCTTGCGCAGGTACTGCAAGAGCCCTAGCTGGTTCTGTATCGGGGAAGCAATGTCTTCCACCTCCCGCAGCCGGTAACGCTCCAGCGCCTGCGCATATAGATTCTTCTGGAAAGGCGACATCTCCAGCATGCACGGCTTGGGTAGCTTAGGCGGAAGGTCCGCCACCTCAGACTTCAAGCGACGCAGAATCTGCGGCGCAATCAAAGCCCGCAGCTCTTCCACGCGCGATTTTTGTTCATCGGTTTCGCACTCAATCGGGCGGCGGTACTTGGCACCGAATTCGTTTAACGCGCCCAAAAGGCCCGGCTGCACATAGTCAAACAGGCACCACAGATCGGCCAGAGAGTTCTCCACCGGGGTGCCGGTGCAGGCGATGCGAAAGCCGACGTTTTGCTTCTTGGCCGCGCGGGTGACCATGGCAGCCGGATTCTTGATTTTTTGGGCCTCGTCGCACACCATCAGCGACCAGGAGACGGCAGCCAGTGAGAATTCTAGGTCGCGCAGGCTCTCGTAGGTGGTCAGCACGATCTTGTGCGCACCCAGCCAGTCGCCTTTCAAAAAAAGCTTAAAGCCGCGGTCCAAGAGGCTCTGTTCAATCTCCGCTTCAGAGACCCGCAAGCGTCGGGTAGCGTCGCCATACAGCGTCAGGATTGGCAGTGCACCGGGTTGAAAAAACTTTTCCGCCTCTTCCTTCCAGTTTTCCAAGAGCGACACGGGCGCCACCACCAGTACGGGGTCCATGTTGGGACTGGCTTCCAGCGCTTCGGCAATCACGGTCAAGAGCTGCAGCGTCTTGCCTAGCCCCATGTCGTCGGCCAAGACCGCGCCGCGGCAGTAAGCCGGCGACTTGGAGAGCAGGTGCTGCATCCAAGCTACGCCTTCGTGCTGGTGCGGCTTTAAGGCCACCGCGGGTTTTAAGGCAAGCGGCAAGCGGGGGGTAATCGTCGTGTTCCACTCCAGTGCTTGTGCCCGGCTTTCCTTGTATTCGATGGAGCCTACGTTCAAGCGGATGAGAAGTTCTTGGCGCGCGGGCTTGTCTTTTTTGCGCTTCTTATTGTTTGGGGCCGTGCCTTGGCTCTCGAAACGGCTTTCCAGCTCCTGCACCATGCGCTTTGCAACCTCGGTGCTCACGGTGTTGGGCACACCGGGCACATCGATGAACGGCTTGCCGGCTTGCTCGGCCTTGGTGACAGCGTCCTTCAACGTGCGATAGACCTTCTTGTCCACCAGCAGCTCGAACTTCTTGCCTTCACCCAAATCGAGCTCGGTCAGGATGACACCTTCCGGGGTCTCCTCCTGCAGCGGGAACCACGGGTCGGTGTCAGGCTTTGGGATATAGGGCGAGACAATCGCCGACTGCACGCCGATCCCGGTCACGCGTTCGGCATAACGTTTCAAGTCCAATACTGTATCGGCGGTGATGCGAATTCGCGGCGCCACCCACGCCTCGTACAGCGCCTTGAGCGTATCCAGCTGCTCGCGGGTATCACCCAAGAGCTGCAGCCGATAGCCGCGCCATTCACACAGTTCCAGCCCGGTGTTGAGCTTGGTCTCTACGCGCACCACGAATTGCTTGAGCTGCTCAGGCGTGGCAAAAGCTTCCACCACGCTCTCGCCAACCTGCTCAGTCAGGCTCTCTACCCGCACCCCGGCTTCGCGCACGGTGTCGTGGTCCATCACGCCATGCGCCATAAAGCGCTGGAAGATGAGTCCGGCGTCGCGCCGGGCTTGCTCAAACTGGCCCTCGTCCAGCACCTCGGAAGCGGCTTCGCCTAAGGTGGCAAACGGGTTGCTCACGAACTTCTCGGCTAAGGCGCCCGCCACGCGGCGGCCTGGCATAAGCTTTACAGCGCGCAGCACCTTGCGCACCGCCGGTGTGATGACCACTTCCACCATGGTGTCGCCGTCCTGCAGGCGGTACTGCTCGGGCACGGTATTTACCCGGTCAAATTCATCGATCCAGTTTGCCGGCGCACCGGCAAACCACGGCTGAACTTCCACCACGCCAGTCTCGGCTACCTGCGCTTGCTGTAGATGGATGTGCAGCTTCTCCGGTGTGAGCACCACTGTGAAGGTCAAGAACTGGTCCAAGCGCGCGCCCGCAGCCAGTGCTAGTGCGCGCAGGCGGCCCCAGTATCGCCGGTTGGTCCCGGGGGTGCGCTCGGACTCCTGGGAGAACTCGCGTAGCGCAAGCAAAAGTGCATAGGTCTCCTCTTGAAGCAGCGACCAAGCACGGCCTTGCCGCACGGCTGCACCTTGCGGCTGCACTGCGCGCAAGAGGCGTTCGCCATCGTGCCAACCTTGAATGCCGATGGCGAAGTCTGGGTCCTCGAGGGTGCCGTTGCAGGTCAGGACCGGCGTCATACTGGTCATCGCAGGCATGCCCAAATGCGCCACCGCCTCTTCTTGCTCCGGGTCGGCCAGCAAGCGGTAGGCCGCCTCCCAAGTCAATGCATACCGCTCGCCCGTCTCGGTGGCAAAGCCCGCATCCACCAGCGCTTGCAGGTAGCGCAAAGCCAGCACCGAGTCCACTGCCAAGGCAGTGGGGCTGGGGGCCGTGACTTCCATACGGTAGTCCGGCCCCGTGGGGGTGAACTCCACCCATAGCTTTTCTACGTCTGGCTGGACAGCCAGTCTTCGGGTTAGACGTTGGAAGAGGTTCATGTCGTGCGTTTCTCCCACCAAGAGTTGGCCTGGTCATAGCGGAAGTTCCACTGGGCCAGCGTATTGGCGATGTGAGTATTCAAGTTATCGGCGTGGACTAGCCAGCGGTTTTCGCGCCCGCGCCTGTCTTCCAGCACCAGCCCGGTATCAGCGCAGAAGCGTCGCAATTCTCGTTCAAAGGCGGTACTTTGCTCGTCAAAGCCG
The DNA here is from genome assembly GCA_027484285.1 of Oxalobacteraceae bacterium. Classification (GTDB taxonomy): domain Bacteria; phylum Pseudomonadota; class Gammaproteobacteria; order Burkholderiales; family Burkholderiaceae_D; genus Pernthalerella. The sequence goes on along the minus strand of JAIXTG010000187.1, from coordinate 9,388 downwards.
CGGGCGACGGCTCGATCTGCTGAAGGCGCCGGAGTTATGCCTGACCCGCGCAGTCTCAGCTCGCGGCGGAAGCTGTATTGCCAGAGGCCTTGATGAGGCAAGCGGTGCGAGCCGTGCTTCAAGTCGTCGCGCAAATGTAAAGTGCCAGATAGCTCAAAGGGCAGAGCATTTTGCGGGTAGACATAGGCGGCGTTGCCTGTCTCGCCAAATTCAATTACGTACTGACTGCCGATTTTCATGATGAAGGCATTGTTGGTCTTGGCGGCGCCACTTAAGATGAGCGCATTGTCCCCCAACAGCTTGCGCAAGTTGGCAAAGTCCATGTTGCGGCGTGCACGTGCGGTTTCGCCGAATACCACCCAGATGTTTTCAATCTGTTCCGCGTAGTCCGACCAAAACTCAACACGTCGGCGGTCGGTGTTGCCATCCTGACTCAACAGATTGAAGAAGAGACTAATTACTTGGTGCTTGAGCCAAGTGCCTACCATTTCGCGCGCCGGTGCACTGACTTCACGCCAGCGCTGGCCATTTGCAATCAAGAGTGGATTGCCCATCAACTCCAATGCCGCCGTGCGCAATCCTGCATGTTCTTGCGTCGAAGAGAGGTCCGCGTAATGATCCAGCAGGTTCCGTACGCCCCGCAGCTGCACGCTGGGTATCTCGGCCAAGGCCGGGAGCAGCGTGTCCAGATACCTGCGAAACTGCGCTTCGGAGCTGCGGATGGCCTCCTTCACCGCCGCCAGCACCACTTGCTCGCGCACCCAGGAAGACTGGCTGATGTGAAGCCGCTCGCACATCGCATTAAAGGTGGCAGTCTCCCCTTTTAAGAACGCGCGGCCGAACTGCACGCAAGGCGCTTCCGACAGCAAATCCTCATGGTCGTGCAAGGCCTCAACCCAGTCGGGAACCCGATCGCCCTCGCGCACGTGACGAAGGTGCTGTGCCAAAAACGCGCGCAGCCGGTGCCAGCCGTGTTGAGCTGAGGTCGGCGGGGCGTAGGAGAAGAAAGTGCTGAGCAGACCTTGGAAGCAGCGACGCAGCTGCCGGGTACGTCCTTTCAGTGTCGAGACCGCAGCCAACAGCTTAGTCAGAAGCGACTCGTCTTCCAGCACACAAGGTTGGCCGGGTTTGGGCGGAAGCGCTGCCCCATAGCAGATTAGCTTTAGGCTGCGAAAATCGTTCAGGCTCCCGCTGCGAATGAAAGCGGCCAACGCACTGGTGATGGCGTGGGAGGACGGCGGCCGGCCGTCACCGAACTTTGTCTGCACCTGCTTGGCCAGCTGTTCCATGGGGCGGGGGTCGCCAAAGCGCAGAGTGAGCGCCGTAGTAAGCTGATTTCGCAGGAGATTAAGCTCATGCATGGGTCACCCCAGAGGACACGCGCCAAAGCCGTTGTCTTTGACATCTGGCTTTTTTGGGTGCTCTTCACCGACGTTGAAAAACTCCAGCCGCAGCTCGATTCGCCGGCTGGCGTCCAAATCCGACTTTGAGGAATTGAAGGAATATCCGCCCACTAGGAACAAGTCTCGCACTTGGTCTTTTTCCGCATTGGACAGCGCAGTCGGGCCGGTGTCAGACGCCAGCAGTACGCACAAGACGCGCTGCGAGCGCTGCAAAGAGAGATTCAAATTCAAGAGGTACGAGCCGCGCTTGTCAGCAAAGCCTTCCACCACAATGCGCTTGAGCCACTTCTCCCCCCGGGGGTCGGCCGCCACTTTCAGCACTTCAGGCACAAAGGCGCGCAGCAGAGCCCCTTGGGGGGCATTCAAGTCATGGCTACCGGTTTCAAAGCGGGCTCGGTCGCCAAAGTCAATCACGTTGCGGGTACGGTCTACGCTCACCCCGCGAAACGGCTCTAGCTTGGTCGCGGCCTCCACTTGGTCGAGCAGGAGTTCAATGTCTTTCTTGCGCTCGGCTGCGGCGCGCTCGGCTTCCGACACGGTGCGGGTCACAGCCAAGAGCGCCACGCTCATCACCAGCAAGAACAAGACCATAAGCGCGGTCATCAAGTCCGAGAACGAAATCCAGAACGGCTTTTCGCCTTCGTCCTTTGAGCGCGCCTTGACCGTACGTTGGGCGAGCATGAATTACCCCGGAATCCGGTCAAACGCGTTTTCCAAGTCTTCAATGGCGCCCGCCAACGCGCGGGTGGCGCTATTTAGGTGTTCGTGGAACTGGCCATTTACCTCGCTGAGGGTGGAGATGACTTGGGTGCTGAACTGGTTATGCGCTTCCGCCAGCACTTCGGTGACGCCTTTCAGATATTCATCCGCTTTTTGCTCGGCCTGCGCCAAGGCTTTGGTCGAATCTTCAATGCGCTGCAAGACCGTGGCCGTGAGCGCTGCCTCGCTCTTGGCTGAGGCCACTGTCTCGCGCAACGCTTCCACCATGGTGGCAAGTGAATCACGCGCGGCCTTGTAGTCATTGATTGCGGCGTTCAGGGTGGTTGTGGACCCGGTGAGTGCAGTGGAGGCGCCAGACAGTTGCTGCACCAGGGCTTGTGAGCGCTCCAGCACGCTGCTGGTCTGGGAGCCGGCGGTGGCAAACTGCTCGGACGCCGCAAAGAGGCGCTCGGCGCTAGTGGACAGGCGCGTTGCGGACTCGGTGGTCAAGCGCTCCATTGCCGCTACCGTCTGCCCCATCTGTTGCGACACTGTCTGGGTCTGGGCAACCAGCGCCTGCACCTGATTGGCCATCTGATTCACCGCGTCGTTGGTGGTGCTCTGCAGGGTTCCAGTGGTGGTGACCTGGGTAGTTGCGGCATCCGTCACCAGCGCTTGTAGCTTGGTGGTGGCGTCTGTCACGCTAATGGCAATCTGGCCCAAGGCCTCCTGCAGCTTGTCGTTGGACGCGCCTTGGATGCTCGCCATGCTGGTCTTTACTTCGTCCAGCAGACCACGCATCTGCTCATTCATCACCTGCTGACGAGTTTCCATCGCCGACATGGCTTCGGCCATCTTGGTGGCCATCGATTCTGTGGTGGAGGCACCGGTGCGCGACATGTCGGCGGCCACCTGCTGCAGGGTGCCCACCGCCTGCGTCATAGCCTGCATGGTTTGCTGCTGCAACTCATTGATGCCCGTGATTTGGCTGCCAAAAAGGTCGCGAATCTGCGCGGTCATCGCGGCCATGGTGTCAGCCAACAGCTTATGCACCGCCGCGCCTTGGTCACCGGAGACCTGTTGCACAGCAGTGCGAATACCCTCCAGCGGCTCCTTCAGCCCCTCTTGCATGCCTGCCACGATGCGGTCGGCCACGGACGCGGTCGAGGCATTGGAGGCGGCAATTTGACGCAAGCTAATCTCCTCCAAGATGGTCTTTAAGTCTTCTACCAGCGCTTGCTTGAGCTGCTTGGCTTCCTTTGCCGAGGCCTCGGACGCTAGAACTAAGCGAGACAAATACTCCTCTCCGGCACCGGCCTGATGCTGCCCATCGAGCAGCTGGCACAGCTCTTCGACCTGGCCGTAGAGCTTGGTCAGGAAGATTTTCTCAATGGCGGTGGCGAGCATGGCCAGCGTGATGGCAGCGGCTGATACGAAGAAGGCCTCGTGTACGCCGTCCACCAGCGTCTTGAGCCCCTTACGTACGAGCTCGGGGTCAGAGCTCACCTCAAAGCCTTGCAGGCCGATGATGAGGCCACCAAAGGTGCCTATGATGCCCAGCCCCGTCAGAATCCCCGGCAGGTGCTTGAAGAATTCGGTGCGCACCGGGGTGTCTACCAGCACCTGAGCGGTGAAGATGGCCTCGGCCGGCACGGTGGCACGGCGCGCCACGACCTCAAACTGCAGCGTTTGCGCGCTAAGCTCGCGCTGCTCGTGCAAGGTATCGTTGTACTCTCCCCAGAGGTGCTTGAGCGTCTTGTCGGCTTCCATGACCGCTTGTATCGCGCCATGCGAGTCACCGTCTACGTTCTTGATCGCGGCAATCGCACGTGCCAGCTTGGCTTGTTGCGCCCGTGCGGGCCTCCAGAATAGCTTGTAAAAAAAGCTGGCCAGAGTCAGCAATGCCAAACCAACGATAAAGGCGGGAAGAGCTTGTAGATGTTGCATGCTGTCTCTCAAGTGCGGGGAAAGGAGCGCCAAATGCAAAAGATTAACTCAACCGCGGCTGACTTATGCTCAAATAAGGTAGATGAAACGCTCGCTTCGCAGCCAACTATTTTTATTTATTTAAGTAGTCTCATTGAAATCGTAATGTTTTCCCGTTGGATCGTTGACTATGCAGTATGGTAAATCGTCAATCCTTTGAAAGTGTTGGCGTGCTATCAGCTATGGCTACATGGGCTCATAGGTCAAGGAGCCGACCTAACGCCTAAAGCTCCAACGTTGGTCGTAGCGCAATTTACGGGTGTCACGAAAAAAGCGCGCGCTGTAGCGATGACAAGTCTTGCGTAGCAGGCAATTGCGGGAATAGCTACCCATCATCTGTTAGCCGGCAAGGAAATATCGTCTTAGTGCGCATGGTAACGAATATCTCGGGTTGGCGGCAGATGAATGATCTGCGATTCAAGTCAGAGCTTGCCGACTTTGCGATCGGTTGCAAAAACTGGCAGTTAGTCATGGAAGATAAAGCGCTTTACGTTGACAATTTTGGGCGAGGCACACTTGTGCGAAAAGACGCTTTCGATCCCAAGAATTTTTCTGATCAAGACATCATTCCGATCGATCGAGCGCATCTGCTACATAAAGTGGCGATCAAGGTTTGTAAAAAATGAATTCCTCGAGTTTTGGTGCTAAGTCCACTTTCCGACCGGTTGGATGATGTCGATTTACATGGCGTCTGCCACCGCATCATGAAAATCGTTTTCGTGAACCAGAACTAGTGGATGGCCGGCACGCCTTAGCTGTACTGCTTGTTCCACTTTGCGGCCGTAGCAGGCATACGCCCACAATGGGTTGCCGGCAGCACCGATGACCAAGTAGCTCACTTTTCGCGTAACGCGCGGAGTCGTATCGCCGCCCAGTTCGCGCACCCAGGCTTTCAATTCTTCGCGGGAAAAGCGTGGCGAGTCGCCGGTGAAGCAAAACAGGGCGTCAGGGAAAACGATTTGCGGGCAGACAGCGCACAAGCCGACCAGCCGTCCATTTTTTTGGAGCAATGGATCGGTGATTGTGCGGTCGTCGTGCAGGGCGGTGAATTGCGCGAAAAGCTCTTGCAGTTGATCTTCCTCTTCCGGGCTGATTTGGTTATCGGCCAACACGCTGGTGACGAGGCTGTCGATTTCGTCATACGGCCACAGTGACTTCAAATGCTCGTGCTCAGCTAGCCACTCGGACAAGCCACGCAACTCCGCTTCATGGATGCGCCGGTCGGCGGTGATGCCGCCCACGATACCCTGCAGACGTTGCAAGTCCGTCGTAACTTGGTTGAAATAGCTGCCTTGGTCGAGGCGGTTGCACAGCCAGATGATGTCCTCGCGTTCTTCCGGCTCGAGGATCCCGCTGGCGACTGCCGGCCGGACCCGCGGAAGGAGTTCGGTGAATGGATAGCGTGTGGCAAGGTCGGCATGCTCATAGAGCCACTGCTGGAGGAACTGGGCTTCGATCGCATTGATCTTGCCATCAATGCTGATTCCTTGGATCAGCCCCGCCAGTGAATTGATCGCTTTTTCCAGGATCGCGCGCGTCATGTAGCGCGAATATGGTTTGTCCTGAAAACCCATATCGGCCTCCTTCGTGTTTTTGTTTATCTGCTCATACGCGTTGAAAATTTCACGACGTTGCTTCGGGCTTAACTAAGCAAGCGCGAATTGCCGTAAACGGACCCAAGGCTTACTTTTCACAACGCCGTTCGCTCCATCAGTTTGCCGATGATGGGCCGAAAAACATTGACGAATTCATTGAGGATTTTGGACAGCCACGCTTTCGGTGCGGCTTCATCGGCAAAGTCACGGATCGGGCGACTGATACCCGGCCCTAAATTTGGCTCGAATTGGCAGCCATCAGGTAATGTTCGTTTGAGCGTGGACTCGTAGGGAGCGAAATTTTTCAGTAACTCTGCCAAGGGCTCCGCATGGCCACCGACAAAGACGCCGACGCGGCCAGTGCTTCCGCCAGCGCGATACCCGGTGATCCAGGTGCCCGGCCAGGGCAATGGGGTGCGGACGTTGTTCGGGTAGCGGTAGCGCAGTTCAGGCTGGTCCGGGTCGTCAAAGCGCGTGGCCAGTACCTCGGCCCACCAGGCTTTCATCGTTTCGGCGTCGGCCGGGTTGCGTGCTGACGAGGGGGACTCCGTTAGGTCGCCATTGGCCTCGGGTTCATCAATCGCCGATCCCCCGGAGAGGAGGATGATGGTCCGCTCGATCAATTGGGTTTTCGCCAGCACCCGCGGCTGGAACATCAGCTCCCCATTGGGTCCGACATAGAGTGCGACCTCGATCATCCCGAACGAAAATCCGAGCGCCGCATTGCGGTTGATCAGCTCGCCCATCGCCTGCACATCCTCGCGGATGCCGTCGCCGGCAATCAGCAACTGGAACCGCCCTTGCCGCATGGCGTGAGCGACAGCATCGACAAACCGGTGCTCGTCGATCGTCGGGTCGGCCGCTTGCACTATTTGAAACGGCAAGTTGCCGTGCCGCCCGGTCCGCGCACTGACTTGCCGCTGCAGGTCGGCGTAGGACCAGCGAACCAGCACGCGCGCATAGTCGAGTAGCTGGGCCACGACCTTACGGCGCGCTTCGGGATTGCGCCAGAGCTTGCATTCGACAAGCGTCAGTCGCCCTTGGGGGTTGATGAAGACATTGTCGATCGGTCCAGCTTCAGTCATTAGCTCCGTGCATACCGGCAGCAAGGGGCCATAAGCGGGATCCAAGTCGCCGATGGGGAGCAACTCCGGGTGCGATTGCAGCGTGTCTCGCAGCCAAGCCTCCGGGCGCCCGCCGGTGTCCCCCAACGGCAGCCTTTTCCATGAGGAAACCTTGCTGCGATGGTGAATCTGGACAAAGTCAGCGAAGCTCATGAGAATGTCAAAATAGTAATTAAAGTTATATTAACTTAAATCACTGCATGGACAAGCACTTCGTTGCGTACCCCATCGCTGCCGCCTAGATTGAGCTATCAGGCTTACTAGGGAGATTAGCCATGTCTGGCTGGTCTCCGGTGTGAGAAAGTTTTTGCATTTACGACGGGCCGGTGTGTGCTGATTTGGTCGTCGGGGAATCACAATCCAAGTTTGTCCAGTCGGCCGATAAACGGGTATCAGAGTTGTGATGAAAATAGTTCGGCTTCAGCGGCCAGCAGCTTTGCGGTGAAAAGCTTTTTTCCCCTGAATTAATCGAAATTATTGCTTTCGGAATTTCAAACGTTTAGGTTTTATGCCTCTTGGATTCCCACGAGGCTCATTTCTCAATGAAGGTCTGAAGAGAATTTCGGTCGGACGCTATTTCAGCGTAGTGTGAGCAGATACCATCTGCGTTGGCCATTAGACATACCTTCGCCCGTCACCTGGCGCCGGTTATTCATGAGCGAAGCCGTTTCGAAACGCCACCCAAAAGCTGCGCTGTTGGCATAGGCGTTGAGGTCGTGGATCCGGCCGCCCAGCACCACGAACGGGCCCGAGCCGTAGTTACCGACCATGTCTCGCTGGTCATTGATTGCCGAATACTCGTGCGAGCTGGCGTCCAGCGCGGGCAGGCGCGTGCGGGAACTGCCGGTGAAGAGCTCGCCATGCACGGGCGGCTGGCCTTCGATGGTGCCGTGCCGGATCCGATCGTCGAATATGATGATCAGATCGCCCCGGTTGTTGGCAGCGCCCGGTCGGCAGCCGCAGGTCAACAAATCGATGTCTGCGATGGTGGTCACACTGCTGTTCGGCCGCCAGAGAAAGATGCGGCTAGCTGTCGGGGCGAGCTCGGCCCATCCCACGACGATTCCGCTGTTGGTAATGCGACCGACGTAGGTGGACTCGCCAGCGCCCAATACCTGCGCCATGAATTGGTAATTGCCGTTGTTGCCAATGGTACCGATAGCCGCGATGTAAGCCGCGCCCAGTCGTGTGCCGTCATACAGCTGCACAGCGACCCGCCCGTTGTCGTCGATCCCGCCGGTCCACAGCGCCGACTTATTGACGTCGTTCGGCAGCGGAAGCGCTGTGCGCTTCGCGCCGTCCCAGATCCACGCCACGCGCGCGCCCCGTTCGCTCTGCGCGGTCGCGCCGGCGACTACGCCAGCGGAGTTGTTGCCGCCAACTGAAGTCCAGGGTGACAGGTCGCCGAAATTGTCAGCATTGGCGACATGATGATTGTTTGTCGAGACCGACATCGGTAGCCCGTAGACATAGGGGCCGGCGGTGCCGGCCGCATGTCCGTTGTCGTTGAGATCCACCAGGCGCATGCCGTCGGCCGGCTGCGGATAGGCGACCACCATCGCGACCGTATTAGTGCTCGTAGGTGTTGGGGTCGACGGCGTCCCGCTCGATGAGCCGGTCGTGGGTGTCGGGATCGAGCTCGAGCCGCCAGAGGTCGTCGAGCCGGTCCCGGCGCCGGGGCTCGTCGAGCCGGTGTTCGGGATCCTGCCATCGCCGCTCGTCCCGCCGCCCGAGGTCGTCCCGCTGCTGGTACCGTTTTGGGTGGAGGTCGGCGGCGTCGTCGACGATCCACCCAAGATAGGGTTGGCAGTCGGAGTGCCTCCATCGCCCCCGCCGCACCCGATAAGAAAAAGCATAGCGGCGATGATCGCGCCGCTGAGTCGGCTGTGCATTAATCCTCCTGGCTGCAATTCTCCGGATATCGAAAAGGCTCTCTCCACTGGTCGGGCCTCACGCCGGAGTTCTGGGCAGTGTATTAATCAAGCTTTGCTTGGGGGGCAACCAGACGGTTTGTTTCCCCTCCAAGCTGTAGCTGGTCGAGGTCAACCGGCATGCGTCTTTCAGCCCTTGTGGCGTGCGGAGGTTCTGGCCGTAGGATTAGCCTTACCAAGGGGCGGGCTCGCAGCGCCAGGCCCGATGCATACATTCGGCGGACGGATTGTCAGACCAGCGTTTTTTCGTCTGCAGGGAAGTGAGTTTCCGTGCAATTCCCTGTTCCGTCACAGGTAGTCGACGTAGAAGCTGGTGGGAGAAAACCTGTTACGACGCGCATTTCGCGCTGGCGGAGGGCTCGAGACTCGCTGCATGTAGGGGGAATTTCCCTGCAAAATTCGCTGTTACTGGGAACGTGGCCTGAGACAAACCACGCCATGACTACTTCCTCCGCCAAACGACTTCCTGAAACGCGCCTGTCCGGCGCGTTTTTTTTCGCCCGGCGAATGCACGCGTTCAATCTATACTCACCTTGATGGTCTTGGCGAGCAGTCGGCCTGCATCGATTGCATTACTTCCCGGGGAGAGGTCTGACATGGCAAGCACACCTGCCTTTGAGCTGTATTCGTTCTGGCGCACTTCCGCCACT
>JAIXTG010000150.1 GCA_027484285.1 Oxalobacteraceae bacterium | reverse complement strand
GACCGGAAATCGGTCAGAACGCGTACAGCACCGACAGCGAGGTCTGGCTCAGCCGCAGGCCGTCGCTCTTGCCATAGTTGGCATACTCGAGCGCGAGTCCCCACTGCGGCCCGAGATTGAGTGTGGCGCCGACACCCAGCAGCGGCGAATACCGGGTCTCGCTGTCGCCGCCGCCGCTGAAGCGCTTCGCCGCAGCCCCCAGCTTTCCGTACAGCGAAAAGCTCTGGCCGAGCGGAATGCTGGCAGTGCCTGCGAGGTACAGCGCGCGGGTCTGGACGGTCAGCGGGTTTCCCTGCAGGTCCTCCAGGCCGCCGAGCCGCCCAAAAGTCACGTAGCCGCCCTCGATCCCCCAGGTCTTGTCGAGTGCCGCGCCATAAGCCAGCAGCCAGCCTGTCTTGCTCTCGCTGTCGCCGGCAAAACTGTAGCGGCTCTGGCCGGCGCCGATTTTCAGGTAGCTGCCGTCGGCATGGGCCGACAGCGGCAGCAGCAAAGACAGGGCCATGCCCATGGCCGGAACGAAGTGTCGCATGATGCTCTCCAGGGAAAGGCCGGCCCGCGCCGGCAACCCTGAAGAAGTAACGCCCGAGGGACGCGGCATCCCGGCGGCCTGCATGCATGCTGCACCATGGACTGTGGACGGGTCGCCACAAGACCCGGGCGGCCAGTGCTAATACGCTTCATCCCAGGGAATCGACAGCCGCGCCGCGCACTGGATCAGGCCGACCATGCTGTACGTCTGCGGAAAGTTGCCCCACATTTCGCGGCCATCGAGCGATACGTCTTCGGACAGGAGGCCGAGATGGTTGCGGCGCGACAGCACCCGTTCGAACAGTTCGCGCGCGCGTTCGTGCTCGCCAGCGCGCGCCAGTGCCTGGATCCACCACAGGGTGCAGACCGTGAATGCGGCATCCGGCTCGCCGAAGTCATCGGCTTCGTTGTAGCGGATCAGGAAGTCGCCGCGCTGCAGGTAGCGCTCCACTGCGCGCAGCGTGCCGATGAAGCGCGGGTCATCCGCCGGCAGGAACTGGAACTCGCCGATCAGCAGCAAGCTGGCATCGAGCCGGTCGCCGCCGAAGGTCGACACGAAACTGCCAAGCGCCGGGTTCCAGCCGCCATCAATGATCGCCGCACGTATCTTCGCCGCCTCCTCGGACCAGCGGCGCGCGCGTTGCGGAAGGCGCAGGCGGGTCGCGATCGACGCCAGCCGGTCGCAGGCAGCCCAGCACATTAGTACCGAGAAAGTGTGCACGCGCCGCGTGCCGCGCAACTCCCAGATGCCGGCATCCGGCTGCAGTGCGCAGCGGATCGCCTGCTCGCCCAGCCGCTCGAGGTCGGCGAACATCTGGCGCCCGGCCGGGCGCTCGAGGCGGGTGTCGAAGAACGCATGGGTGCTGGCGAGGATCGCCGTGCCGAAGACATCGTTCTGCACCTGGCTCCATGCCTGGTTGCCGACGCGTACCGGCCCCATGCCGCGGTAACCATCGAGGCCCGGCGCTATCCATTCGTCGATCGCCGTCTCGCGGCGTATGCCGTACACCGGCTGCAGCGGCATGTCGCGCGAGTCGGCAATGATGTTCAGGATGTATTCGAGATAGTGCTGCATGGTCGCCGTCACGCCGAGCGAGTTCAGCGCATTGACGACGAAATAGGCATCGCGCAGCCAGCAGTACCGGTAGTCCCAGTTGCGGCCGCTGTCGGGAGATTCCGGTATCGAAGTAGTGACCGCAGCAATGATCGCGCCGGTGTCATCAAAGGCATTCAGCTTGAGCGTGATCGCCGAGCGGATCACCACGTCCTGCCATTCGAAAGGGATGGCCAGGTTGCGCACCCAGCGGTGCCAGTAGGAGGATGTCGCCTCGTAAAAACTGCGACCCAGATCGCGCGGTGCGCCGTCGACGGTTTCATCCGGCCCCATCAACAGGGTCACGCTGTCATGCAGGAAGAACAGCCGCTCCTCGGTCAGCGCCGTCACCGATGCATCGGTCGTCACCCGCATCGACTGCGGCCCGCCATAAAAGGTGACGTGGTGGGCGCCGCAGCGCGAGGCGGCACGCGTCTGTCCGTAATTGATTGCCGGCCGCAGGCGCAGGCCGATGCGCGGCCGGCCGGCGACGCGGCGGATGACCCGCACCAGCATTGCCGGCGCGAACATGCGGCCGTGCAGGTAAAAGCGCGGCGCAAAATCGGTCACGTCGATCACATTGCCGGCGCTGTCCTGCAAGCGGGTTTGCAGGATCGCCGAATTGCGCTGGTAGCTCTGGCGCACGGTGTGGCAGCCGTCGAATATCAGGTCGATGAAGCCGAATGCATCGGCGGCGCGGTTCTTTTCCTCTGATCGCAGCAGGCTGCAGCACAGGGGATTGCTGTCGAAATGCGGATAGCACCACCAGGCGATGCGCGCCTGCTTGTCGATCAGTGCGCTGGTGCGGGAATTGCCAATCAGGCCGAGGTCGAGGTGGCTCACGGCGCATTGCTCCGGGAAAGTGCCGCCGGGTCGCGCTGCGGCACGACATCCAGCAGCGTGTCGAGCAGCGGCAGCATGGCTTCATGGTCGGCGATGTACCAGCGCGCTGCACTGGCCGCCGAAGGCTCGACCCGTACCGACAGGATGTCGGGCCGCTCGAGCCGGAATACGTCCTCGTCGGTCACATCGTCCCCGACATACAGCGCTGCGCCCGCCGCGGTGTAGCGCAGCAGCTGCTGTACTGCCTCGCCCTTGTCGCCGCGGCCGGCCGGCAGCAGGCTGAACAGATACTTGCCCGGGATGACGCGCGGCGCGGGGTCGAGCCGTTCGAACAGGGCAGCCAGTGCCGCCTCGGCCCGTGCGTGATCGCGCGCCTGCAGGTAGTGCAGCGACAGCGAAAAGCGCTTGTCTTCCAGCCAGATTCCCGGGTCGATCGCGGCCAGTTGCGGCGCCAGCAACGCGCGCCAGCCGGCACAGGCCTCCAGCAGCGCAGCATGGGCGCGGCGCTCGCCGGGCACGCCTTCGAGGCCATGGTTGCCGATCAGGTAGTCGGGACGAAACTCCAGCCGCGCACCGATGTCGGCCAGCGAGCGGCCGGTGACGATGCCGACCGGTACCCGCTGCTGCAGCTGGTGCAGCCGCAGCTGGATCGGGTGCGGCAGCGCCACGCTGTCCGGGTCGGGCACCAGCGGCGCCAGCGTGCCATCGAAGTCGAACAGGCACAGCGGCGAGCGCAACGCGAACTCGCGCAGGAGCTGCAGCCCGTCGGCGGCCAGCAGGTCGTTCATGACGCGCGCCGCAGGCCCTGCCTGCTGTGGGAGTGGATCTTCTCGGTCACCCGCTGCCGGCGCCGCAGGCGGGCGGCATCCAGCAGCATCAGCCCGGCCCAACGATACACATTGAAGTCGCGCACCAGGCTGCGCATGCTGCGCATGCGCTCGCGCTGCTCGGCCTCCGGCATGCTCAGTGCCCGGTGCAGCGCCTGTGCGCCCTGCTCGATATGGTAGGGATTGATGATTAGCGCCTCGTGCAGCTCGCGCGCCGCGCCGGTGAACTGCGACAGGACCAGCACGCCGAGTTCGTCATCGCGCGCGGCGATGAATTCCTTGGCCACCAGGTTCAT
>JAIXTG010000263.1 GCA_027484285.1 Oxalobacteraceae bacterium | reverse complement strand
TTCGGCTGGCGCGAGTTCTTCCACCATGTGTGGAGCCGCGAAGGCGATCGCATCCTGTCGGACCTGCGGCCCGGGCTGCCCGGCGTGCACTACGCCGACCGCCTGCCGGACGACATCCGAGAGGGCCGTACCGGCATCGCAGTGATCGACCGCGCGGTACGCGAGCTGTATGACACCGGCTACCTGCACAACCATGCGCGCATGTGGATAGCGAGCTACGTGGTCCACCTGCGCAAAATCCACTGGCGTGCTGGTGCCGACTGGATGTTCGCCCACTTGCTGGACGGCGACCTTGCATCCAACCACCTGTCCTGGCAGTGGGTGGCCGCGACCTTCAGCAGCAAGCCTTACCTGTTCAATGCGGAGAATGTGGCGCGCTACGCGCCGCCGGACTGGCATTGCGACGGCAGCGTGCTCGACACCGACTACGAAGAACTCGAGCAGATCGCGCGCAGCCGCAAGGCGATCGCCGGCGAGCCAGCGGCGGCCGGCATCCCCGAGCCTGGACGGCTGGGCGCACCGCCCATGCAGGCCGCTGCCCCGCTGCCGGCAGCAGCGCGCGTCAGGCTGGTTCATCCGTGGATGCTGGCCAATGATCCGTTCGACGGCTTGCGGCTGGGCGTCATCCACCTGCCCTTCCATGCACGCTTCCCGTGGTCGGCCCGGCGCTGGGCCTTCGTGATGGATAGAATGGCAGCCGTGACCGACGCCGTCTTCGTCGGCGACCTCCGTGAATTGCCTGCGATGCTGCCCGACGTGCGCGAAATGGAATCCGTTGCGACCCTGAACCCAGGCTACCGAGAACGGCTGCCGGCGCTCTGCACGCAACTGCACGATGCGCCGCGCCACTTTCCCAATCCTGCCCGCGCGTGCCGGTCGTTCACTGCGTTCTGGACGATCTGCACCGACGGCGGGCATGAACAGAAGCGAGGCTGGCACCGATGAAGCTGGGCGTGGTCTGGTTCAAGCGCGACCTGCGCGTGTTCGACCACGCGCCGCTGGTCGAGGCCGCAAAGCACCGGGAGGTGCTGCCGCTGTACGTCTACGAACCCGCGCTGGTGCGCGCGCCGGACTGCGCGCCGCAACATATCCACTTCATCAACGAATGCCTGGCCGAACTCGACCAGGCACTGTCGGCGCGCGGCAGCCCGCTGCTGGTCCAGTACGGCGAAATCACGCAGGTGTTCAAGCGCGTGCTCGACACCTTTGGGCCATTCACGCTGTATTCGCACGAAGAGACCGGGAACGCGGCAAGCTATGCGCGTGACAGGCAGGTAGCCGCGTGGTGCCGTGCCAATGGCATCGACTGGAAGGAATTCCCGTCGAACGGCGTGGTGCGCCGCCTCGGCTCGCGCGACGAATGGGCATCGGCCTGGATGCAGCGAATGCGGCAGGCGGTGCTGCCTGCGCCGGACTTCCTCGGCCGGCCCGTCGGCACACTGTCGCCGAGCGGCATCATGAAGCCCGGCTGGATGGGAATGTCGGGCAATGACAAGCCGGGGCGCCAGCGCGGCGGACGCAAAACCGCATCGCAGCAGGTACGGCAGTTCTTCACCGGGCACCTCGCCGAATACCGCTATTCGATGTCCAGCCCGCTGTCGGCCGAGGACCATTGCTCGCGGCTGTCGCCCTATCTGGCGTATGGCGTACTGTCGGTGCGGGAAGTCGTGCACAAGGTCTGGAAGACCCGCACCGAGATCAATGCGCTGCCCGAGCATGCGCGCCCGGCCGGTGCGCTGGCCGGGCTGAAGTCGTTCGAGAGCCGGCTGCACTGGCACTGCCACTTCATCCAGAAGCTGGAGTCCGAGCCCGAAATCGAACTGCAGAATGTGCACCGCGGCTTTGACGGGGTGCGCGAGCCGCATTTCAGCCGCGAGCGGTTTGAACGCTGGTGCAAGGGCGAAACCGGCTATCCGCTGATTGATGCCTGCATGAAGATGCTGGCCGAGACTGGCTGGATCAATTTCAGGATGCGCGCGCTACTGGTCAGCTTTTCCAGTTACCAGCTGTGGAATCACTGGCGGGAGCCGGCGCTGCACCTCGCGCGCGAGTTTCTCGACTACGAGCCGGGCATCCACTATCCGCAGGTACAGATGCAGTCCGGCGTTACCGGCATCAACACGCTGCGCATCTATAACCCGGTGAAGCAGGCGCAGGATCAGGATCCGCACGGCGTATTCGTGCGCCGCTGGCTGCCGGCACTGCAGGACGTGCCGGACGAATTCATCTTCGAACCATGGACCATGCCGCCGGAACTGCAGCAGCAGGCCGGCGTCATCCTCGGCGACCGCTATCCCGAACCCATCGTCGATCATCTTGCCGCTGCGCGCCATGCGCGCGAAACACTGTGGGCGCTGCGCCGCGAACCCGGCGTACGAGAGGAAGCGCGCCGGGTGTTCGACAAGCACGGCAGCCGCAACCCGGCACGCGAAGGCCGGCCGCGGCGCACGGCCCGGAACGCCGACACGGACGGCACGGCAAAGGAAACGCCGCAATTGTCGCTGGGCCTCGAGTGAGGCAGCGATGCTGAGAGGCGCGCTGGCCGCTGGCGCAGCGTTCACGCTGTGGGGCGTGTTTCCCGCCTACCTGCGGCTGATGCAGCAGGTGCCCCCGCTGGAAATCCTGTCGCATCGCGTGCTGTGGTCAGTCGTCTTCCTGCTGTCCCTGCTGGGCCTGCGCCGGCAGTGGGGCTGGATCGCGGCGGTCCGTGCGCGGCCGCGCATTGCGCTGTCTTTCATTGCCAGCGCCGCGATGCTCGGGACGAACTGGGTGGTATACATCTGGGCCGTGAATGACGGCCACGTGATCGATGCCAGCCTGGGCTACTTCATCACGCCGCTGTTCAATGTGCTGTTCGGCCTCCTGCTGGGCGAACGGCTGCGACCGGTACAGTGGCTGTCGGTCGCGCTGGCGGCGGCCGGCGTGCTGTGGCTGACGATGGCAGCCGGGCAGCTGCCCTGGATCGGGCTGGTCATCGGGATCACCTTTGCGCTGTACGGCCTGATCCGCAAGACGGCCTCGCTGGGCGCGCTTGAAGGCCTGTCGGTCGAAACCCTGATCATGCTGCCGGTGGCGGGCGCCTTCCTGCTGCTGCCGGACAGCGGGTCGTCGCACGCGTGGGGCAGCGGTACCGGCATCACGCTGCTGCTGATGTCGGCCGGCCCGGTGACGGCGGTGCCGCTGCTGATGTTCGCTTACGGCGCGCGCCGCATACCGCTGTCCCTGGTCGGCCTGCTGCAGTACATCGGGCCGAGCATCCAGTTGCTGCTCGGCGTCTTCCTGTTTGGCGAGGCTTTCGGCGTTGAAAAGCTGCTCGGCTTCGCGCTGATCTGGTCGGGGCTGGCGCTGTATTCGGGCGAAGGGCTGCTGCGCGGCTGGCGCGACCGTCGCTGACACGTCCCTGCCCGGTCGCGCAAGGCCGGCGCCTGTACCCGGCGCGGTCGTTCGGTTATCCTTGGCCGTCCCTGCGGCGTTCTGCCGCGCATCGATTCCCTTACCTGAACAACGCATCCATGGCCAATTACGTCTACACAATGAACCGCGTGGGCAAGATCGTCCCGCCCAAGCGCCAGATTCTGAAAGATATTTCGCTGTCCTTTTTCCCCGGTGCCAAGATCGGCGTGCTCGGCCTGAACGGCTCGGGCAAGTCGACGCTGCTGAAAATCATGGCCGGCATCGACAAGGACATCGAAGGCGAAGCCATCCCGATGCCGAACCTGAACATCGGCTACCTGCCGCAGGAGCCGGAGCTGAATCCGGAACTGACGGTGCGGCAGGAAGTCGAGAGCGGCCTCGGCGAAGCCTTCGAGGCGCGCGCCAAGCTTGAGCAGGTGTATGCCGCGTATGCAGAGCCGGACGCCGACTTCGATGCGCTCGCCAAGGAGCAGGAGCGGCTGGAAGCGATCATCGCGGCCGCCGACGGCGGCAACCTCGAGCTGCAGCTGGAAGTGGCAGCCGATGCGCTGCGCCTGCCGCCGTGGGACGCGAAGATCGGCGTGCTGTCCGGCGGCGAGAAGCGCCGCGTCGCGCTGTGCAAGCTGCTGCTGTCCAAGCCCGACATGCTGCTGCTGGACGAGCCGACCAACCACCTCGACGCCGAATCGGTCGACTGGCTCGAACAATTCCTGCAGCGCTTCCCGGGCACCGTGGTCGGCATCACCCACGACCGCTACTTCCTCGACAACGCAGCCGAATGGATTCTTGAGCTCGACCGCGGCCACGGCATCCCGTGGAAGGGCAATTACTCGTCGTGGCTGGAGCAGAAAGAGGGCCGTCTGAAGCAGGAAGAAGCCACCGAATCGGCGCGGCAGAAGGCGCTGAAGAAAGAACTCGAATGGGTGCGGCAAAACCCCAAGGGCCGGCAGGCGAAGAGCAAGGCGCGTATCGCGCGTTTCAACGAGCTGTCCGAGCACGAATACCAGAAGCGCAACGAGACGCAGGAAATCTTCATCCCGGTCGCGGAGCGGCTCGGCAATGAAGTCATCGAATTCAAGAATGTCAGCAAGGGCTATGGCGACCGCCTGCTGATTGACAACCTGTCGTTCAAGATCCCGCCCGGCGCCATCGTCGGCATCATCGGCCCGAACGGCGCCGGCAAATCCACACTGTTCCGCATGATCTCCGGCAAGGAGCAGCCCGACAGCGGCGAAATCGTCGTCGGCTCGACCGTCAAGGTTTCCGTGGTCGACCAGTCGCGCGCCGAGCTCGACAACAAGAAAACGGTGTTCGACGACGTTGCCGGCGGCGCCGACCTGCTGACGGTAGGCCGGTTCGAAATGCCGTCGCGCGCCTATCTCGGCCGCTTCAACTTCAAGGGCGCCGACCAGCAGAAGATCGTTGGCAACCTGTCCGGCGGCGAGCGCGGACGGCTGCACCTCGCGAAGACGCTGCTCATGGGCGGCAATGTACTGCTGCTGGACGAACCGTCGAACGACCTCGATGTGGAAACCCTGCGCGCGCTGGAAGACGCCCTGCTGGAATTCGCCGGCAGCGTGCTGGTGATCTCGCACGACCGCTGGTTCCTCGACCGCATTGCCACCCACATCCTCGCGTTCGAAGGCGAGTCGCAGGTGGTCTTCTTCGACGGTAACTACCAGGAATA
>JAIXTG010000256.1 GCA_027484285.1 Oxalobacteraceae bacterium | reverse complement strand
TTGAAGCCGACGCTGATGCGGCGCTCGCGCAGCGCGGCGATCTGCTCGTGCTTGGTCAGGTTGTGCAGCACGATCTTCACTTCCGGCCGGTCGGCGTGGAAGCGCGCGAGTATGCGCGGTATCAGGTCCAGCACCGCCGAACCGAAGATGCCGACATCGAGCCGGCCGCTCTGCCCTTCGCTGGCCAGCACCGCACGCTCCTTCGCACGCTGCGCCAGTGCCAGCAGGTTAGGCACCTCGGCCAGCAGCGCCTGCCCGGCTTCGGTCAGCGCCACGCCCTTGCTGGTGCGCATGAACAGCGGCGCGCCGATATCGTCTTCCAGTGCCTGAATCTGGCGCGTGAGCGGCGGCTGCGCCATGTGCAGCCGCTCGGCGGCGCGGGTGAAATTGCGTTCCTCGGCCACTGCGAGGAAATAGCGCATCTGCTTCAGGTCCATCCCGGCCTCCCGTTCGCAAGCCATACCCTGAAGGTATCGCCAAAACAAAATTCAGTATTGGACAGTATAGCTTGTGAAGCCTAAAGTTCATTCAACCCAAACCGGATATCAGCCATGGCTACCCAGTCCCCTTCCGTCAGCGTGAACCAGCCGGTGATCTCGGCCGAGGCCGCGCACCAGGCGCTGCAAGCCGCAGTCGCGCATGCGCGCGAGCTCGGCATCACGATTAATGTTGCCATTACCGACCGTGCCGGCGTGCTGGCCGGCTTCCTGCGGATGCCGGGTGCCTTCCTGCATTCGGTCGAGATCGCAATCGACAAGGCCTACACCTCGGCCAGCTTCGGCTTCCCGACGGCGGCATGGAAAGACATCCTGAAAGACGACGAGATCCTGCGCGCGGGCCTGGCCGAGCGTCCGCGCCTCGTGATCTTCGGCGGCGGACTGCCGATCGTCGCCAACGGCACCCGCATCGGCGGCATCGGCGTATCCGGCGGCTCGGCCGAGCAGGACGAGGAATGCGCGCTCGCAGGATTGAAAGCCATCGGACTAGCCTGAAACCCAACGAGCCAGTCGAGTTGGGGCGTTGACAAGGCGCGCCGACGAAGACAGTACAAGTTGTACGGCGAGGAGGCGCAACACGGACAGCGGCCCAACCCGACAGGCTCCCAGACAGCGGAAGAGACCATGAAACAATTCCTGAACTTCATCAACGGCGAGTTCGTCGCCACCAGCAAGACTTTCGAAAACCGCGCGCCGGTCGACAACAGCGTGATCGGCCTCGTGCATGAAGCCGGCCAGGCCGAAGTCGACGCCGCCGTGAAAGCCGCACGCGCTGCGCTCGCGGGCGACTGGGGCAAGCTGAGCGTGGTCAAGCGGGTCGACATGCTGAATGCGGTCGCCGACGAGATCAACCGCCGCTTCGACGAATTCCTCGAGGCCGAACTGGCCGACACCGGCAAGCCGCATTCGCTGGCCTCGCATATCGACATCCCGCGCGGCGCGGCGAACTTCAAGATCTTCGCCGACATCATCAAGAACGCGCCGACCGAGAGCTTCCAGATGACGACGCCGGACGGCGGCACCGCCATCAGCTACGGCGTGCGCGTGCCGCTCGGCGTGGTGGCCGTGGTCTGCCCGTGGAACCTGCCGCTGCTGCTGATGACCTGGAAAGTCGGTCCAGCGCTCGCCTGCGGCAATGCGGTGATCGTCAAGCCCTCCGAAGAGACGCCGGCCACCGCCACGCTGCTCGGCGAAGTGATGAACACGGTCGGCATTCCGAAGGGCGTGTACAACATGGTACACGGCTTCGGCCCGAACTCGGCCGGCGAATTCCTGACCCGCCATCCGGACGTGGACGGCATCACCTTCACCGGCGAGACCCGCACCGGCGAGGCGATCATGGCGGCCGCCGCGAAAGGCGTGCGCCCGGTGTCGTTCGAACTGGGCGGCAAGAACGCCGCCGTGGTGTTTGCCGACGCCGATTTCGAGAAGGCGGTGGCGGGCGTCACCCGCTCCGCCTTCGAGAACTGCGGCCAGGTCTGCCTCGGCACCGAGCGCGTCTATGTGCAGCGTCCCATCTTCGAGAAGTTCGTGAATGCGCTGAAGGAAAAGGCCGAAGCACTGAAGATCGGCCCGTCGAACGAGCCCGGCGTCGGCCTCGGCCCGCTGATCTCGTCCGAGCACAAGGCCAAAGTGCTGTCGTATTACGCGAAGGCGAAGGCCGAGGGTGCGAACGTGGTCACCGGCGGCGGCACGCCGACGATGTCGGGCAGGTATGCGGAAGGCCACTTCGTGCAGCCGACCATCTGGACCGGCCTGCCGGAGTCCTCGCCCATCATCCGCGAAGAGATTTTCGGACCCTGCTGCCACATCGCGCCCTTCGATACCGAGGAAGAAGCGGTACGGCTCGCGAACGATACGCCATACGGCCTCGCAACCTCGATCTGGACCTCGGACCTGTCGACCGCGACGCGGATGGCGAATTCGATTCATGTGGGCCTGTGCTGGATCAACAGCTGGTTCCTGCGCGACCTGCGCACGCCGTTCGGCGGCTCGAAAGCG
The DNA here is from genome assembly GCA_027484285.1 of Oxalobacteraceae bacterium. Lineage (GTDB taxonomy): Bacteria > Pseudomonadota > Gammaproteobacteria > Burkholderiales > Burkholderiaceae_D > Pernthalerella. The sequence continues at coordinate 407 of JAIXTG010000256.1, read as the reverse complement.
TCCGGCATCGGCCGCGAAGGCGGCGTGCACTCGCTCGAGTTCTACACCGACCTGCGCAACGTAATGATCAAGATCTGAAACTGAATACCACCGGAGACTGCAGCCATGGCGATGAGCCCCAACAAAATCCAGCTGTACGGCGACGAGCTGTATGAATCGCTGGTGTCGCGCGTGCCGATCGAGCCGCTGACCAATCGCGAACCCGAGATCACGATCGACGATGCCTACCAGATCCAGCTGCGCATGATCGAGCGCCGCCTGCAACAGGGCGAAATCGTGGTCGGCAAAAAGATCGGCGTCACCAGCAAGGTGGTGATGGACATGCTGGGCGTGAACCAGCCCGATTTCGGCCACCTGCTGTCGGGCATGGTGTTCAACGAAGGCGAAGCGGTCGACACCAGCAAGAT
>JAIXTG010000354.1 GCA_027484285.1 Oxalobacteraceae bacterium | reverse complement strand
CCGCGCCAGCGTGCCGCCGAAGTAGCATGCTACGGCGCCCGCGCCCACGACAGCGAATCGCAATGTCTCCATCGACCGTTCCCCTTCTTCTTGCCTGAATGGACGGTCGAATATAACCGATCGCGTGCGACAAACACCGGCTTCAGCAGATCAGACGTTGGCCCGCTGGCTCGAATACCAGCCGAAGTAGGCAGCCACGGCCGCTGTGCCTGCGTGCAGCCAGATGTCATTGCTGTGCAGCGGGAGCAGGCCGAACACGGTATTCAGTCCCGGGAAGAGCCCCATGATCGCCAGTACCGCATAGAGGATCGCCAGCGAGCGCGAATAAGTCACTGCAGCCCCCTCGGTTCGCGCCGCTGCGACGCCCCATGCACCAATGGCCAAATGTACGAGGGTATGCGCAATATTGACCGGGAACAGTCCGAGCAGGTCGCCGTGCAATACGTTCAGGCCCACGTCGTGGGCAGGGTCGGGAGGAGCCAGCAATGCCGGGAAAAAGCCGGCGATACCGACCAGCAGGTAAACGATGCCTGCAATCATTGCAAAGCGCTTGGTGCTCATGACTTGATCCTTTCACGAAAAGGCGGCTGAGCATGTGACCGCCCGCGCCCGCGAAAGGCCGCGTCAACTCAAGCGACTTGGATCGGCATCAAGTGCCTTCGGCGGCGTCCATTTCTGCAAACACTTTCTGCGCGAGCGCGAAAGCCGAATTGGCAGCCGGCACGCCGCAATAGATGGCCGCCTGCAGCAGCGCTTCACGGATCTGGTCGCGGCTGACACCGTTGTTGGCGGCGGCCCGCAGATGCAGCTTGAGCTCCTCCTCGCGATTGAGGGCCACCATCATGCAGATGGTCATCAGGCTGCGGGTCTGGCGCGGCAGACCGGGGCGCGTCCAGATCTCGCCCCACGCATAACGCGTGATCAGGTTCTGGAATTCGGCATTGAAATCGTTCAGCCCTGCCTGCGCGCGATCGACGTGGGCATCTCCCAGCACGGCACGGCGCACCGCCATGCCATTTTCATATCGTTGTTCGTCGTCCATTGCGCGCTACCGGGAAGGCGTGGAATCAAGCAGGAAATTCAGGACCTGCTGGGTGAAGGCCTGCGCCACTTCCCAGTTCGACAGATGCGCCGCATTCAGTTCGACATAGCGTGCGCCGGGGATGGAACGGGCGATCAGTTCACCATGCTCGGGCGGCGTCGATTTGTCGTACTTGCCGCCGATGACAAGGGTCGGCACGGCGATGCGTCCGAGATCGGCCCTTTGATCCATGTCACGCACGGCTGCGCAGTTGGCGACATAGCCGTCGACCGAGGTTCGCGCCAGCATGGCCTTTACGCGTTCCACCTGGGCCGGCGCATGGGCGAGGAAATCGGCCGTGAACCAGCGATCGAGCACGGTATCGACGACGGCGGCCATGCCGCCCTGCCGAACCTGCGCGATGCGGGCATTCCACATTTCGGGCACCCCGATCGCGGCACTGGTGTTGCACAGAACAAGCCGCTCCACCCGTGTCGGCTGGTTAATGCCCAGCCACAGCCCGGTCATTCCGCCCATGGACAGGCCGCAGAAATGCGCCCGGGGGATATTCAGGTGATCCAGCAGTGCGACGACGTCGCCGCCAAGCTGCGCCATGCTGTAAGGCCCGGGCGTCACGTCCGACTGGCCATGGCCGCGCGTGTCGTAGCGCAGTACGCGAAAGTGATCGAGCAGCGAAGGCATCTGCGGCAGCCACATGTCCATCGTGGTACCGAGGGAATTGGACAGCACCAGAACGGGCGCTTCGGCAGCACCTTCAAGGGCATAGTGCAGCTTGCCGGTTCCTGTATCGAAGAAAGGCATCTTGACTCCTTGGACTATGACTCAGGCCTTGGCTTGCCGATGCGCGGCAAGCACGCGGTCGACGAAGGCAGCCGCCTCGCCGCAATAATGGAGGGGGTCGAGCAGCCGCCCGAGCTGTTCCGGCCCGAGAAGGCAGGATACCTCGGCATCGGTCGCCAGCACCTCGGCCAGCGGCCGCCCGGTTTCGAGTGCAGTATGGCAGCCTGCCTCGATGATCTCATGCGCTTTCGCACGTCCTACGTGAGCGGCAAGGGCCAGCGAAACCGGCTCGGCCATCACCAGTCCCTGCGTGGCATCGATGTTGGCACGCATGCGGGACGCGTCGACGCCCAGGCCCGTGATGACATCGCGCATCTGCGACAGGGCGGCCGAGCACAGTGCTGCAATGTCGGGCAGGGTGTCCCATTCGGCTTGCCAGCCACCGAGCGCCCGCTCATGCTCGTTGGTCATGCCGGACAGCATGGTTGCCACCAGCCCCGGTACTCGGGTGGCTGCCGTCAGCACGGCAGCGCAACCGACAGGATTGCGTTTGTGCGGCATGGCCGACGATCCGCCGCGTCCGATCGCGACCGGCTCGGACAATTCCGCGATCTCAGTCTGGTTCGACAATGAAACATCGCGCGCGATCTTTCCCAGGGTACCGGTCAGCAGGCCCAGTACGGTGGCGCACTCGGCCATGCGGTCGCGGTGGGCATGCCAGGGGAGCGCAGGAACCGGAAGGTCGAGCAGTCGCCCGAGCGCGTGAGCCACCGGCAGGCCGCGATCGCCGAGGCTGGCGAGGGTGCCCGCCGCTCCGCCGAATTGCAGCACGCACAGGCGTCCCCGCAGTTCCCGCAGCCGCTGCTGGTGGCGCAGTACTGCATCCAGCCATCCGGCCACTTTCAGGCCAAAGGTAATCGGCAGTGCATGCTGCAGCCAGGTGCGACCGATCATCGGGGTGCTGCGGTGCCGGTGCGCAAGCGCCGCGAGTGCATCGGCAAGCTCGGCCAGGTCGACGGTCAGGAGATCCAGCGCATCGCGCAACTGGAGCACCATGCCGGTATCGATCACATCCTGGCTGGTCGCCCCCCAGTGCACGTAGCGCGCAGCCTCGGCATCGCTG
>JAIXTG010000183.1 GCA_027484285.1 Oxalobacteraceae bacterium | reverse complement strand
GGCGTGCTGTCGGCACGGCCCCGGGAGCGGGTGACGCTGGCGCTGGACGGCGCGGTGGATGCGGTCCCGGTCGCGATTCGCCTGCGCAGCGCGCGCATGGACGAACTGGCCGACCCGCGGCGGCGGCTGCCGTTCGAACTCGAGGTTGATGCAGCCAGCACCCGGGCGCGGCTGTCGGGCAGCCTCGAGCGGGATGCCGATGCGCGCGACCTGGAGCTGGCGCTCGTCGTACAGGGCGAGCGCCTGAACACGCTGGACAAGCTGCTCAGGGTATCGATGCCGCCCTGGGGGCCGTGGTCGGCCAGCGGCCGCTTCCGGATGGATGCGCAAGGCTACGCCGTCGATGCGCTGCAGGTGAAAATCGGCGGCAGCTCGCTGCAGGGGCGCGGTGCGCTGGACACCCGCAGTGGCCGCCCTAAGCTCGACATCGCATTGCAGGCGCCGCTGGTGCAACTGGATGATTTTCCGCTGAAGGGCTGGTCGCTGATGGAGGACAAGCCGGCAGCGCCGGCCGGACCGCAGGATGCGCAGGCGCTGAGGAAAAAGGCGATCGACGCGAGCGACCGGGTGCAGGGGCTGCTGTCGCGCGAGCTGCTGTCGCAGGCAGATGCGTCACTGTCGGTGTCCGTCGCGCAGGTGAAGTCGGGTACCGACCTGCTGGGCCGCGGGCAGCTCGCTGCGCGCCTGCTGGACGGGCGCGCCGAGATCGGCCCGGTGTCGGTCCGCATGCCGGGCGGGGAAGCGAACTGGCGGCTGTCCTACGAGCCGCGCGAGAAAGACGTACTGGCTGCGCTGAAGGTCGAGGTGGACCGTTTCGACTATGGCGTGATCGGCCGCCGGATCCAGCCCGACAGCGCGCTCGATGGCCGCTTCAGCCTGCGCATCGATGTGGATTCGCGCGCACCGCGGCTGTCCCAGATACTCGCCCACGGAAACGGGCGCATCGACCTGGCCGTGTGGCCGAAAAACCTGAAATCCGGCGTATTCGACCTGTGGGCGGTGAACCTGCTGGTGGCCCTGCTGCCCACCATCGACCCGAAAAACGAATCGGTCGTCAATTGTGCCGTCGGCCGCTTTGCACTGAAAAACGGCCGCCTGTCGCAGGAGCAGCTGGTGATCGATACCAGCCGCATGCGCGTGAGCGGCACTGCATCGGCCGACTTTGGCAGCGAGACTGTCGCCATGCGGCTGCAGCCACAGGCCAAGAGCGCGCAGTTCCTCAGCCTTGCGACACCGATCGAGGTCAGCGGCAGCTTCAGCGATTTCCGCGTCGGCGCGAACCCGGGGGATGTGATGCAGACGGTGGTCCGGCTCGCCACCTCGATTTTCTGGGTGCCGCTGCAAAAGCTGTTCTCGGACAAGGTACCGGCCGACGGCTCGGACGTCTGCGACGCCGGTGTGCGCTGAACCCGCCCGGCGCGCATCGGCAGTGTTGCGGCGTTGCTGCACCTACCCGGTTCATGGGATAGCCACCGCGGATCGATCTCTATAGGATCCCTCGCTTTGTCGCCGGCATCGGCGTGGGGGAGGGCAAAGTGCAGATGGCTTCCGGAATCCGCAGGCAGCAGTGCCACTGCTGGCATCCTGCATCGGCTTCATCGCTGGCCAGGGTCGCGGCGGCCGCACGGCGCTGGATCCGGCTTGCTTCGTCGATGACCCGGGCACTCGGGCAGCACGCCGGTCAGCCGGTGCGGGTGCAGTTGCTGCACCAGGGACGCGGGCGACTGCTGCCGGACGAGGCGCGGCTGCTCGGCACGCGCGGTTGCTGCGGCCAGGTGCGAGAAGTCGTGCTCGATGGCGGCAGCGGGCCGCTGATGGCCGCCCGCACGGTTCATGCGTCCCGCCGGCTGCAGCGGCATCCGAAGCTCGCCGCCCTGGGCAGCCGCGCACTCGGCGAACTGCTGTTCGAGCATGGCCGGCCCCGCCGGCTGCATTGCGAGCATGGCCTGATCGACCGACGTTCACCGCTGCATCGCCTGGTGCGGAACGCATCGGCAGGGCTGCGGGACCGCCGCCACGCATGCCGTGCGCGCCGCACGGTCTATCGCTTCGAGCGCCAGCCCATGCTGGTCACCGAAGTTTTCCTGCCTGCGCTGGTCGGCCGCAGCAAGCACGCGGCCGGCAAGCCGGAAGTCCGGGGCCTGCCATGACGCAGCCCGTGCTCGACATCAAGGCGATCATGCGCCGCCTGCCGCACCGGTCGCCTTTCCTGATGATCGATCGTGTATTCCGCTACGGCGGCGATGAGGTGCTGGCGCTGAAAAACGTGACCCTGAACGAGGGATTCTTCAGCGGGCATTTCCCGGGCGAGCCGATCATGCCCGGGGTAATGATTGCCGAATGCATGGCGCAATCGGCCGGCTTCCTCGGCTTCGGCGACGATCAGGGCAGCGAGGGCAGCGCTTCGCTGGCGGAGGAAGGGGGCGGCAGGTGCATCGGGCAGAAGGCCTTCCTGACGTCGATCAACCTCAGGCTGGAGCGGCCCGTGGTGCCCGGCGATCAGCTGATGGTCACTACGCGCATCATGAAGCGGCTTGGCAAGGCGCTGCGGGTCAGTTCGTCGGTCGCAGTCGATGGCCAGCAGGTGGCCGTCGCGGAATTCACTGTCGTGATTCCGTAGCCTCTGCGGCGAGCACTGTTTCGCCGGCGCGGTGGCGCGCTGGCTGACTGCTGGTGTCCGTGCTCATTGCCGCCATCCACGCGCGGGCATTGTATTCACTCAGCAGCCTGTCGAATTCCTGCGGGCTTATCGCGCGGCTGTGCAGCCAGCCCTGGATCTGGTCGCAGCCTTGCCTGCGCAACTGCTGCAGCTGGGAGGCCGTTTCAACGCCCTCTGCGACCACGCGCAAGCCGAGGCTGTGCGCCAGCTGGATCAGCGTCCGCGTCACCACGGCACCCTCCGGCCTGTCCAGCTCGGACACGAACTGCCGGTCGATCTTCATGCAATGCAGGGGCAGGCGGGTGAGGTAGGCAAAGCTCGAGTAACCGGTGCCGAAGTCGTCGACGGCAATCTGTACCCCCCGCCGGTGCAGCTCCTGCAGTGTGTCCATGGCCAGGCCGACGTTCGACATGACGGCGGTCTCGGTGAGCTCCAGCTCGAGACTGGCCGGCGGCAGCCCCGACGAATCCAATGCATCGTCCACCAGTTCCAGCAGCTCCATGCCATTCAGCTGCCTCACCGACAAATTGACGGCGATGTGCAATTGCGTATGACCCGCAGCATGCCAGGCAGCGCAGCGGAGACAGGCCTGCGCCAGTACCCATGCCCCGATGCGCCGGATGAGCGGACTCTGCTCGGCAAAATGCAGGAAGCGCTCCGGCGACAGCACGCCCAGCTCGGGATGGCGCCAGCGCAGCAGCGCCTCGGCGCCGACGATCTGACCGCTGCGCGCATCGATCTGGGGCTGGTACAGCAGGAACAGCTGCTCGCGCTCGAGTGCGTGCGCCAGCGCGCTTTCGATGGTCATCCGTTCCACGATCTGCGCATGGATCTCTTCGTTGTACAACTGGTAGAGATTGCGCCCGGTTTCCTTCGCCCGATACATCGCCGCATCCGCGCGTTCGAGCAGCACCCGCACGCTGTCGCCATCCTCGGGGAAGCTTGCGATGCCGAGGCTGCAGGTCACGGACAGCGCGTAGCCATCGACCTCGACCGGTTCGCCGACCACCGCCATCACGCGTTCCAGCAGCGCCGGCGTCAGCACGTTGCCTGGCCCGCCACGCAGAACGAGGATGAATTCGTCGCCGCCGTAGCGGCCGATCATGTCGTCCTTGCGCAGCAGCTTCCGGAGCCGCGCGGTGATGGTTTCCAGCAGGATGTCGCCCGCCCGGTGCCCGAAGCGATCGTTGATCTGCTTGAAGTGGTCGAGGTCAAGGAAGGCGACCCAGACCGGCATCCGGTGGCGGGCCGCATGCCCGAGCGTGTGGTCCAGTTCCTCGAGCAGCGCGCTGCGGTTGCTGGCGCCGGTCAATGGGTCGTGGGTGGCCTGGTAGGCCAATTGCCGCTCGAGCCGCTTGCGGTCGGAGATGTCGCGCAGGACTACCTGCGTGGCCTGCTTGCCGTCGAATACCAGCGGCACGCAGCTGAGCGCGACTTCGGTCCTGCTGCCGTCCAGCCGCAGGCCTGTGGTTTCGATGCTTTGTCCGGGGTGGCGCGCAGCACGCGCCACATCCTCCAGCAGGCTGAACTGTGCCAGCGATCGTCCCACCAGCGACTCGCCCGGCTGTTCGCCCAGCATCCGGCCGGCGGCACCGTTGGCAAACTCGATCCGGTCGTCGGCGACAACCAGGATGGCGTCCGGCGACATTTCGACGATCATCCGGTAGCGTTCTTCGCTCTCCCTCAACCTTGCCAGCGCCTGCTGCCGCTCCTGGGCCTCGATGAACAACTCAAGGCTTTTCTGCTCCAGCAGCGCCTCCGCCTGGCGGCGGGCGCTGACTTCGCGCTCGAGGCGTCGCTGTTGCAGTTCTTCAGGCGTGGGCATCGGCTAGGCGAGTGAGCGTGAAGCGGGTGTGGGCGCCTGCTGCGTCTTCCGGCAGGTCCTCGCGCTCGATCCGCATCTGTTCGTTGAAATGGGCGATACAGCCTTCGATGAGGCCGTGCGCGAAATCGGCCAGTTTGCGGTTCGAGCTGTAGGTGAAGGCCATGCGGTCGTCGCCCAGCGTTTCGTAGCTG
>JAIXTG010000300.1 GCA_027484285.1 Oxalobacteraceae bacterium | reverse complement strand
GCGCAGCCTGGTAGCGCACTTGCATGGGGTGCAAGGGGTCGCGAGTTCGAATCCCGCCGCCCCGACCATTAGAATCAAGCACTTAGGCCAGTCTGTTGACTGGCCTTTTTGCTTTTCATTGCCGAAGCTTAAAAAGTGCCCAACAAAGTGCCCAACAACTTCGTAGGTTTGAGGCGCGGTATTCAGCGACGGTCAGGGTCACCGCAAATCCTGCGCTGAAACGGAAGAGTTGGCAGAAGTTACGAATTAAGTCCTGGTAAGCAGCGAAGCGCTTTCGGGCGAGGCGCGCGAAAATTCCGGAACCTGTTCCAGTTCACAATAATTAGTTGCCCAATCAATATGTTCCAGCAAGCGAGCAGCCTCAGCGACCCTAGAGGGTGTTATGCACTCGCCGGGATTTTTGTTGTCGCAGCGCCATGGATACCTGCAAGCCGTACCCGACCAATGTGTCGGATGGGGAATGGAGCTTCATTGAGCTGATCACTCGGCCTGCCGAGCCGCCTCCCAAGGCGCGTGGCCCGTATACTGCTGGTCGACATACTCCTGCCTGACATACTCGCCACTGACGTGTTGCACTTGCTGCGCCAACTCCTCGACTTGCGATAGCTTTTGATCACTGGCCAGCGCTATCTGTACGGCTCACAGTGCTGAAGCCACCCACGGCGACGAATCACTGGCTGAGCTACTGCCCCTTGATCATTTTTCTTAGGGAATTCGTCAGCGTGCAAATCTCCACCGCCATGAGCCCCAGCATCCGTCGCCGTGTCTTTCCGCCTGAAACGATCTCATGCCAAAGCGACGGCCGAACCAGTGGGTGGTGAAATACGTCGGCGCTGCCGTGGCTCAGCCGCCGAAGCCTCGTGCAGAAAGGTGAACTGCTTAGATGTTCGGCAACAAAATTCAGCCCTGCCCAAGTAGCGGCCGACATACTTCGCCAGTAACGGGGATTGGCTTCGAAAAGCCAGAGCTGACCGGTATCAGCTTCGAGACGTGCATCGATATGCATTAAGCCCTCATACCCAGTAGCCTCGCAAATCTTCTGCACCATACTTTCGAATTCGGGCAAGTGGAAAAACTCAATGGGTGAGTCCACCTGATAAGGGGGCTTGCGTCTCTGCGTTGCAATCGCACGCAATTGGCCTTGAACGGAAAAAATACTGACACAGACATCCGTTCCCCGTACCAATCGCTGCAGCAGTAACGGCCCGTAGTCATATCCTGGGTCATGCAAGATCAAATGACAAAATTCTTCGCGACTGGTAATTGCATAGGCACCGCGAGACTGCGCGCCATTTACCGGCTTGACGAAAAAAGGCAGGCCCAGCGTTTGGCTGGCCGAATCAAAATTGACTTCATGCTTCGATTCGGCATACAGCGTCTCCGGCGTGGGAAGCGCAAGCTGGTTGCACAAATGATGGAATTTCCATTTGTCGTCCAAGACATCCAGCATGCTGTCGGTCGGGCCGATCGCACAGTCAGCGTGCAGATGGGCTCGCACACGGTTAACCAGCCGACTGCCTGCCGTATCAGCTGCCATCACCACCTGCCCCGGACTCTGCTGCTCGAGATCGTTGACAAAATCAATGAAGCGTCCGTCGTCGCTGCCATCGAAGGCAATGTCGAGATAGCGATCGACCAGCACGGACCGCTGGATATGCCGCGACCCGCGCGCGCAGACAGCGGCGCAGGTAGCCTGTGCCCAGCATCGCAGCGACAGCAGCACCTGTACCACCATAATTTTTTCAGGGGCAACTACAATTATCTTGAGCGGTAATCGAGGTGGCACAGGATCGGATCCGAGGTTCGTGAGGTGGAACAATGGGGAAGTCATTTCTGCCCTCTTTGGGATTCGGATTGATTGAAGTATCGGTAGATTCCGAATCTCAGCATTGCTGCCCGATAAATTAATGGACCATGGCAAAGCATTTTCGGCTTGGAATTTTTTCTTTTCTAAAAGTGCTCGACCGAGGAGAGAATTTCCTGCGAACAGACGAACTCGGAATCCGCCTGGGTCTTACCGACCTAAGCAAACAGCGGCGCCAAGCGCAGTATGCTTACCGAGGACTACGATGTGCTGCTGACGCTGGTCTGCGAACGAGTGAATGCCGGCTCCGCATTGGTGTTCATCGAGAAGCCGGCACTGCTCAACGCCTGGGTAAATTCGGCCATGCCGGTGTTCCTCGTCGCGTTCGCGTGGGCGAACGGCATACTTGGCGGGTTACGCATCGAATGTATTGCGATTTTTTCGAGATGAAAAATAGTACAAACAGTACAGACGACCCTGATAAATGACATTAACGGCGGTGTCGGGATTGACAATCTCGCCATTGACAGGATCTTTGGGGCGGCTATCTGGAGGCATCCACCGATCGTTGCTTTCCTGCTGATTGTGCGCGTGTCCATCAGTGCCGTGCGAACTGCCAGATCCTATGCCGCGGCGCCGCATCAACAGAAAAACGCCGATAGCGAGAACAACTCAGGTTCATTTTTGTAAGAATCATTGCATCATCATCGCCTTGCGAATCGGTTGGTAAAGACAGCGGCGCAGATCGGTTTACTCCCTGCCATACAGCATGGAAAAGATCTGTTCATTGATGTCATCCCTGATTTTCCGGTAGCTGTCGAGCGTTCTTGAAATCGAGGCGCTGGCGTCAGTTTCCAGTACCGCTAACCGGTTGCTTTCGTCGACGAGCAGGCGCGCATTCGCAACGAAAGGCGCAAGCATTTTTACAGGCGACATCCAGGGATTGAGCTTTTCGGAAAACATCGCATTCCCGAGACGCATCGGGTGCAGCCATTTCAGTATTTCCGTGGAAAGCGGATTGGCGAATGCGGTGATCCACGGGCTGATCGTCTTCTTGTACAGCAGCTCGTTCCATTCCGACACAGCCTGCACCTTTTCAAACGATTTCTCCGGGTACGCATAATGGATTTGTTCGACTCGCCGTTCTTCAAACCGTACTGAGTACTGCGGCTTGCGGCAATCGGGGTCACCGGTCGGGTTGCTGATCTTCATCTCGTACAAGCCGGGCCGGAGCGCGTCGAGATCGGCCAAGCTTTCCAGGATCGCGCGGTGTTCCAGCTTCGCCACGCTGGCCGACACGAAAATTCCCAGATGACCGACATGCGTATTGAGCAGATAGACGATGCGCTGGCCTGCCTGCTTCAGATCGGCGGTAGTCGGGTAGACGGTTGGAATCCAGTTGAGCGCCTGGTGCGGCGGCGTGATGTTGTCGCCGCTGGACGCGAAGATCACCAACGGATTGCGGATGCGCTTCAAGTCAACGGTGCAGCCGTCGCAAACCTTCATCACTCCACGCTCCAGCTTGTTGCCGATGAAAAGGTTTTCGATGATCGACAGGATTTCCTCGCGACTCAGGAAATGATAGCCGGTCCACCAGCGTTCGAACTCCAGGAAGCGCTCGCGCTCGGTATCGATGTGCGCGAACACCTTGTAAATCTTGTCCCACAGAGTGTTGGCCGGATTCAGGTTTTCAAAGTTTTGCACTAGCCATGCGCCGTCGAGGCGTCCGTTGCTCAAGTCCGTCAATAGATGTGTAAGCCACGCGCCGCCTAGCAATCCACCGGCGAGGCGCATTGGATTCACATCCGACGCGCCGGCCCAGTACGACAGCGGGGAGCCGTTGAGCACGGTTGCCCCTGCCAGGCCCTCGCAATCGGCTGCCAGCAGCGTGACGGCCCAGCCAGCCTGACAGTTCCCGTAGAGCACCGGCGCCGCACCACGGTGCCGACGGCTGACTTCCTCGACGAAACGGCGCAATGCATGCAATACATCGGCGAGTGTCTGATTAGGACATGGCAGCGGAAAGAAAATAACGAAGTAAGTGGCATGTCCTTCATGCAGCGCCATGCCCACTTCAGAGTCGCGTTTGAAACCGCCGATTCCGGGACCATGTCCGGCACGCGGATCGACAATGATAACGGGTGGCTTATTATCATCGACACAGTCTTCCGCGCGATCTTCATGGCAGCGCGTGATGCGCAGCAGCGCGTAATTGGCGGAGCGTTCGAAGCGCCTCGCGTCAAGAATTGTTTCATAGTCAAAGTCGAGAGGCGGCGGCATGCCTGCTTCCTCATGCGCCAGCATGTTATTGGCCCGTTCCCGTAGCATGTCTAGAAACAGCACACTGCGCTGCCAGCGATCGACCTGATAGCGCCACGTCTGCCCCAGGAACGACTCGGGCGCAGCGTTAGCCTGTACTTCTTGGACAGCGTGCGGGATCTCGGCCGGCTGCTGCACGGGCAGAGATCGCGCTACAAGACTTGCTTCGGGCTTGGCTGTTTTTACGCTTTTCTTTTTCTTGCCGGGAAGCGATGGATTGTCAGTCTGCATAACAAAACCTCGGGTGATGTGTGGGCGCTAGATTAGACGGCGACACGTTGCACAATGACTTTCTGCATGTCGGTGGACTTGATACCGGCCAATTAGTCGGTTACCCGGCTGTCCCATTTCAGCTCGCTTTCAATCCGAAGGCACAATGCATCCGCTGCGGCGGGTTCCGCATGCGTGATGAAGGTGATGCGTGGCAATTGGTCCGGCGTGAAGCCTTTCAACCAAGCGAGGATCTCGCCAGCGTCGGCATGCGCCGACAAGCTATCGATACGGGCCACCTCGGCCCCCGACGGGCACATCTTCGCCATGGATGCGGACAGAGGAGTCACCTGCAAGAATCTTTGCGCCCCGCGTACCGCCAGCCTGGTGTACGGCAAACAGGATCGCGTTACGGCGATCTGGTGCAAATGCCTTGATGTGGTTGGCATCGCACTCTTCCGGCGACAACCGATGCTCGGATCGATGTCGGTGATAGATCTTGGTGACATTACCGGCCATCGGGCTGTCCAGAAAAACGGAAATCTGGCGAATCGCGCCGCGGGACTTCGGCAGATGGATCGAATACATCAGATGTTTTGCACGTCCGACGGCGAAGGCCGGCACTGCCACGACCCCGCCGCAGGCAGCGGTGCGATTGATGATATCGGCGAGCTTGTCGAGGGGATCGGAGTTCTCGTGCTGGCGATCCCCGTAGGTCGATTCCATGATCAGGTAGTCGGCACCCGTCATCTGCTCGGGCGGTTTTAAAACGAGATCGTTAGGGCGACCAATATCCCCCGAAAAAATTACCGCCCCCTCCCCAGTCAAGCTGGACAAACGACGAGCCCAGCATGTGGCCGGAGGGAACCAGCCGGAATGTAAGGTCCGAAAGCATCGTGAAGAAGCAAGCCGCACAGCTCCTTAGTTGCTGAGGAACTGTAGATCGGCCCCTGAAAGCCATCCCAGACCAAAAGCGGGATGTAGCCACTGTGGGCGATATGGGCATGCGTGAGAATGACCGCGTCAAGATCAGCGGGATCGACGGGTAGCGGCAACCAATTGCGCTGCCGGAGATGTTTGTACCTTTGGAACAACCCGCAGTCGACCAGCACACGCTTGCCGTTGCAAGTCACCAGATACTTGGATCCGGTGACAGTGCCCGTCGCCCCAAGGAACTGGAGCGTCGGCGGCTTCATTTGGCATCCCGCGGATGGTAGTGACGACGCTTGTCTGCATACGGGCGGCTCTTCTTTTCTCCGCTTTTTGTAGCTGCCGCGGGATCCTCTGGCGCTTGCTGCTTGCGCTTGGCGGCGGAAGAGGTACCCATGCCCTTTTCTTCGGGATGCGAGTGCGGCTTAATCTGGGTCGAACCGGCCTGGCTTCCCACTTCGGCTGCGGCGGTCGCCATACCAGTTGCACTAGTGAGGGCCAAGGCGATAACAAACGCAAATCGTTCTTTCATGACAGATCTCCTGAGGTGTGGTCGAAGTCTGCATCCAAGCCTTGCAGGATGCTAGGAACATTCTGCACTCGATGAACTGTCCTCCACATGACGCATGCATTACATCGTTGTCAGCACCCTTCTGAAACGCCTTCCGGCAAGAATAGTTGCAAATCGACGAATGGCAGGCTCCGCAATAAACCCCATTCTTCACAGAAACATGTAGAGGGGAGCAGGTTTAGGTTTACAAACATACTGCCCTCCACGGTGCCGCACAAATTCTTGATGAGCGGTGCGACGCCCGCCTCCCTCGACAGCCCATACGGACCCTGTTCATCGGATTTAAAAGACTAAACGAAGGCCTGCGCGTATCGCCATGCCGCTCTTCTTATCGGCGAGGCTAGCATGTGTCTGGTGGCTGACCTCGACGTACGGCGCAAAAGATCGTTTAATCTCATAACGGAAGTTCACTCCGATCTCCGAAGATGTCCTTCCCGAACGAATGCCCTCGTCGGGCAGAGATTGCAACGACCAGTCGGCCGCAACGAATGGACGGACGATGAATCGGTTCGTCATCAGCAGGTCGTACTCGAAACGCGTGCGCGCGAACCAGCGCCCGTCGGTGCGCACGAACGCTGCCGTGTCCACGTCGAATACATAGGGTGCGAGGCCTCGCAACGCGATCACTCCATAGTTTCTCCCGTCTGGCTTGAGTTCATGCCGGATGCCAGCCTGCACATCCCAGAACGACGCAAGGTAGCGGCTGTAGAGTGCCTGCACGTCGGCCTCGGTGGTCTGCTCGCCGGTGCGTGCGCCCTGCGTACGCCACGCGAAACGGTTGTAGTCATGCCCGACCCAGCCATCGGCACGCCAGGTCTGCGAGCCCTGCGAATTGAAGCGACCGGCATCGACCTCGATACGTGTCGTGCTGAAGATCATATTGTCGTCGTGCGCAAAGGCGGCCATTGGGAGTGCCGTGGCAACGACTGCTGCGAGGGCCAGTAGCTTCCCGATGTTGTTCGTTTTTTTCATGGACACCTCAATCACTGGACAACGATGGCCTGAATCATGCCGGCCGCCGCGTGGTAGAACAGGTGGCAATGGAAGACCCACGGCCCCGGCTCATCGAAGGTCGTGTGCACGACCACCGTCTCGCCGGGCTTGACGATCACGGTGTGCTTCAGCGGACTGGTCGGCCCCTGACCATTCTGCAATTCGAAGAACGCCCCATGCATGTGCATCGGATGCGCCATCATCGTGTCGTTCGTCAGCTTCACTTCCAGCCGCTCGCCGACCTTCGCCTGAAACAGCGTCGCTTCGGATAGCTTCTTGCCATTGATGGTCCAGATATAGCGGTTCATCTCGCCGGTCAGCCGCATCGTGATCGTGCGCGTCGGCTTCGCGTGGTGCCGGTTCGTCGCCAGCGCTTCGAGATCCTTGTAGGTCAGCTTGTCGCGCACGCGATCCTCACCGAGGTCTTCATCCGCCCCGGCCGCAACGACATGCTCACCGTGTCCCGCATGGGGGTCAGTTGCCGCGCCATGTCTGGCATGGGGATCCGCTGCTTCACCGTGTGCGGCGTGCGAATCGGTGCTCGCCTCGGCCGGGGCGCTACCGTGCGAGTGCGCACTGCCAAGGTCGGCGATCTTCATCACCGGACGCTCGCCCAGCGGCGGGATCACACCCTCCATGCCGGACTCAGGTGCGAGCGTGCCGCGCGCAAAACCGATGCGGCCGGCTGTCGCAGCGAACAAGGTGTAGGCCTTGCGCTCGGTCGGCTGCACGATCACGTCATAGGTCTCGCCATTGCCCATCCGCAGTTCGCGTACCTTCACCGGCCGCACGTTCTGACCGTCGGCAGCGACTACGGTCATCTCGAGTCCCGGAATCGACACATCGAAGAAGTTCATCGATGCCCCGTTAATCAGTCGCAGCCGGATACGCTCACCCGCCTTGAACAGCGCCGTCCAGTTGTCATCGATGCGCTGGCCGTGCGCGAGGAACTGCCATTCCGGCCCGCCGTCGGTCACGTCGGTCGGATCCATCCGCATCTTTGCCCAGGCAAGGCGCTCGTCCCAGATCGCCGATCGTTCCTGCGAGGTCTTCGCGGCGCGCAGGCTGGCAAACAACTCGGGAATCGTCTGGCGCCGGAAGTTGTAATAGCCATCGACCTTCTTCAGGTTCGCCAGCACCTGTTCCGGCTTCGTGTCGTTCCAGTCCGAAAGCAGCACGACGTAGTCGCGGTCATGGCCGACCGGATCCTTGCGCTCGGGCTCGATGATGATCGGCGCATAGAAGCCCGCCGGCTCCTGCAGGATCGCGTGGCTGTGATACCAGTAGGTGCCGCTCTGGCGCAGTTTGAACTGGTAATCGAAGGTTTCGTTGGTGCGGATTCCGGGGAACGTCAAGCCCGGCACCCCATCCATCCTGTTTGGCACCAGCAGGCCATGCCAGTGCACCGCCGTCATTTCGTCAAGCTGGTTGCGGACAGCGACGGTGACCGTCTCACCCTCGCGCAGTTTCAGCAACGGGCCCGGAATCGAGCCGTTGATCGTCACCGCCTGTGCCGGCGTGCCGGTGAAGTTGACCGGCGTGCGCGCAATCGCCAGTTCGTAGCGATGGCGAGCCTCAATGGTATCGAGCGGCGTGGCCAACACATGGCGCTTGACCGCCGCGCTCGGGCTCAGCGGCCAAGCGAGCATGGCGGCGCCGGCGGCAGCGCCTTGCAGGAAGCGGCGACGGCTCAGGCCACTAGCGGCCAGGGAATCAGGGGAAGGATTTTTCATGGGCTTTCTCTGCAAAGTGGTGCCGGCACGAAGAGGAGGAGCCTTGGCCGGCGCCGGGGGCGTGACTGCCTGATCCGCCGCGCTTACTCGGCTTTCTCGATCGTGCGCAGCACGTACCCGCCATCGACCTTGTCGGGAATGAAGCGCACCTTATCGCCGGGCTGGAAGCCGTCAAGCTGGTTCGCAGCCTTCAGGCGGATATTCATCGTCATTGCCGCCATGTTGTACTTCTTGATTTCCTGGTGCTTGATCGCGATCTTGTTGTTTCAATGATCGGAGTGGTCGACCGGCTTGCGTACCTGTACCTCGACAGGTGGCGCGTTGCGCTGTGCGCGGGGCATGCTTTGTCCTCCTTCTGACTGGAAGCGTTCAGGCTCGGCCAGTGGCCCGGTATATTCATAGGCCACAGTGCCTGCAGGATGCTTGAACCAACCCGGATCCTTGTAGTCTCCCGGTTTCTGGTCTTTACGTACCTTGAGCACACTGAACATGCCGCCCATTTCCACTGATCCGTACGGCCCTTGTCCGGTCATCATAGGGGCTGTATTTTCAGGAATAGGCATTTCCATCTCGGTCATGTCGGCCATACCGCGCTCGCCCATCACCATGTAGTCCGGCAGCAGGTTGGTGATTTGCTTGGCAACACCTCGGTGATCGACCCCGATCATGGTGGGCACATCGTGCCCCATCGCATTCATGGTGTGATGGCTCTTATGACAGTGAAATGCCCAGTCGCCCTCCTCGTCGGCTATAAACTCGATCTGTCGCATCTGGCCGACAGCCACATCGGTCGTCACCTCATACCAGCGTGTACTTTTAGGTGTAGGTCCACCGTCAGTACCCGTGACTTGGAATTCATGCCCGTGCAAATGGATAGGGTGATTCGTCATCGTCAGATTGCCGATACGGATGCGTACCTTGTCGTTCAGCCGCACGTTGAGGCTGTCGATGCCAGGGAATATCCGGCTGTTCCAACTCCAGAGATTGAAGTCCAGCATGGTCATGGTTTTGGGTGTGTAGCTGCCCGGGTCGATGTCGTAAGCGTTTAGCAGGAAGCAGAAGTCCCGCTGAACCTCGTCAATCAGAGGATTCTTGACCTTGGGATGAGTTACCCAAAATCCCATCATGCCCATGGCCATCTGTGTCATTTCGTCTGCATGCGGGTGGTACATGAAGGTACCCGGCCGCCGAGCTATGAACTCGTAGACAAAAGTTTTGCCGGAGGGAATGGCCGGTTGGTTAAGTCCAGCTACCCCGTCCATGCCGTTGGGCAGGCGCTGCCCATGCCAGTGAACAGAGGTGTGTTCTGGCAACTTGTTGGTTACAAAGATACGCACACGATCGCCCTCGACCACTTCGATGGTAGGACCCGGGCTTTGTCCGTTGTAGCCCCATAGATGTGCCTTGAAGCCAGGGGCCATCTGGCGCACCACCGGCTCAGCTACCAGATGGAATTCTTTCACGCCATTGTTCATTCGCCAAGGCAGCGTCCAGCCGTTGAGCGTGACTACCGGGTTGTAGGGGCGGCCAGTACTAGGTACCAGTGGCGGCATTGTGTCCGGTGACACCTGGCTGATGGGCTCCGGTAGGGCCGCCATCGCCACTCTACTGACGGTAGTGGCTGCAACGGCGGCGGTCATGGCACCAGCGCCGCGTAAAAAATTTCTTCGTGAATTCATGTTCTCCTCTCTTTAGTCGGCGTTGCTGGCGGCCATGACGCCCTTTGGCGGGATCAAGCTAGGTTTGCCAATCAAAGCCATCTCCAAATCAGCCTGGGCTATCCAGAAGTCGCGCTGCGCTTCAATGGCGTTATTCACGCTGTTAATCTGGATACGGGCATCTGCCAGCAGCTCGAAGACACCGATCAGCATCCCGTTATAGCGAAGCTGATTTTCTTCGCTAATTCGTTTTTTAATGGGCACGATCTCATTGCGGTAGTGTTGAGCAATATCGTAGCTGGATCGATAGCCCTGATAGGCTTCGCGGACCTCAGAACGGGCATTAACGGCCATCTGTGCGACCACATTGACTGATTGCATGTAAAGCGCCTCGGCCTTGGCGACCTTAGCCGTACCCCAATCGAATAACGGCAACTGGAAAGACACTTCGTAGCCATTCTTGTAGCCAGAGCCCGCTGTTCCTTCGAGAACTCTTGCAGGGCCGAATTCCAAAACGTTGATGAAGCGCGTGGTCTTGGTTAGTCCCAAATTCTTTGCTAGCGCCTCAGTTTGCAAGCGTGCGGCCTGAATATCCAGCCGCTGGGCCATCGCCATTTGCTCAACGTTAGGTAATTCATTGGGGGCTTGTGGCAGGTCTGGCAGGCGTTCAGGTAAGCTGTACTGTATCTGGTGTCCCCATAAACCTAGCAGGCGTGTCAAGCGCTCGCGACTGGAAAATGAGGTTTTTTCTGCTCGTGCCAATCCAAGCGCGGCATCGGCATAGAAGTCTTGTTCTCGTGCCTGCTGTAGCTTATTAAAGTTACCAACTTTAGCCATACGACGAGCAAGTTCGGCGCTAGCTTCTGCAGCTTGACGCACCTGCTTGGCATATCGCACCGATTGTTCGGCAGCCACCGCGGTGTAGTAAGCCTTACGCGCCTCAGAGGCTAAGCGCAGCATTTCCAAGCTCACCATACGCTGGGTCTGCTCGAAGCGCCGCCGCTCGATGGCACTAACTTTTGGCATTGTCACCAAGGAGAACAGGTTGAGGGTGATCGCCTGCTCAATTTTGAACTCGCGTCCGTCTGGGCTTGGCTTACTGGCCCGAAGCATGGAAAAGCTAGGATTGGGCAAACGACCGGCTTGTACCAAGTCAGATTCGCTGATCGCAAGCTCTGCAAAAGCCGCTTGTAGTCCCCGGTTGTTCAACAAGGCGACTTGCACAGCATCATCAACGCTCAGCGGCTTGCCTAGCAATTCAGTGATACGTTTGGTGATCGTGTCTTGATCCGCCTCGGATTTGGTCCAAGAGACATTCTTGCCGAGTCGATCGCGAGCGGTGTTTGCAACGCTGCCAAATCCGCCGTCTTGACTGAATGATGCGCAGCCAGCCAATAGAAAAATAACCAGGCTAGAAACAGCTACAGTCATTACGCGCCTTGGTGTGATGTAAATGGAGTTCATGGCTTGCCTCCGTGATGGCCGGCGTGGCCTTTATCTGGTGCATCGGGTTGAAGAGATTCCTTACCATAAGCACGCCAGCCGCCGATTTCGGCGGCGAGATCGTTACTGCTCTTCCAACCTGCGACGGGCTCCTCGGAAAGTAGCCGGTAGTCCGTAAATGATGATCGGTATGTAAGGGCAGGGATCGGCGCATCGGCGTTTAACGGATCGGTCTGTTGCACTTGCTTATCGTCGGTTGGAGTCTGTGCTTGGGCGAATGTCAAGGCCAGCAACAGCGTGGCTGGTGCGATGATTCTTAGCCTGCTATGCAGGATCGAAATTTGCATGAATTCCTCGCGTGGTCATGTGAAGTCACCCACACGCTGAGCGTGCGGGAACGGTATGTTCGCGGTTGCACGCCTCCACCGTGTCCAGTGGTGTGGCTAAGCCAGGGCGCCTGACAGCCGCGCAGACACTCATTGTTCAGCCCACCATTGCCGCGCCGGACGCTACAGCCTGCAGAAACTGCCTACACTTCAAATCATGGGCTGTCACCGATTAGGGGAAGGGGTTTGTCGTGGGCCTTCTCTTTGAGGTAGCGCCGGCGCGAGGGCTAAGAAACTCGGCCAGCGCCAAAGGCAGCTTTGCGTGTAAAGCTTTCGATTACTCGGCTTTCTCAACGGTACGCAGCACATAACCACCGTCGACCTTATCGGGGATGAACCGAACTTTGTCGCCGGGCTTGAAGCCGTCGAGCTGGTTGGTAGCCTTCAGGCGGAAATTCATCGTCATCCCGGCCATACTGTATTTCTTAATTTCTTCATGCTTGATCGTAACCTTATTGTTCTCGAGATCGATCTTACGGATCTCGCCGGCAACCATCGTGTTTTCGTATTCGTTGGCATCTCCATGGCCGTGGTGCTCATGATGTTCACTGTGCTTGTGCTCTTGCGCGAATGCGGGCAATCCTGTCAACGCTGTCGCAGCCAGCAGAGCCGCTGCGAGGGTGCTCAGCTTCTTCATCGTAATCTCCTATCGTTATAAATATTCAAATTGATCCCGGTGGGTTGCTTTGAGTTATTCCTTCCGAGTCAAAACAAGTATCCAAGGTTCACCACGACGGTTGCCTGACCGGCACATTACAAAAATGTCAGTTTTTCGCTGTGCTCCGGCAGAATGGGCAAACTAGTGAATATTGCGACATGGAGCACCTTGTGAAGATTTTGATTGTCGAAGATGAACCGAAGACAGGTGACTACCTGCGGCAGGGGCTTCGCGAGGCCGGCTTTGTGGTTGAACTTGCGCAGAACGGTATTGATGGTTTGCATCTGGCGCTTGAGGGAGACCATGACCTTGCAATCTTCGATGTGATGCTGCCGGGTATGGATGGCTGGCAGCTGCTGGACACCGTGCGACGTGCAGGCAAGACCTTTCCCGTGCTGTTCCTGACAGCCCGCGACCATGTGGACGACCGCATCAAAGGATTGGAACTCGGGGCCGACGACTACCTGGTCAAGCCTTTTTCATTTGCCGAGTTGCTGGCTCGAGTACGAACCGTATTGCGGCGGGGACGCCCGGCCCAAGAAACGAACACCCTCCGTTTTGCCGACCTCGAGCTTGATCTGATCAAACGGCGTGTCACGCGCCATGGGCAGCGGATCGATCTGACCGCAAAAGAATTCGGGTTGCTCGAACTTTTACTGCGTCGACAAGGCGAAGTATTGCCACGGTCGTTGATTGCATCACAGGTGTGGGACGTGAATTTTGACAGCGATACGAACGTGATCGAGGTCGCGGTTCGCAGGCTGCGCGCAAAGGTCGATGACGGTCATGACCGCAAGTTGATTCATACCGTGCGCGGTATGGGCTACGTAATCGAATGACGAGGGCGTCATGAATCTGCCCCGATTTTCGCTGACCACGCGGCTAACACTATTTAGTTCGTTGGTATCAACGGGTGTTCTGTTTGGTATGGGCTTGTTGGTCACTGTACTGGTCGAACGACATTTCGAGGAAATCGATCAGACCCTCCTAGCCGATAAAGTTGAACTCGTTACAGAGTTAAGCAAACATGCGTCGTCGAATGAAGATTTACGACTGCGGCTCACTGATGCGCTCAATCATCACGCAGATCTGCACGTTCTGGTTAGTGATGAAAAGGGAGCAATCCTGTTCGCGCTGCCAGACCAGCATCTTATCGAGGGGTTAAATGACGCTCAGGTGCTCGGAACCGGAGGCATGGCCAGTGGAGACCATATTTACAGGGTGCGCTCAACCGACATCGTCCGAAACTTCCCCCCCTACGGATCACTACGTGTCGTTACTGCAATAGATACCGAGCGACATACCGGCTTCCTGCGTGGCTTTCGCTTAACACTCTGGGGGTTTGGCGGTGCTGTGGCTGTTCTCAGTGGTCTGCTCAGTTGGTGGGCCGCACGTCGTGGTCTTTCACCGCTTGGCAGGATGCGCGACCGAGCGCTGGCTGTCACCGCCAACAAGCTCGACCACCGCATGCCGGTCGACACCGTACCGGTCGAGATGGCAGCGTTGGCCCAATCGCTGAACCAGATGCTTGAGCGGCTCGAGCAGGACTTCAACCGGCTGTCAGCGTTCTCGACCGACATCGCGCACGAATTGCGTACCCCCATCAGCAACCTGTTGACTCAGACCCAAGTCGCACTGAGCCAGCAACGCAGCGCCGCCGAGTACCGCGAGATCCTCGCGTCGAATGCCGAGGAATTCCAGCGGCTGGCGCGCACCGTGTCGGATATGCTGTTCTTGGCGAAGGCGGAAAACATTCGTTCGCTGCCGAACTCCGAACTCATCCAACTGGCCGACGAGGTGAATTCGCTGCTGGAATTTTATGAGGCATTGGCCGAGGAAAAGCAAATCGCTTTCCAGTTCGACGGCGAGGGGAGCCTGACAGGCGATCGCCTGATGGTGCGCCGAGCCGTCAGCAACCTGCTGTCGAATGCGCTACGGTATGCCGATGCGGGCAGCATGATCAACGTGCAAATCCAGCGGCGGGACGACCGGGTGAGCGTGACTGTGTCCAACGAAGGGCCGCCGGTCGACCCGGCCGCCGTACCTCGCCTGTTCGACCGCTTTTACCGTGCCGACCGCTCACGGCAGCAGGTCGATGCCGAAGGCGCAGGGCTGGGCTTGTCGATCGTCGCCGCGATCATGCGGGCACACGGCGGCTCGGCCAGCATTCGGTCGGCTGAGCGGACCACGGCTGTCACCCTAATTTTCCCTGTTCACTCCGTAGCGGTCGAGGCCTGAACATGCGCGAACTTTTCCCGTACCGCTGCGAGCATCTGTTCGACGCACCAGGCCGCGTACGGACCGCTCATCCAGCGCGCGAGCCAGTACAAGACCTGCGATGCCGGGAGGTCGTAATCGATGAATACACACACATGGCACCCGCTGGCATGGGGCCTGAGGTCCACCCCCATCCGATAGCGCCCCAGCACCCACAGTGTCGGCTCGCCGACCGTCTCCCATACCTTGCGAATAGGCGGATCACGCTCGGTCACGACTTCGTCCAGTTCCAGCGGCAGTCCCAGCATTCGTCCGCGCATGCGGATGTGCGAGCCGACCTGCCGTCCTTGCATTTCATCGAGAAAAATCGCCATCGAACCGCCGGCCATCATGGCCGAGGAGCGCTTCATATGCGCCGCGAGGTGGCGAGGATCGTCGAGCCAGTCGAACACCCGAGTCGCCGACCCAGCAATCAGCGCAGAGCCTTCGTGATGGCAGGAGTAAACATCGTCGGCCATGACTTTTCCTTTGCACGCAAGCTGACATTCCGTACCTGCCCGCGCTGAGCCGGGTTTTCGGCCAGTCGGACAGGGTTCTTGCGATGTAGTCGATCCATCGAAGGAGGTCCTATGTTCTACAGCAAAATTCTCCAGGCCCTGCTGCTGTCTGTCGCGGCCACGCTGTCGGTACCCGCCACCGCGCAGCAAGGCGATGCCGAAGACCACAGCGCCCATCATCCGGAGGGTAGCAAAGCGCAGCCCGCGCCTCCGACCAAGCGAGGCGGCAAGGCGATGAAAGGTGGAATGGCCGGCATGGACGGCTGTCCGATGCATGAAGACATGATGGGATCGAAGGGTTCCGCAGAGCGCCACGCGATGATGGAGCGTCGCATCAAATCGATGAGCCCCGAAATGCGCAAAAAGAGGATGGCGATGATGGAAAAGCACATGCAAATGATGCAGGATGAAATGGCGATGATGCGGGAGCACATGAGCGATCAGCCAGCGGGCGGTTCGGACAATCACGACCACGAGCACCAGAAATAGCGCTCGTACTTCCAAGCATTCACCGGAGGCATCCTGATCATGAAACCACTACAAACCGGTCTGACACTGGGCATCACGGTCGGCGTTTTTTATAGCCTTTGCGCATTGGTGTGGTTCTTGGCACCTGACGCGTTCATGGCGTTCATGAACAACCTGTTTCATGGCCTCGACTTCAGCCCCTTGGTGCAGCCGCGGCCATTCACTTGGTCAGGATTCCTGTCTTCCCTGTCCGTCCTGAGTATCTGGACATTTTTTGCGGGCGTATTTTTTGGGTGGATATCCAATCGCATTGCGCAACGCTAAATTCACTCGTTAGGAGGCACCATGGAACACGATCACTCGCAGCACGAACCCGAGCACCGGGATAACTGGGGACTGCGCTATAGCCTCGGCGTGGCCGTCGCGCTGGGCATTATTGCCTTTTTCTTGTTGACCGAGCATCGCGCCCACCTGTTTGGCGCCCTACCCTACCTGTTGATACTGGCCTGCCCGCTGATGCACCTTTTCATGCACGGCGGCCACGGGGGGCATGGCGGCCACCGCCACGACGAAGACAAGAAAGGAGACTGGTAATGAACAACGGAGAATCCGGCTACGGCCTGTGGTCACTGGTGGTGCTGAATTCGCTGGTGTTCATCATTTTCGCGTTCAGCTTCACGAAACCGACGACCGCGCGCGACTGGCGCTCGTTCGGCGCATTCTCAGCGTTCATCGTCGCCTTGTTCGCGGAAATGTATGGCTTCCCGCTGACGATCTACCTGCTGCTGCCGTGGCTATCCAGTCATTTCCCCGGCATTGATTTCCTGTCGCACGACGCTGGCCACCTGCTGGAAATGATGTTTGGCTGGAAGGTCAATCCACATTTCGGCCCGTTCCATATCGCCAGCAACATCCTGATCTTTGCCGGATTTTTGATGCTCTCGTCAGCCTGGAACGTCCTGTATCACGCGCAACGCGCGCATCGCCTTGCGAAGACCGGCTTGTATGCAAAGATTCGCCATCCGCAGTATGTGGCCTTCGTGCTGATCATGTTCGGCTTCCTGCTGCAATGGCCGACGTTGGTCACGCTGGCGATGTTTCCGGTTCTGCTGGTCGTCTACGCTCGGCTGGCCAAGGCCGAGGAGGCCGATATGGTGCGCGAATTCGGCGAAGAGTACGAGACTTATCGTCGACAGGTTCCGGCATTCATCCCGAACTTTTCTCAGCCGCCGTCGCGTTCATTGAACGCACCGAAGTGAATTTTCCAAAAGACCATAACCATGGCTGAACATCCCCATCACGCCCATGGTGGCGAATCCCACGCCGCCAGCGATGCCGCCGGCAAGCCGTACACCGATCCGGTGTGCGGCATGAAGGTTGGCGCCGATCTGCAAAAGACGGCCTCCTTCGAGGGACAGGACTACCACTTCTGCAGCTACAAATGCCTCGACAAGTTTAAGGCCGCCCCTGCCTCCTACGTACGGGGCGATAGGGTGGACGTGAGCGCGGCGCCGGCGCCAGCACCGGCGGGAACGATTTACACCTGTCCAATGCACCCGCAGATCCGGCAGGAACATCCTGGCAATTGCCCGATCTGCGGCATGACCCTCGAGCCCTTGCTGCCTGAACTGGAGGAGGATGAAAATCCGGAGTTGCGTGATTTCAGGCGCCGCTTCTGGTGGACCCTGCCGCTGACGATCGTCGTGACGGTACTGGCCATGTTCGGCCATAAAGCGCATTGGTTCGAAGCGCGCACGCAAACGTGGATCGAACTGGTCTTGTCGCTGCCGATCGTGTTGTGGGCCGGATGGCCTTTCTTCTCGCGAGGATGGTCCTCCGTCCTCAATCGCAGTCCCAACATGTGGACACTGATCGGCCTGGGTACCGGCGCTGCTTTCGTCTACAGCGTCGTGGCCACCGTGGCTCCAGAGGTCTTTCCAGCCTCGTTTGTCTCGATGGGGCGGGTTGCCGTCTATTTTGAGGCAGCCGCCGTCATCATCTCCCTGACGCTGCTTGGTCAGGTATTGGAGCTGAAAGCCCGCTCGCAAACATCAGCGGCCATCAAATCCCTGCTGGGGCTTGCGCCGAAGACGGCGCGACGGATTCGCGACGACGGCACCGAAGAAGACGTTCCGCTGACCCATGTCCACGTCGGGGATCTGTTGCGCATACGTCCTGGCGAGAAAGTACCGGTGGATGGCGAAGTCACCGAAGGCAGCAGCGCGGTCGACGAATCAATGCTCACCGGCGAACCCGTACCCGTCACCAAACGGGTCGGCGACAAACTGATCGGCGCCACGCTCAACACCAACGGCGCCCTGGTGATGCGATCCGAAAAAGTCGGGTCGTCGACGATGCTTGCGCAGATCGTCCAGATGGTCGCGCAAGCACAGCGCTCTAAGGCACCGATGCAGCGGATGGCCGATGTGGTAGCCGGCTACTTTGTGATGGCTGTCGTTGGTATCGCGCTGGTCACCTTCTTTGTCTGGGGACTTTGGGGCCCTCAGCCCAGCTGGGTCTACGCACTCATCAACGCCGTAGCGGTGCTGATTATTGCCTGCCCATGCGCGCTGGGGCTAGCAACGCCAATGTCGATCATGGTTGCCACCGGGCGCGGCGCCACTCACGGCGTTCTCTTCCGCGATGCGGCGGCCATCGAGAAGCTACGCCAGATCGACACATTGATCATCGACAAAACCGGCACGCTCACCGAGGGGCGGCCCGCTTTCGACAGCGCCATACCCGCCCCCGGCCTTGAAGCGAATGAGGTGTTGCGGCTGGCTGCCAGCCTCGACCAGGGCAGCGAACATCCGCTGGCCGATGCAATCGTGCGGGCGGCGCGAGAGCGCGGCCTCGCGCTGGAAAAGCCCGAGGATTTCGAGTCCGGCTCTGGCATTGGCGTACGCGGCACGGTCGGCGGTCGCCGGCTTGCGCTGGGCAATACGGCGTTGATGGACCAACTGGGCGTATCGGTCGCCCCTCTTGTGCCGCAGGCTGAAGCGCTCCGCTCGCAGGGGGCCAGCGTAATGCATCTTGCGGTCGACGGTCGATTGGCCGGGCTGCTGGCCGTGTCCGATCCGATCAAGGCCAGCACGCCAGAAGCGCTGGCTGCGCTCCGGGCGGCAGGACTGCGGATCGTGATGGCCACCGGCGATGGCCTGACAACGGCGACCTCGGTTGGCGCGCGCCTCGGCATAAGCGAGGTTCATGGTGAAGTCAAGCCAGCGGACAAGTTGGTTCTGGTAGAACATCTTCAGAAGCAAGGGCGGGTCGTCGCCATGGCCGGTGACGGCATCAACGATGCCCCAGCCCTGGCAAAGGCTGATGTCGGCATTGCGATGGGCACCGGCACGGATGTGGCGATGAACAGCGCGCAGGTGACCTTGGTGAAGGGAGACCTGCGCGGCATCGCCTTTGCACGCTCCCTGTCTAAAGACACCGTACGGAACATGAAACAGAATCTGATGTTCGCTTTCCTGTACAACGCACTGGGTATCCCGATCGCCGCCGGCGTACTGTATCCGCTGACCGGTTGGTTGCTGTCGCCCTTGATTGCTGCACTTGCGATGAGCCTTAGCTCGGCGTCCGTCATTGGCAATGCCCTGCGCCTCGGGCGTGGACAGCAATGAGAAACCCACAGCGCAGTCGCGATGACATGCCGGAAGGCCAGTCGCTAGTGGTACTGAAAACGCATGTGCAGACGATATCGCCACGCGTGGACTATTGCATGCGTTCTCAGCATTGCTACTGCGGTCGCCGGAACTGCCAGTGATTGCGCCGCCCCTCCCCCCCGATGTCGCCGGATTGGTGGCCGCACTCGCAATCGGCTTGTTGATCGGACTGGAGCGCGGTTGGCACGACCGCGCGATGCCGGACGGGGCACGCGTCGCCGGTTTACGAACCTTCGCACTGACCGGGCTGCTCGGTGGCGTACTGGGCCATCTGCAGCCAGATTTTGGTCCATGGCCACTGCTAGGCGCCTTGGTTGGCGTTTCCCTGCTGCTGGCCGTTTTCTATGCGCAGTCTGCAAAAGCGTCTGGCAATTTGAGCGCAACGACGGCCATCGCGCTTCTGCTGACCCTTCTGCTGGGTGTCTTCGCGGCCCACAGGGACATCACGATGGCATTGGCGATGAGCGTGATCGTCGCAGTGCTGCTGAGTATGAAACCCACCCTTCATGGCTGGCTGCACTTAATCGAATATCGAGAGCTGACTGCTTCATTGCAATTGCTGGTGCTCTCGTTGGTCATTCTCCCCTACTTGCCGAACAGCGGAATGGGACCCTACGCCGCCTTGAACCCATACCAGCTGTGGTGGGCCGTTATCCTGATCGCATTCCTCTCACTGGCCGGCCATCTGGCGATGCGCATCAGCGGCACGCAACGTGGGATCTTGTGGACAGGGCTGCTGGGTGGGCTGGCATCGTCCACCGCTATCACCGTCGCTCTGGCACGGTACGCACGCCAGCAGCCGCAACTGACCGAAGCTGTTGTGGCCAGCGCCTTGGCCGCATGTGGTGTGATGTTTTTCCGAATGACCTTTCTGCTGGTCGTGATCCAGCCTGCCTTGGCCAGCTGGTTTATTGCCGTGCTGCTGGCTACCGGAGCTGTATTGCTAGTCTTGGCCTTCCAGCGCTGGCACAGGGCTACCGCTACCGCAACCGGCTCAAATACGATCGAGGCAATGCCTCCATTCGACCTGATGACGGCGCTGATTTTTGCGGGATTCCTCGCCGCTATCGGGATTCTTGTGCCGGCTGCACGGCAATGGCTTGGTGATAGCGGTATCTATGCCGTGTCGACGCTGTCGGGCTTGGCCGACGTGGATGCGATCGTGATCTCGCTAGCGCGCTCATATAGCGACCAGGGATTGTCAGCCAACACCGTGCTGATTTCTCTGGCTTTGGCGACCTCGGCAAACATGCTGACCAAGGTTGGCATAGCGTGGACAACCGCGGGGTTCCGCGTTGGCAAGTCTATCGGTGGTGGATACGCCATAGCCCTGCTTTTTGGAGCCTTGGTATCAGCTGCGATGGTCTTCGTGAAGTAAGGAGTTCAAACATGGCGTAATCGCTCAATGTTTCGCTTGTGATACGCTCAAGACTGCCATGGGTAATTTGTCCTCAAATAGGTATTTTACGAAACAGATTCATTGCCCAGATTCCATTCAACCAAGCGACTGAGCATCAAATGTATACCGATCAGTACCCCATCAGGCCCAGACGTTTAGCCAGCCCTCTCCAAGATGCTTCTGCAAAAGCATCATGCGCCGCTTGTAGCTGTCTAAAGGTCCGCCAGTGCATCCGGTCGGGCTTGCCGCCGTCGGGGTTAGCTATGCCTGCTTCCCATCCAAGCTGCCGTCTAATTTTTTCTGCCCGGCGCATTGCTCGATCATCTTCCGTTTCCCGCTGACACTGATAGGCCAACTTGTGGCAATACCGACAGGCGAAAATTGAACCACCAAAGAGAATTGCCACGCGCCGGCTACATCCTTGCCCAGGGCAAAGAAACCATGCACGTCGCCCTCCAAGATTACAAGGTGTCCATTCAAGAAAAACAGGGTACTCGAACGGTTGCCACTCGCCCCCATGGCTGCGGCTTCGGTAATTGAGAATCACCCGATCTACTTCAATGCGGATATTAATGTCGGCAATTTTCTCGCCATTGAGCGACCATTGCCAGTTGAAGGATCGACCCGCCGTTAGTAAGCCATCGCGATGCAAGCGCCGAACGTCCAGCGCACGCATATCACTTGTTGTGTACTTTCCGCGTCGCCTGCGTCCGCTTCCAAAGCCCCCCATGATTTTTCCTTCCGAGATTTACCGAAATCATTTGGCAGATTTGACGTGTTGTTTCCGGCGGTTCTTGCCGTAACCCTTGCTGTCGCCCAATGCCAGTCAGTTAAGGCAATGCGCTAGATTTCAGCGTGCGCCGGGATGACGTTTTAAGGCCGATAGCACTTGATTTGTCGCCCGGGCGCAGGCCGGGACCCAGTGTCTTTTGATGCGCGACTGAAAACTCTGCGCTTAACTGACTGGCATTGTGTTGTCGCCAGCATTTAACTGGTTTTGATGATGTCCGGTTTCATGCGCTGCGCAGTTCTTTCAGCTTCAAAAGCATCGCCAAAGTGCGCTCAAATTTGCGATCCAAGTGTGTTTCGTAGCGGTTCAGCTTCTCCAACAGGTGTGCCCGTAGCCCTTCACCCAAGGTTTGCGCCTTGATGGCTGGGGTGAATTCAGCTTCCTTCGCCAAGCGATAACAGATCGGTTCGAGTGAAATGCGAATGAATTCAGCTAATCCTTCAGCGGTCGCTGGATACTCCTCTTCCGCGACATGCTGGTCCCACCAATCACGGGATTCCTGAATCAGCACCATCCGTGCCTTGATGTAGGCATTAGGCCCGCCCTTGCGAAGTATCGCGGCCGCCTTTTGGGTTGCCGCCAGATCAAGCGCCGCCTCCCGCTGTCGCTCGGCGATCTCTTCGGGGGTGCCTTCCATGATTTCACGCAAGTCGGTACTCTCACCGCCGATGCCCCGCTGAAAAGGTGCCGCTGACTTGATGACCGATGTCGGGCTATTCACCGCACTTTTGAGTCCCTCATTGATCTTTGCTCCTTCGGCAAGCAGTACCCGACGCTTCCGCCAAATGATGGCGGCAAGCTCTTCAATCAGGTGCCGCTCCGTCGCGCCCGCCGGCCGGTGCTCGTCAATCAGCGCCGCCAGCAGGTCGTCGAACTCAGTTTGGTCTTCGTGGGGCAGTACCGCCAGCCGAGAGAGAATTCCGTGCTTCATGGCGTTGAAGCGTACCGTCGCATAACTGGCAATTGACGTATCACTGTCGGACACCGCGCAAGCTACCGCAGTGGCATCATTTTCAAGCGTTTGCATGTTGACCTCCAGCGAGCTTTTCGATCAGTTCCAGCAGGGTGATGGCGTGGTAGTACGCTTGGGGTATGTTCATTTCAAAGATAGCGACATTGCCAATGCCTCCGGACACGACCGCAAAGTCGGTATTGGCATCCACCACCTCGAGGGTGTAGCAGATACCAGGGTTATCACGCAGCATCGCCAGCACCTTGACGCGCCAACGCCCAAGTAGCAACTCAAAAATTGTTGCGCCCTTTCTTCGCCTGGTCGCCGGTTGCCAGCGGTCAATCGCTGCTTTGTCTCCCCTGGCGGAAGTGCTGCCCGAACCCGAGATCGCAAGCAAAAAGCCCTCCTCAGTTGGCCGTTTTATGCAATCGGCGGGAATCATAATTCCATCCCGACTTTGGACTTCCACAGTGGCGTGACAGTTTTTTCACTCGACGGGATAAATGGCGGTGAAGGCGTTAAAGGGGGGGATTTCACAGCAACTACGCGCCAAGCCGTACGACCGTCAGCCTCCGCTTGCTGAAACTCATAGCCGCCGACGATCCGGTTCGCATTCTTTTTCAGAATCCAGCCTAGTTTTGATCGATTGATTTCGCCACGCTCTTCCACAGGGAACTCGCGCATTGCATCAAGCAGATTTGGCCGTGATAACCAAGCTAGATCCACAGCCTTGCGCACCGTCGTAGCGGTCGATCCGAATGCCGCCCGCCATTCCAACATCAAGCCAGCCAGCGCATCGCCGTCAGGGTCATGTCGGACTTGCTCCAGCAGCGCCGTGGCCGGGTCAGGTTGTCCCAGCCACATCAACGGATACCGACAATAGTCCGACCACGCCCCACCAAAGGTGGCAATGCTGTCTACGGACGCGCGCGGCATCCCAGCCTTGCGCCATGCCTGGATGATGGTAAGCACCGATGCCACGTACTTTCCCCGTTCACGGCGCACCTTATCCACTGGAAATCCCTTGTAGGCCATCGTGGCCGGTGTGGCGCAACGCGGATCAATGTGGATCGTTAGCACGCGCCGCAGCAGATCGCGGATTGGCCCGACGTTATTGCCAGACCCTAGAAACAAGGTGCGCGTGCTCACCGTCGCCGTCTTGCTCACCCCCAGAATACGATCGGTAATCTGTGCCGCCGTCAGCATCCGCTTGATCGTGCCGTGGGGTATCCAGTCGGTGTCCATGTCATCGAACTCAATTACTGCAGGGCTGGTCAGCAGCAAGGACAGAATCACCTTGGTAGCTTCTTCTGGGGTGGTTGGGTAGCTGACTTTGGCATTTCCACCCGGCCCGGCAAAAGCGCCGATCAGTTCGCACAGGTAGGACTTTCCGCTGCCGAACACCGGCGCACGAACGTGAAACCCGGGTGCCTGTGACAGAGACGGACGCACTACGGCGGTGAAGATTGCCGACAATGCTGCCGCTTTGTCTGCGGCCGCGACGAAGTGGAACTCGGTTAACAGGCCTTCAAGAAGGGCCAATGCTTCCCGTGCCGCCTCGGGCGTTGGCTCGGGGATGACAAACTGTCGTGGGTCAAACACACCGAAACGCTGCGACAGCTTGTCGTAACCGGCCTGTGTAATCAGAATGCTGTCCGACTCGCGGAAGTATGGTTGCCGCGCCACGCCCACCAGCGGCGGCAGATAACGAAAATTCTGTGCATCGTAGAGAATCGCCGCATGCCGGGGGGGTGGGTCACAGCGCACCCAGCCCTCTGCCCTCACATCGTATTTCTCCCAGGTTGCCACCACCGACAATTCTCGGGTTAGCGCTGGTGCGCTAGTCGGGACAATAGAGGGATCACCCGTAGTCGGGTCGGTTGAGACGGAGACGATCAGCCCTCCTGCCTGATAGTGCCGCCCACGGTTCGCCAGCTCCTTCTCAGCCGCATCCACCACGCGGTGCAAATCACCGGCAATTACCCGAATGACAGGTTTGTGGCGAGCTTGCGCGGCTGGTACGCCTAGGAATTCCAGCAACTGCCGGATGTGGTACTTGTCCCGGTGCGAATGCTGACAGCAGAAGCCGCCTATTGGATAAAGTTCATCCGGCTCGAAGTAGGCAGAACCCGTGTCAAGTAGATCGGTATGTTCCTGCACCCACGGGCAGGTGACGTCGTGCTTCCCGGACCCCAAGGGTGTCTTGTACAGGCCGCGTGCCTTAAACGCAGCGACGACTGGATTCTCGGCCGCCTTGGGAGTCAGCACGTCGTCAGCGGCATTGCCGCTGATGTGCCCGTCTGCATCATCA
Organism: Oxalobacteraceae bacterium; assembly: GCA_027484285.1. Taxonomy (GTDB): domain Bacteria; phylum Pseudomonadota; class Gammaproteobacteria; order Burkholderiales; family Burkholderiaceae_D; genus Pernthalerella. Next base: position 10,019 of record JAIXTG010000300.1, on the reverse strand, counting down.
CGACCGGCGCGTTTCATGGCCGTCTTCGGTGGTCCTGCCGGGGGAAGTTCCAATTGCAGGCCGTCGACAATCTCTTGCGGTGTATAGCGGACACCAGGTTGCCACTCGATCAGGCGGCACTGAAACGGCGCGCCATCTTCATCGGCATACTTGGGTTTGCCGTTGATGGCCACTGGAAGACGCGCCCAGCGACTCAATGGCCCTGTTGCACCAGTGTCGCACAGGCCAGACTCAATCACCGCGTTGAGCAAGCGAACGGCCAGCGGGCCATCGGTTAGTGGTTCGGCGAGGATTATGCCACCCTGATGATTGCCGGGACTGGTCTCAATCAGCCAGGACAACTCGAAACCGCGCAGTCTCTCCAGCGGCACCTTGGTACCCAGATCGTCAAGCATCAGAAAATGACAGGCAGCAAACAGTGCCTTGCGCGCCCTGAACGATCCGTCATCGCCGGGATAAAAGCTCGCACACCCGATGTAGTTGTTACTCGCGGCAGAAAGGTTACCTGCCATCAGATCGGCACGGCTTGCCGACCACCCACCCAAACCAGGATCGCCGCTCTTTGAGCACACCGCAGCAAATGCGCCGTCGGGCAGGACTGGAAACACTGCTGCTACAAAGTCGGCATTTGTTATCTGGAAATCCCCGCCTTCACCACCTTTACCGGCTTCCTGGGATTCGACTGAGAAATCTGTCAGGCCATTAGAAGTCATAGCTCCCCCTACGCTGACGCAATGAGGGCTTTGATATCCTCTACCCGCCACGCGGTAATACGTGGGCCGAGCTTTACTGGCTTTGGGAAGCGACCCGTTCGGACGCCATCCCACCAGCAGGATTTTTTGACAGGTATTATCGGTGGAACCGGCGGTTCAGATTTAGGGTCGCCAATGATTTGCGCCAATCGAAGAAAGCCAGTTTCAGGAAGGTTATTCATTCAGGAAGCTCCACAAGTGACCGTTGCAGGCCGGCATGGCAATCCTGATTGACTCCTGATCACAGAAATGTGACTTGGTCACCTCTTTAATATTTTGTGACTACGGCGAGATTTGCTGATAGCGTTGAGAATATTTCGGTTCTCGTTTACACGACTACGTCGCATACCTTGCCTTGAAAACCATTCCCCGAGTGCTTCTCGATCCGTCACTCTCCGCCCGTCAGCTTCCAGCTCGGTGCGAATCGCTAAGACCTCGCCGACGATCGCGTCCGTGCGTCCCGTTGGCTTGCGGCCTCGGGGCGGTCTATTTTGGTCGGTCAGCAAACCCAACAACATGATTGGCTCTTTTGTCCGCGAATTTGATTTGCGCCTTGATAGCTTACGGTGTGCATCTTGAAGCTCACTCTCAAACCGTGTAATGTCTCGCACAATTTGCTTGCCACTTTCTTCAAGAAACAGTGCATATGAACGCCACTCGGCCACGCCCCACTCTTCACGTGGCATTTTGGGGTCGCCGTACGACGTTAATAAGGTTTCCGTTCTGGGAAACTGAGGCGGCCACCGTCGATCTTGGCTTAGCCAATACAAGGCCGCAATGTTAGGTGTAAACATCATGCCTCCTAGCCGTGCTTGATTAGATATCGTGCCGGCCTGTTACGGCCGTGTATTTTTCAGGGCAAAAAAAGTTGTGGAGAGGTTAATCAAGTTAATCGTGCATCACATAAAAAGTTCGGAGATTTAGAGTCTGTTCCGGTAGGTTGAAATAACTGCGTTCTTGCTTGTCCAACGAACGGGATTCTCTGTTCGGAGGGCGAGGCGATGAGTTCGCAACATGATGACGGCTGGCGCTTGAGCGATGCGATGTGGGCACGGATGGCGCCGTTGATCCCACCACCGAAACCGCATCCGCTAGGCTGCCACCGACCGCGCATTCCGGACCGGGTCGCGATGGAGGCGATCCTGCTGTTGCTGCGCACCGGGATGCAGTGGGGCGCTCGATGCCACCGGCTTGTGTTCGCATTCGTCGGCGCATCGACGGTCTCGGGAGTGGACCGACGCGGGGGTCTTCGAGCGCTTCTGGCATGACGGACTGCTGGCGTGCGAAGCGCTCGAAAAGATCGATTGGGGTGGGCTGGCGCTCGATGGCACGATGACGAAAGCCCCATTGGGCGGGGAAAAAAATCGGCCCCAACCCTACCCACCACGGCAAAGGGGGCGTCAAGCGCAGCCTGCTCACTGATGGTTACGGCCTGCCGCTGGCACTGGTCATCGATGGCGCGCATCGACACGACAGCATGCTGCTGGAACAGACGCTGGCGCAGATCGTCATCGACAAGCCGGCGACGGCACCGTGCTCGTGGCTGTGCCTGGATCGGGGCTATATCGGTCGTCGCGTGTACGACCATGTCTGGCAGATTGGCATGGTGCCGTGGATTCGCGGACGACGCGATGAGCGCAAGGCCAAGCGGGAAGGCGCGGGGGCGCGGCGCTGGGTCGTCGAACGCTCGCACAGCTGGCTCAATCGTTATCGCCGTTTGCTGATCCGCTGGGAAAAGCGCGCCGATACGTATCGGGCCATGCTGCACTTTGCCTGCGGTCTGATCGTCTGGCATCGCGCCCTATCGGGATAGGTTCTTACTAGTGGTGACGTTGCCATCATCACGAGTCAGCAAATCAATTCTTGCGCCTAGCCGGCGCCAAGCCTCTTTTTTCTCCTCGTCATAGGTATGCCGCTGATAGGTTCGCTTAACTCGCTTTTCCTCTGCATGGTTGAGGCATTTTTCAGCGACTTCAGGCAATACCCCAAGGGCGGTCATGATGGTTGCCCCCGTGCGCCGCAGATCGTGAGGTGTCCACCGACCTCCTTCAAGCGTCAGCGCATCGGTCTTTGGTGAGCGACGGCTTATCGGAGAATTTCCTGACCGTTGGCGATCGCTAGTTTGCTTCGTTACTGTTTTTAGACAAACGTGGCTACTACCAGTCCGGTTGGGGAAGCACCACTGACTGTGACCGCTGATCTCACGCAAAGTAGTAAATTGACGCAGTGCAAAATCAGACAAATAAACTATGTGTGAGCGTCCGTTCTTACTGTTATCGGGAGGTATAAACCACTCGCGGGAATCAAATCGGACGTGGTGCCACTCGGCGCGCAAAATCTCGCCAATTCGACAACATGTTGCCAGTGCAATCCATAGCGCGGCCTGAGTAGTTTGGAGGAGGCCAGCGGCAGGAATCAATCGGTGGAGTGTTCGAATCTCATCCTCACTAAGCACTCGGTCACGCTCGACATCCTTACCCCCGATCTTGGCCTTGCGTATGGCGGCCGTGGGGTCAGCTTCGATGATGTCCCGGTCAACCGCAAAACGAAACATCTGACGGATGAGTGCAAAGATCAGCTTCGCCATGCGATTAACGCCGCGAGCGAGTAGCGCATCTACTACCGCAATCACGTGGCCTTTACGCACATCTTCGACGGGAATCGCGCCAATTAGAGGCAGCACGTCCTTCATAAACATGCGCCGGATGTCCTTGCCACCCTCCTTGCGCCGACAGAGTTCGACGGTGGCCCAGTGCTCAAAAAGGCCATCGACAGTTATTCGCCTGCTAAGTGCGTCCGCCTGATGTACACGAGCTTTAGCTTGGGCTAAAGCCTCGGTTTGGGCGGCTTTCTTGTTAAGAATACTGAGTCGCTTTTCTGTTATCGGATCTTTTCCGTTTGCCAAAAGCTGCCGCGCAGCCTCTTGGGTATCGCGGATGTCTTTAAGCGACTTTGATGGCCAGGTACCGCATGTGTAGTCTTGGAGCTTGCCACCGAAGCGATAGCGCCATCGAAACATGACACAGACCCCGCTACCCTTGGCTTTGACCATCCCGTAAAGAGAGTGCTCGTCTGAAAGCCGCCCCCCAATATCCGCAGTTGTCAGGCTTTCCAGCTTCTTGACCGTAAGTTTTGCCATCCCCGCCACCACCAAAAAAGTGCCCAACAAAGTGCCCAACAAATTCTTTGGCTCGTGACGGATTATATCGGATGATAGCGGATCAAATCCTCAATCAATTCCATTAAAATCAACAGGCTACAATTCTTGTTCGGATTTGAACGGATTCACCCGGACAATTCATTACTTTTATGGGGTGCAAGGGGTAGCGAGTTCGAATCCCGCCGCCCCGACCATTTGAATCAAGCAGTCAGCGACGCGGCTGTCCGCATGGACGGCGATTAATGTGAGGGCCTGACCTGACATTAGCGTCGCGAAAACGCCGGCAGTGCCAAAACTTCTTGGCCCTGCCGGTTTTTTTTCGTCCTTCGCCTATGCCTGGCTTCAGGCTTCCCCAAGCAGGCAAATCAAAAATCGTGCTCCCCATCAGCGGCCCACGTGCGGGCAATTCACCACCCCAGATAGGGCTCACGATCGTTGAAAGTGCATCCGCCGCTCATCCGGCCTTGCTTGTGGCGCGCAGACGCACGCCCCTGAAGTTCCATCGCTGCCTCGCGAAATTTATAAAAAATTAATTGTAAGAAACATCATTCCCTTTACTTTCCAACCAAGAACTTGCACTAAAACAATATAATCAAGGGTTCTAATAATTCCTGCAATGCAACATTAGACCGGGATGCAACAATGCAGTTAATGTGGGTTTCTGGCCCTACAGGGGATGTACGCACAATATCGATCACCGCCCGCAAAGTGCTGGTTGGCACCTGCGTGCTCGCTTTTTCACTTCTCGCAACGGGTTTCCTGCTCCACCTGATCGGTTTCAAACTGGCGATTGAACTGCGGCCTGAACTCGCTCGCGCCATGGGAGGCGTCACAACCGAGGCAGAGCAGCAGCGAATGGAGTCGACTTACCGCGAACAGCTGCTGAAGCTTCAAAAGCTGCTTGACACCACCACTCAGGATATCCGGCAACTGCAGCAACTGAAGAACCGCTTCATGGACATGGCAACGCCCGCTTCGGTGCGGGACAAGGACGGCACAAAAGAGGATGGAAAAGGCGGTCCGCTCGTTCCTCAAACTCGGACAGGCGGGGATTCCCACCAGCCGCTACCCCAGGCGCTCGACGATGCAATGCAGGAACTGACGCAATTGCAGCGCGTGGTTGTCCAGATGCGCAAGGATTGGGGGACGCAGTTGGCCTGGCTTCAGACCCTACCCATCGGCATGCCAATCAGAGGCGAATTTCATGTCAGCAGCGGATTCGGTATGCGCAATGATCCCTTCACTCGCATGCTGGCAAGACATGAAGGATTGGATTTCACTGCAGCGACCGGTACCCCTATCATTGCCGCTGCAAGCGGCGTAGTGACCCGCTCAGGATGGGAAGAGTCTTACGGCAATATCGTCGAGATTGAACACGCTGAAGGCTTCATGACGCGCTACGCCCATCTGAGTAAGCGCTTTGTAAACGAAGGGCAGCAAGTCGTGCGTGGACAGCGCATCGCCGACGTAGGCAGTACTGGCCGCTCGACAGGCCCCCATTTGCACTATGAAATTTTCCGGCATGGGCGAGTTATTAATCCGGCACACGTGCTTCCGTTGGGCAGCAGTTAAGCTAACAATAGTGTGCTTTTAAAGCAAATTCGAGGAATTTTCCGCAAGTCCCTGATCGACTGCAGTGCGCTGCAAAGGGTCTGCCTGTGCAGGTAAAAAATCAGCTTTGTTGAGCAAGCGGATAAATAAAAATCAACCCCGCCGCCCTGCTCTGTCCGGTATATTGTGAAACGGCAACGTGGCGAATGGAGAATTCGATGTTCCGCAAGATGAAACACAACAAGCTTTTGCCGACCCAGGAAAAATTTGACACCTTGATCGGGGCTACGACGGAAATTTATGGCCGACTGGTTCTGCTCGACAGCGTGCGTATTGACGGCAAGGTCATCGGGAACATCGAAACTGCAAAAGACAAAAAGGTCACAGTAGCGATCGGACGCTCGGGCGAAGTCTCCGGCGATATCACTGCCCATCGGGTCATGGTGGCGGGAAAGGTGGAAGGCAACATCTACGCTACGGAGCGCGCGGAATTCCACAAGGACTCCGAGGTACGCGGTGACATAACCTACGGCACGATTGGCGTTGAGCATGGCGCCAAACTGCTTGGCCTGGTTATTCAGGCCCAGAACAACAACACCAGCAATACCGATGCACAAGCGGTCATTAAAATGGCTCAGGAAAAGAAATAATCCCGGCAGCCGAAAAAAAAGCCTGATCAAGCGATCAGGCTTTTTTGTTGGCGAGGCAGCCCTCAGGGCTTCTTCTTCAGTTCACCCTTCACGATACCGCCGCGCTGGATGGTGATGCTCTTGAAACTAACCTTGCCATCGACCACCGCACGGCTGCCAATCGTCAGGTCACGGCAGTCCAGCGAACCTGAAAAATTGCCTTTCACATTCATGGTGTCGCAGGTCACGTTGCCATCCAGGACGCCCGTTGCTCCGATCTGGATCGAGTGCAGCGACAATGTGCCGCGAACCGTACCGTCGATGGTCAGGTAGCCATTCGATCGGATTTCGCCAATGAACTCGAACCCTTCGCTGATAATGGAGGGTTTGAGGTTGTTGACCGCAGGCTTGGCACCGGCACTGACGCTGCTTACCGGCGCGACAGTTTCAGCCTCGATCACTGGCACCTCTGCAACCACCGGCTCAGGTTGGCTCACTGCCGGCGCGATGTCGTTGTCGGGGGTCGGCTTGTCCCGCTCGTCGTTTTTGCGCTTGTTGATGAACACGTGTCAAAACCCTGAAGTCAGTAGGAGCCCGATGCAGGGCCATCACCATCGATCTTCTGCAGCGCGCCTTGCAGGTCGCCGCCCTTTTCGATCTCAATTTCGGCATATTGAACCGAACCCAGCGCCTTGCCGGTCGAGCGAATGAACAGCGACTTCTTCGCTGTCAGCGTATCGTGGATCTCGCCGCGCAAATCGATGATATCGGCCGTCACTTTGCCGCGGATGACGCCCGAGCTTGCGACGATCAGTTCGCGCGCGGTGATGTCGCCCTCGATGCTGCCCGAGACCGAAGCAATATCTGGCACAACAAACGTGCCGTTCAATACGACGCCCTCACCTACCGTCAAGCACCCGCTCTGATTAGAATCCGCCAACACCGCCTCCCAGGTTTCACGTCTCGTCAAATGAATCAAACGCAGGGGGCTTGCCATCAGCCCATCCGTCATGGATGGACACCGCTGGAAAACCGGTTTGATTCCTTAAAGAAATTATACGGCCAATCGTTCGATTTTCGCCAATGATTCTCACCACAACACAATAGTTGCCGGCGAAAATTCTAAAGCTTAAGTTTTTTGAAACCCTAACCAAAGCAGGAACCGCGCTGTGCCTGGCCTGTTCCCTCGGGCAAGGTATATAAATAATTTATGCCTACTATAGAAAATTAAAATTTGCGTGATATATCGCACAGCAGCATAATCCGTCCTGTCTCCTCTATGTCTTCTCCTCAGATATAGATTTCAACCCGCTCCACGGAGCGGGTTTTTTTTGTACGGAGGTAGCCTTCACGCAGCGCGTGAAGCAAGACTTAGCTGCGGAGCAGCTGGAGGATGGCTTCCAGTTCGCGCCTGACGGCAGTCAGATCGGCAGCGCCTTCAGGAGCGCTGGCTGGCTGCGGTGCCTGGCTGTCGAGTTTGTTGCGCGCACCGCTGATGGTAAAACCCTGCTCGTAGAGAAGCTCACGGATACGGCGGATCAGAAGCACCTCATGGTGCTGATAGTAGCGGCGGTTGCCCCGCCGCTTGACTGGCTTGAGTTGGGCAAACTCCTGCTCCCAATAGCGCAGGACATGCGGCTTGACGCCGCACAGGTCGCTGACCTCTCCGATCGTGAAGTAGCGCTTGGCGGGAATCGGCGGCAAAGGCGCCAGCGGCTTGGCTGCGCGGTCGTTCATTCAGCGCAGGTCAGGTCGGCGTGGATCCGGCGCGCGGTGTAGCGCTGTCCACCATGGCCTTCAGCTTCTGGCTTGCGTGAAAGGTCACGACACGCCGCGCGCTGATCGGGATTTCTTCGCCGGTCTTCGGATTGCGACCGGGACGCTGCGGCTTGTCACGCAACTGGAAATTGCCGAAGCCGGACAGCTTCACCGATTCGCCCCGCTCGAGTGCATCGCGAATCTCGCCAAAGAAGGTCTCGACCATGTCCTTGGCCTCACGCTTGTTCAGTCCTACCTGCTCGAAAAGGAGTTCGGCCAATTCGGCCTTGGTCAGTGTCGGCAAGTCCTTCTCCGCCCGGGTGCGGGCCTGGGACGCCAGCACCGCGCGGCCAAGGTCGGCAGCCAGCACGGATTCCATTTCTGCAGAATTGCTGTGATTCATGATGTCTGTGGATGACTGAACTGGCAGGCTTAGTGTCTCAGCATAGCGCCGTGCTTCTTTTGAACAGCCTCGACCAGCGCTGCGATCGCAGCATCTACCGATTCGTCCTGCAGGGTCACTTGAGTATCTTGCATGGTCATGCGGAAAGCAAGGCTTTTTTGGCCGTCCGTCAGCCCTTTGCCGCGATATTCATCAAATAAAACAATATGTTGCACGAATCGACATGCAGAATTGTTAGTGACCTCAGACCAGAATGCGTCGAGCAGGGACTGCACATCCACCTGCTCGGGAACAACGATGGCCAGGTCGCGGACGACCGCCGGAAATTTCGAGATTTCGCGGTAGACCGGCAGGTTGCGATGCTGCAGGGCTTCTGCCGCTACCTCGAACACTACGGGTGCCAGCGGAAGGTCGAGCTGCTGCTGCAGGCGTGGGTGCAATTCGCCGATGAAGCCCACCACCAGCCCATCGAGCAGCACATTCGCCGAACGTCCGGGGTGCAGGGCCGGATGGGCAGCCGGCTCGAAGCGCAGAACCAACGGTGCGAACATCGCCTCAAGATCAGCTTTCAGATCGAAAAAATCGACGTTCCTGCCAGCCTGCCCCCACTGCTCGTTAACCACCGGGCCGTAAGCAAGCGCAGCTACCCGCTTGGGCTGTGCAATACCGGCTACCGACAGAGGTCCGTCACTGACCGCACCATCCTTTGTGAATACCGCACCGGCTTCGAACACCCGTACGCGTGAAGCCTTGCGATTGAGGTTGTAGCGTACATTCGCGACCAGGCCGCTGAGCAGCTGGGAGCGCATCACATTCATCTGGCTGGCGATCGGGTTCAGCAGCCGGATGGGCGATGTGTTGCCGGCAAAATCGCGTTCGGCCTGCTCCTCGATGAAGCTGTAGTTCACCACTTCCTGGTAATCGAGGGCGGCCAGCTGCCGGCGTACCGTGAACAAGGAGCGGCGATTCTCGGGTGTGGTGCGAATTGCATTGGCTGCCACCGGCGGCAGCGCCGGGATGTTTTCGAAACCGTGTACGCGCGCGATCTCTTCGATCAGGTCTTCCTCGATTTCGATATCGAAGCGGTAGCTCGGCGGAGTCACCTGGAATACGTCGCCATCCCGGGTGAAGGGCAATCCCAGGCGGGTGAATACGTCCGCAACCTGCTCGGCGGTGACTGCAATACCGATGATCTTTGCCGCTCGGGCAACGCGCATTTGCACCGGCTCGCGTCTCGGCAAGCTGCCAGTCTGGTCATCGACCGGCCCGACGCGCGTCTGGCCCGGCACCCCGCAAATCTCAACGATCAGCGAAGTGATTCGTTCGATGTGCTCGACGGTGGTTGCGAAGTCGACGCCACGTTCGAAACGGTGCGCGGCATCGGTGGAGAAGTTGAGGCGACGCGCCCTGCCCTGGATGGCGCTCGGCCACCAGAACGCGGCCTCGACGAACACGTTGGTGGTTTCCAGCGACACTGCGGTCGAGTCACCGCCCATGATGCCGGCCAGTGATTCAACGCCGCCGTCATCGGCAATTACCCCGGCCCAGTCGCCGAGGTCAACGGTCTGGCCATTCAGCAGCGTCAACTGCTCGCCATTCCGTGCCCAGCGCACATCGAGTCCGCCATGGATCTTGTCGAGATCGAACACGTGCGTCGGGCGGCCCAGCTCGAGCATCACGTAATTTGAAATATCAACCAGCGCCGAAATCGGACGCTGTCCGCTGCGCTCCAGCCGCTGCTTCATCCATGCAGGCGTCTCTGCGCG
>JAIXTG010000125.1 GCA_027484285.1 Oxalobacteraceae bacterium | reverse complement strand
CTTGCGCGCCCGTGGGCAGAATCGCTCGCCGAGTACCTGGGCGCGCCGATCGCGTGGATCATCATTGCAGGCATCGCCCTGATCCCCGGCTTCATGAACGCTTTCCTGCTGGTGAGCCTCGCGCTCGACAAGCGACCACGCCACCTGCCGCTGGACAAATATCCGGGGCTAACGATCCTGGTGGCGGCCTACAACGAAGAGGAAACCATCGTCGGGACGATAGAGAGCATCGCCCTGCAGGAATATCCCGGTCCGCTCGAGGTCATCGTGGTCAACGACGGCTCGAAGGACCGGACCGCCGAGCTGGTACGCGAGCAACTGCCGAAATATCCGTGGCTGCGGCTGCTCGACCTCAAGAAAAATGTCGGCAAGGCGAATGCGCTGAACGAGGCGCTGAAAGATGTTTCCTACACCCTGACGGCAACCGTCGATGCCGATTCCTGGCTGTTCCGGGATGCGCTGGCCGGCATTGTCGAACGCTATTTCCAGGATCCGAAAAATACCCGGGCAGTGGCCGGCGGCGTGCTGGTCAGGAATTCGCGTGCCAGCTGGATGACCCGCGCCCAGGAGTGGGACTACTTCCAGGGGATCGCCGCCATCAAGCGGGTACAGTCGCTGTACCAGGGGACGATGGTCGCGCAGGGCGCGTTCTCCCTGTATGACACCGCACTGCTCAAGCGCCTCGGCGGCTGGCCGGACAGTGTGGGCGAAGACATCGTGCTGTCTTGGAGCATTTTGAAAGCCGGCTACCGGATCGGCCACTGCGAAGATGCAATCCTGTTCACCAATGCGCCAACCACGCTGAAACAGTTTTCACGCCAGCGCCAGCGCTGGTCGCGCGGCATGATCGAGGCCTTTAAGAAGCATCCGGACATCCTGCTCAGGCCGGCCTTGCCGACCACCTTTGTCTACTGGAACCTGCTGTTTCCCTTCCTCGACCTGATTTTCACCGTGGTGTTCATACCGGGGATCGTGCTCGCGCTGTTCGGCTACTACTGGATCGTCGGGCCGATCACGCTCGCGCTGATACCGATGGCCATGGCAATGAATTACTTCATGTACCGGATCGGAAAAAAGATGTTTGTAGAAAAAGGCCTGAAAGTGCGCTTCAACCCGTCCGGCTTTTTCATCTACACGCTGTTTTACTGCCTGATCATGCAGCCGGTCTGCCTGGCCGGGTATGTATCGGAAATGCTCAACCTGCGAAAAACCTGGGGAACCAAATGACACAGCGATCGCTTCTGCCTGTGCTCGCGGCGCTCGGGCTGGCCACCCTGCAGCCAGCCAGTGCGGCCGAGCCGCCGGCCGCCGGAAGCAGCCTTTTCTATGCATCGGACAGCGAATCCTTCAGCAGCCGACGCACCAGCGCGGACCTGATGGGCCGCTTCAGTCATCTCGACGGCAAGACCGGGCTGCGCTACATCGACCACCAGTATTCACGTGGCGACTGGAGCCGCAGCGGCCAGCAGCTGCGCTTTGTCACCCACCATATCGACCGCCGTACTGCCGATGGCTGGCTGCTGGAAACCGGCGTACTGCGCCAGGGCACTCACCAGCTGTGGACGCTGGACGCCAGCTACCGCAAAGCGATTTCGCCGGCCACCAGCATTGAAGCTTTCGCCAGCCGCGACATCGTCGAAACCCGCAATGCGCTCGAACTCGGCACCCATTTCAATTTCGGCGGCGTGTCCGTCGACCAGAAGCTGACCCCGAAGCTGACCGCCGTCGGCCTGGTAGGGTGGCAGGCATTCTCCGATGACAATCAGCGGCGCCACCTGCGCGCGCGCCTGATTTACCAGCCGTCACTCGACCTCGGCCTGACGTTCCAGCTGCGCTACCGCTATTTCGACAGCAGCAAAGACGATGTCGCGGGCGCCTACTTCAATCCGTCCCGCTATGACGAAAACATGCTCGCGGTCGGCTGGCGCCAGCGCGCCGGCGACTGGCGCACCGGGCTCACCGCCGGCGTCGGCGTCCAGCAGGTCAATCGCGACGACCGGTCGGGCACCCGCCTACTCGAAGCCACGGCCGAGCGGCAGGCGGCCGCCTATGCGCTGCGCCTGCGCGCCGGCTATTCGAGGGCAGCGTCCGCGGCGGCAACCGACCCCGACTACTGGTACCGGTACGTGATCGGCGAAGTGCTGTTCCCCTTCTGAGCGCGTGGCGGAGCGTGGCAGCCGGGCACGGCGCACGCTTTTTCGGGAAGCTGGCACACTGGAGCCCGATCCATCCGGCCGGGGTGGCGTACACAATAACAACCAGCCCGAGGAACCTCTGATGAAACACTCCCTGCTGCCCGCTGCGTTCTGCCTGCTGTTGTGCACAGGCGCGCTCGCCAAAGATCCGACTTGCGGCGAATACACCAGCGTCGACACTGGCGAGTCCGTGGTCGACATGGGCAACAAAACCGTGTTTATGCATTTCCGCTCGTCGACGCAGATGAATGCACCCCAGGGCTCGAAGTTCAACAACCTGAGCGGCCAGTGCACCGGCGGCGCGGTGGTCTACCCGGACAAGTCGATCGAGGCCGAGGGCCTGTGCGCGGTCGAGGATACCGACGGTGATGTGCTCACCTACGCGTTCACCCAGGCGCGCGGCGAAATGGAAGGCCGCTATGCCCGCAAGGGCGGTACCGGCAAATTCGCCAATTCGCGCGAAAGCGGCTGGTTCCGGCCGGTGAAGCTTGACGGCGAGGTCACGCGCGGCAACTGGGGCGGAAAGAACGCTTGCAACTGAGCGCCGCAGCCTGCTATTCCCACTCGAGCTGCGCATAAAGCAGCTCGGCATTGCGCAGATTGACCGTGTCGAAAAGCTGCCACTTCGCCCGCTCCGACTGGGCCGCGGTTTCTATCACCTGTTGCATCGGCTGGCCAGCGGCGATGCCGCGCCTGAGGTCGTCGATCAGGACCTGCAGGTAGCGTTGCTGCCGCGCCAGTGCCGGCGCACTGTTCGTTACCACCGGGCCGTGGCCGGGAATGCTGCGCGCTGCCGGCAGTGCCGCCAGCTCGGCCAT
>JAIXTG010000054.1 GCA_027484285.1 Oxalobacteraceae bacterium | reverse complement strand
CACCATCGTGTACACCGATTATTTCCTGTCATCGGTGATCAGCTTTTTGAAGCGGTACGACGGATCGCACGAAACCGCGATGCTGTATGTGAGCGACCATGGCGAATCGCTCGGCGAGAACGGCCTCTACCTGCACGGTGCGCCGTATGCGCTGGCGCCGGATGCGCAGACCCATGTACCGGCCGTGCTCTGGATGGGCAAGCATTTCGACTACTCGACCGACAAGGTGCGCGCCTTCCGCAACCATCCGCTCAGTCACGACGACCTGTTCTGCCTGCTGTTGCTTGGGTTCGAGCGCAGCACAAAACTTTGCGAGAAAAATCACGTCCTGTTCACCGCGCACCAGGAATTGGGACGGCGCTGATCAGGCGAGAGCTCATTGGCGAAAGTGAAGTCCGGCAGCCTCAATCCCGTTGTACTTCGGCGAGTATTGGAGAGATCGCGCTCGCGTCGTGCCATACTTGGCATGGGGTTTAAAGAAAGAAGAAAATGACAACAAACGGGCCAATAGCCGTCCACCGATCCGGCAAATCGATCGTCGTAGTTTTCTTGCTATTCACATTTCTGCTGTTCAGCCTGCTTCGGGCGGCACTTCTCGTCTACACAGGTACCGATCAGGTGCCCCTGCCATCGTGGCCTGCCGTGCTACTCAAGGGGCTGTGGTTCGACGCGGTAGTGGCGAGTGCGCTGCTGACACCCGTGCTCTTTTATGAAGCCATGCTGCCAAACCGCTGGCGTGCGTCGCGGCTGCACGGTGGCTTGCGAACACTGTGTCTGTTCTTCTCCGTCGCGCTGCTGCTGTTTGGTGCCGTCTCGGAGTTCACGTTCTGGGTTGAGTTCTCCAGCCGGCTGAATTTCATCGCGCTGGACTACCTGCTCTACACCAGTGAAGTAATCGGCAATATCCGTCAGTCGTATCCGGTGAATACCATCCTCGCAGTGATTGCCGTGGTAGCGCTGACCCTGACCTGGGCAATGCACAGCCGGATCCACAGTGCGCCGCTCGCACTTCGTCGACGATTAGCCATGGTAGCGTTGGCGGTAACGGCACCGACCGGCTTGCTGTCAATCTCCAGCGTCGACCAGATGGAGGGACTCAAGAATGCTTACGCTGATGAGCTGTCGGGGAATGGCTTGTTTACGCTCGCAGCGGCCGCCCGACGCAATGAGCTCGACTACGCGAAGTTCTACCGCATGCGACCCACTGCGGCAGTCGCCAAAACGCTGGAAGATATGGGCGTGGTACGGGCGCATGGCGCCCCGGTGCAACTGACGAGTTTGCGTGGCGCGGATGCCGCAAGCCATCCGGACCATTTCACGCGTATACCCAAAAATCTCGTGTTGGTTTCGATCGAGAGCCTGTCGGCTTCATTCCTCGGCAGCTACGGCGCGACGGAACAGCTGACGCCAGAACTGGATGCATTGGCACGCGATGGGCTGCTGTTCACACAGGTATATGCCACCGGCACCCGAACCGTGCGTGGCCTTGAGGCCTTGTCGCTGGGGACGCCACCGACACCGGGGCAGGCAATCGTGCGCCGCCCCAACAACGCGCACCTGACAACGCTCGGCAAGGTTCTGGGGCACCAGGGGTTTGATCCGTTCTTCTTCTATGGGGGATATGGCTACTTCGACAACATGAATGCCTACTTCAGCGGGAATGATTATCGTGTTGTCGACCGTACCGATATCAAGGCAGATCGCATCGTGTTCGAGAATGTCTGGGGCGTCGCGGACGAAGTGTTGTTTGGCAGGGTGATCGAGCAACTGGACCAGCGGCGCACGAGCGATAAACCATTTTTCGCGCATGTGATGACGACGACTAACCACCGTCCCTACACCTACCCGGACGGTCGTATCGATATCAAGTCGCCGGGTGGCCGCAAGGGAGCAGTCAAATACACCGACTATGCAATCGGGGAATTCGTGCGCAACGCACGCAGTAAACCGTGGTTCAGGGATACGCTGTTCGTGTTCGTTGCCGATCACTGTGCATCTGTGGCAGGCAAGACCAAGCTGCCAGTGGCAAACTACCGCATACCGCTGATCATGTATGCACCGGGCATGCTGAAGCCGGGAAAACATCAGTCGATGATCAGCCAGATCGACATCGTGCCCAGTCTGGTCGATGCGCTGGGCATGCCGGGCAAGCAGCTATTCTATGGACGGTCAGTATTTGAACCCGGGCCGCCGCTGGAGCGTGCCTTCATCAGCAACTATCAAGAACTGGGCTATTTGCGTAACGGCAAGCTCACGGTGCTGCTGCCGAAACGCCGGGTAGAGTCGTTCGATATTGACCCCAAAACGCTGGAGGCGACAGCGGCACCGGTCGATCCGCAACTACTTGACGAGGCGATTGCGTACTATCAGGCTGCGTCGGAGGAGTTCCGCACTGGTCACCTTGCTGCCCCGTTTTTAAAGTCCTCTTTGCAGTCTCGACCGTGATGGCAGCACAAGCGGGATCGGACAAGCACAAACAGGAAAGTTGGGTAATGGTGAGGGCAATGATCCCTGAATTTCTGTGAAACGGTTTGATATGGCTAGGTTTTCGCACTTCTTTCGAATCCCCCTCTCTCCGCCAGAATTCAAAGGCCCCGCAAGGGGCCTTTTCGTTTTGGAAAGAATCGAAGTGCCTGCAGACTTTGCGTGGGGGAAGTAAAGGGGCGGTTTGCAAGCCTAACCGCGGCCGGCGGTTGCAGGCGAATTCCAGTTGCGCGTTCTCGGTCGTCTACCAAAGAGTGCCGCCCCTTGTCGACGGTGGTGTCTGCCGTCGGCGTGATCCGGGGCCCATAAACCCGCTGCCGCATCTCCAACCGAGGCCAGGCCGCATGCCGCCGCGGCGTCAGGAAGGAAAGGGTAAAGGCATCCAGTGCGTGGCGGCCTCTGCTTCCGCAGATGCCCCGCCGCTCGGACTGTCCTGCTGCAGTTCACTGGCGTGCAATACGAAGAACTGGCGCCCCCCGATGTCGGTATCTTCCGTATAGACCACTACCCATTCCTCGATGTCCGGGTTGGGCAGTTCTTCGTCGATGCGACGCCAGTCTGCGCTGGGGACGGCATCATCAAGATGCTCGCCTGCCTCTTCCAGCAAGTCCTGCAATTCTGCATCGTCATCCGGGGCAAGGGCGTCGAGTGCGGCATACAGGCGTTCCAGCAGCTCCGTGTCCGTCATGCTTCCTCCGAGGGTTCATGTCTGTTGGGCGCAGCAGCAAGAATGCCTAACATCGGCCCTGCTTATTTGGCAACCGTCAATCGTTGATCCTGCTATGCAGTTTCATGTTTGTTTTTCTCCGTTGTGGGCAGGGGAGACTGCCAGCGGCCGCAAGGAGATTCCTGCGGGTGATCTGACCCGGGAATTGCAGAGTCGGATATCCACCAGTCTGTAATGTCAGCCGTTGGGCTGATGTACGTTGAATATGGCTCGCGCGATTCGAGGCAGTTGGCATGCAAGCGAGGCTGCGGGCTGAAAAAACCGGCGAGGCCATCTCTGCCGCCAGCCTCATCCAACTGAAGTTGCCGCATGCTGGCTGAAATGCCGCCATGCTTTCACAGTGCGGGTTTCAGTTCCCGGCTGCGTCCGGAGACAGGGTCGCCGTGCCTCTTCCTGCTAAATCCGGCCGGGGATTTTCAGCGCGCGGAGGAATCCCTATTTTCCGTTTGCGGACCAGGATTTTCCGTGGAATTGCCGTCTGGCACGGCACTAGCCGGCTCGGGAAAACACATTCGGCTGCCATCCCATCGTTGACCGCACCAGCAAAATCCCTCGGCATTGATGATGCAAGTGCCGCTACCGCAACAACGTGAGTCTTCCATGATAGTCTCTGTTCAATTATCGCCAGGCAAGAGACAGGCGGCCCTGAAAATATTTTTCGCCGGTCTGACTCACATATTCGTCGTTTTGAAAAAACTGGTCGACGAATTTTTCATTTTAATCCGGTTCATTTGGATCACTCATGCCTGCAAATCGCGCAATTCAAGCAAGAACCAGAGCAGTAAAATCCTACGCAGTATTGACAGCAGTATTTACCTTCATTTTTGGCGGAATCACGCTCCTGAGTGTTTTCTACGCCCGGCTGGGTTAGTGATCAATTGACTGCGGCCGGTCACTGTTGCGGGCCGTGCTTGCAGGATGATGGTGAACCGCCAGCTTCGGCATTACGGCGTCAGCCATTCCCACCTGTCGGCGAGAATACGCGCACGCCGGTGGTTTCCGCGTCCCAGTTCAAGCCAGTCCAGCTCGGTGACCTGCGCGCTCAGCACGGCGAAATGCGGGATGCCGGGTGAGGCTTCCGCGGTTTTTGCAGGGTCTGGGCATGCGGAGCCTGGCGCAGTCTGCGCCAGGTAATCTTTCGCCCCGGCGGAATGGCTGACCTGCTGCCAATACGCGTCGACTTCAGGTCCGCTAGTCTGTATCGAGATATTGACCCGCGCACGAAGTTGCCAGCTCAGGCGACTGCTCCAGAAAACGAATAATGCAGTCTGCTGCTTGCCGATTTCTGAAACCTTGGGACTTCTGCTGTCGGTGAAAACGACCAGTTTGCCAAGGGTTGCATCTACCTCACGCAGCACGACGGTGCGTGCATTCACCAGTCCGTTGTCCGCTGCCGTCGCCAGTACCGGTGTTCGCCATGCATGGTGACGATCTCGGCTGGCTCGCCCCAGCTCTTTCCATATGTGCTGCCGAATTTCCTCGGGCGTTTGAAAGTTGGTTTGCATTTTTCACCATGACGGTCATTCCAGAAATCGCGCAGCCGGCCATCAGATGCCAGCCCGCATTTCTTCGGGGATGTGACGATAAGCCACACTGACTAGTATGCGGAAAAGACGTTTTATCAAATTGCAACGTTGATAATTGTCAACGAATTCCCTGTGTCCCTACGGCAAAGTAGGTTGCCATATGACAAACACGCATCGGTTTCGGATAGGGGAGAGCAATGGCAATCGTCAACCTGCAGTTACGCAATGGGCCACTACAAAGCAACTTGCCGTTAAATCTTTATTCGCAGCCGGTCTGGTTTGGCGACTCGATCGTATCCAAGCCTGCCTTGATGACTCTAATGGGCGATAACGGTTTCGGCGCCGATTACAAAGGCACGTTTGCCTACAACTCGCTAGGACAGCCGGAAGGCTCGGTAACGGAATATACATTTTTCGAGGTTGCCGCCCAAATCGGCGGGACATTTTTCCCGAATCCTGTGTACACCATCACCGCCATCAACGGTAAAAAAGGACTGTCGGCCGAAAAGCTGTTCGCGTTTTCCGCTACCGGAAATACGACCGATGCGCTGAAGTATCTGCTCGTAAAAGACGACGTCATTAATGGCTCAAGATTCGACGTCCCCGGAATCGACGAAATCCTTTATGGCTGGGCCGGCAACGACACGATTTTCGGGATCGCCGGTGACGACATTATTGGCGGTGGCACCGGCCGGGATCGCCTCGTGGGTGGAAACGGCCAGGACTTTTTCTTCTTCGATCTTGCCAACTCGCGGCATGCGGATGTCATCGAGGATTTCGGTTTCAGCGGCCTGCGGGACAAAATCGTGCT
>JAIXTG010000305.1 GCA_027484285.1 Oxalobacteraceae bacterium | reverse complement strand
TGCAAATTTAAGCTTCGCCCACTTGAACAAGAAGGGAGAAAACTCATGCATTTCAAGAAAATCATCCTCGCCCTGTCGCTGCTGGCTGCCAGCGTGCTGCCCGTGCAGGCGGCCGAGCTCTCCTTGCTGAATGTGTCCTACGACCCGACGCGCGAGCTGTACCAGGATTTCAACAAGGCCTTCGCCGCCCACTGGAAAACCCAGTCGGGCGAAGCCCCGAAAATCAAGCAGTCGCATGGCGGCTCGGGCAAGCAGGCACGCGCCGTCATCGACGGACTGGCGGCCGACGTGGTCACCCTCGCACTCGCCTACGACGTCGATGAAATCGCCCATCGCGGACTGATCGCGAAGGACTGGCAAAAGCGCCTGCCGCATAACAGCGCACCGTACACCTCCACCATCCTGTTCCTGGTTCGCAAGGGCAATCCGAAAGGCATCAAGGACTGGAATGACCTGGCCAAGCCCGGCATCGCCGTCATCACGCCGAATCCGAAAACCTCGGGCGGCGCCCGCTGGAACCATCTGGCTGCCTGGGGCTATGCGCTAAAGCAGCCGGGCGGCAGCGAAAAAACCGCGCAGGAATTCCTCGCAAAGATTTACAAGAATGTACCGGTGCTCGACTCCGGCGCACGCGGCGCGACTACCACTTTCGTCGAACGCGGCATCGGCGACGTGCTGATCACCTGGGAAAACGAAGCGCTGCTGGCGATCCGGGAGCTGGGACCGGACAAGGTCGAAATCGTCGCGCCGTCGCTGAGCATCCTCGCCGAACCGCCGGTGGCAGTGGTCGACAAAGTGGTGGATCGTCGCGGCACGCGCAAGGCGGCCGAGGCTTACCTGAACTACCTGTACAGCGAGGAAGGACAGGAAATCGCCGCGCAAAACTACTACCGGCCGACGAATGAGAAGGTCGCGAAGAAACACGCGGCGCAATTCCCGAAGCTGAAGCTGCTGACGATTGACGAAGTGGCCGGCGGCTGGACCAAGGCGCAGAAGGCCCATTTCGCCGACGGCGGCGTGTTCGACCAGATTTATCTGGCCAAGTAAGCCTGCAAACCGCTGTGGTACCGGCCGGCCGGTCGGTGCCACAGCCTCCCCATCCCGGCTAAGGAAGACCATGAACCCAGAGAAAAAAACTCCGGGCAGGCCCCTGTCACGCCTGCTCATCGCCAGCATCCTCATCGCTGCCTTTCCCGCGCAGGCCGACGACAAGGCCGAAATCGAGCGCCTGAAGGCACAGATACAGGAACTCGACCAGCGCCTGCGCATCCTCGACCGCAAGCAGGAAATCGCCACCGAAGAAGCGGCTGCGCGACAGAAAAGCGCGCCGGTACTCACATCGGGAGAGCGCGGTTTCGGCCTGAAATCTGCCGATGGCCAGTTCGAGTACCGCCTGCGCGGCCTGGTCCAGCTCGATTACCGCGACTTCGACGGCAGCGCATTCCCGGATGCCGTCGATGGCTTCGTCGCGCGCCGCATCCGGCCGACCTTCGAGGGCACGGTATTCGGCAAATACGGCTTCCGCTTTACGCCGGAATTCGGTGGGGGCAATACCGGCATCGTCGATGCTTATCTCGATGCGAGGCCGGATCCGGCATTCCAGGTCCGGATCGGCAAATTCAAGCCCTTCGTCGGCCTCGAGCGGCTGCAGAGCGGCGCAGACCTCAAGTTCATCGAGCGCAGTTATGTCAGCAACAATATCCTGCCCAACCGGGATGTCGGCGTATCAGTGCATGGTGACGTGCTGGACAAGAAGCTCAATTACGCGGTGGGCGTGTTCAATGGCGTGATCGACGGCGGCGACAACAGCACCGGACAGGACGTGAACTCGGACAAGGAGTTTGCCGCGCGCTTGTTCGCCACCCCGTTCGCCGACAGCGACGGGCCGCTGCGGGGCCTCGGCTTCGGCATTGCCGGTACCCACGGCCAATCCGTGCAGAGCCCGGTCAGCAGTGCCGTGACCGGCCTGCCCGGCTATCGCAGTCCGGGCCAGGCGAACGTCTTTTTCGCCTATGCGAACAATGTGGCTGCGAACGGCACACGCAGCCGCTGGTCGCCGCAGGCCTACTACTATCACGGCCCACTGGGGCTGCTGGCCGAGTATGCGCAGGTATCGCAGGACCTCCTGCAGGGTGCATCGAACCGCACGACAGCCGAAAACAGCGCATGGCAGATTGCCGGCTCCTGGCTGCTGACCGGCGAGGATGCGTCTTTCCGCGGGGTGAAGCCCTACAGCCGCTTCACACCAGGCGCCGAGGGCGGCTGGGGCGCATTCGAGCTCGTGGCCCGCTATCAGGAAAATGCCATCGACTCATCGCTGCCGACTGCGTTCCGAACGACCAACCCGTATGCATTGAAGGCAAAGTCGGCCGCCGTCGGCCTGAACTGGTACCTGAACGAATCATCGCGGGTGGCCGTGAACTACGAGCGCACGAAGCTCGACGGCGGCACGCTGGATGGCAGGACGGAGGACTTCCTGGTCGCCCGCTACCAGCTCGCTTTCTGATCCGCTGATCCCGCAAACGTCTCCTCTCTCTTGGCCGGCCCCGGACCTGTTCGCGGCCGGCCTTTTTTCGGCCGGCCTCCTTATTCGAAATCCTTCTAAGGAAATGCCGAAAAATTCGTT
>JAIXTG010000382.1 GCA_027484285.1 Oxalobacteraceae bacterium | reverse complement strand
TAATGCCGGGCTATGTCCGATTCCCAGAAAACGCTGGCCGACCGCATCGAAGACCTGCTGCCGCAGACGCAGTGCACGAAATGCGGCTATCCCGCCTGCCGTCCGTATGCCGAGGCGATCGCCGCGGGCAGCGCCGGCTACAACCAGTGCCCGCCCGGCGGCGCCGAAGGCATTGCACGCATTGCGGCGCTGCTCGGCAAACCCGTCATTCCGCTCAATCCCGTGCATGGCGAGGAGCGCGAGCGCCCGGTCGCCGTCATCGATGAAACGCTGTGCATCGGCTGCACGCTGTGCATCCAGGCCTGCCCGGTAGACGCCATCGTCGGCGCGGCCAAGCAGATGCATACCGTACTGCCCTCCCTCTGCACCGGCTGCGACCTGTGCGTCGCCCCCTGCCCGGTCGACTGCATACAGATGGAACCGGTCACGCCGGGACGTACCGGCTGGGCGGCATGGACACAGGAGCAGGCTGACGCCGCACGCGCCCGCCATGACGCACGCGCGCAGCGCCTGCAGCGCGACAAGGAAGAAAACGACGCCCGCCTCGCCGCCAAGGCGGTTGCCAAGCTTCAGGAGGTCGATGCATCGGCACCGGCCAGCGACGACGAGCGCGCGGAAAAGGAACGCAAGCGCGCAATCATCCAGGCCGCGATCGAGCGTGCGCGCCTGCAGAAAGAACAGGCGCAGCGTGAAGCGGCGCAGGGCAAGCCATGAACGCAGACAAGCGCAAACAGATTTTCGAGCGCCTCCGGCAGGCCAATCCGCATCCGACCACCGAGCTCGAGTACACGACGCCGTTCGAGCTGCTGATCGCGGTCATCCTGTCGGCGCAGGCGACCGACGTGTCGGTCAACAAGGCCATGCGCAAGCTCTTCCCGGTGGCGAACACGCCGGCGGCGATCCATGCGCTGGGCGTGGACGGCCTGATTCCCTACATCCAGACCATCGGCCTCTACAAGACCAAGGCCAAGAACGTGATTGAAACCTGCCGCCTGCTGGTCGAGCAGCATGGCTCGCAGGTGCCGCGCGACCGCGAAGCGCTGCAGGCCTTGCCCGGGGTCGGCCGCAAAACCGCGAACGTGGTGCTCAACACCGCATTCGGCATGGCCGCGATGGCGGTGGATACCCACATCTTCCGCGTCTCCA
Source organism: Oxalobacteraceae bacterium (assembly GCA_027484285.1). Taxonomy (GTDB): domain Bacteria; phylum Pseudomonadota; class Gammaproteobacteria; order Burkholderiales; family Burkholderiaceae_D; genus Pernthalerella. The sequence goes on along the minus strand of JAIXTG010000382.1, from coordinate 5,878 downwards.
ATCGCACAGGCATTGCACCGGGCAAGAACGTCGATATCGTCGAGCAGAAGCTGATGAAATTCGTGCCGCCGGAATTCCTGATGGATGCACACCACTGGCTGATCCTGCACGGCCGCTATACCTGCACTGCGCGCAGCCCGCAGTGCTGGAACTGCCTGATCGCGGATCTCTGCGAATACAAACCCAAGACGCCCGCACCGGCGAAAGGTGTCTGAGCATCATGTTGCGGACCATTTGCAGCTGCGCGTTGCGCCGCCTGTCGAAGGCGGGAGTAAAGTAGCCCGATGTTCAATCCCACCCGTGACGAAGTGCGCCGCTTCTTCTGCGACACCTGGCGCAAGGCACAGGCTGGCGACCTGCTGACGCCGCTGGAAGCGATCGCGCGCGACTGGCTGCTGCAGCATCCCGAGTACGAAGCGGAGCTGTCGGATGCAGACGCCGCGCAGGCCACCGACTACGACATCGGCAAGGGACAGTCGAACCCCTTCCTGCACCTCTCGATGCACCTGTCGATTGCAGAACAGATATCGATCGACCAGCCGCCCGGCATACGCGCCGCCTTCCTGCAACTGGCCAATCGCGTCGGCGAGCATGATGCCCACCACGAGATCATGGAGTGCCTTGGCGAGATGCTGTGGACCGCACAGCGCAGCGGCTTGCCTCCGGATGGCGAGGCCTACGTCGATTGCGTGCGCCGGCGCGCGCAGCGGTAGGCGCGACAGGGGCGATAGAACCCGAGGTACAGGCGAAAAAAAACCGCGGCATGCCGCGGTTTTTTCGATGGAGGCTGGCTTACTTGCGCAGCACCAGCGAGCCGTTCAGGCTGGCCAGGTAGGCAGCGACGTCCTCGATCTCGGTACGGCTCATCGGCTTGGCGATGCCACCCATGATCGCGTTGCCGCGGCCATTGCTGGAGTTCGCACCGCGCTGGTAGGCGGTCAGTGCATGCTTCAGGTAGTCGGAGTGCTGGCCGGCCAGTTTCGGATAGCTCGGGTCGACCGGATTGCTGTAGTCGGCGCCATGGCAGGCTGCGCAGTTGTATTTCTGGGCAACGGCCTTGCCTGCCTCGACATTACCGGCGAAGGCATTCACGGACAGGGCAAGCGCCAGCAGGGCAAAAATCTTTTTCATGAAGGGCTCCGTTTATTTCTGCTGCGCGTAGTACGCGGCCAGGTCGGCGATGTCCTGATCGGACAGGCCCTTGGCGATGCCGACCATCGACGGATGGTTGCGCTCGCCCTTCTTGTATGCGTTCAGTGCAGCGACCAGGTACTTCTCGGACTGGCCGCCGAGCATCGGGACGCGATAGACCTCGGGGAAGGTCGCCTTGTAACCTGCGATGCCATGGCAGCCGACGCACATCGCCACCTTGTTTTTGGCAGCTTTGGCGTCGCCCTGGATGTCAGCGGCAGCAGACACCTGAGCCAAGCCCGCCAGCGCGAGGAAAGCAAAGAGTTTTTTCATGATAGCCCGGTAGTTGGATAAAACGAGGTGACGGAAACAGGCTTTTTATGGTGGACCTGCCCTTGTGTTGCCTGCCCGTACAAAAAAGCGCCCAAATTCTAACCAAAACACCCGGCGCTGTCGATTTCTATTTCTGGCAGCTCTTCACTACAGCTATGACCTCACATTCGGGTTTTTCGAATGATCCGCTTCACCATTGCGAAAAACCCGGCATCGACCACTCGTTTATACTGGCCCGTGCCTATTCTGACCTGAACATTCACGATGAATCCGACCAAACGCTTCGATGGTTCCGACCAGTATGTCGCGACCCAGGACCTGAAACTGGCGGTGAATGCCGCGCTGACACTGCAGCGCCCGCTGCTGATCAAGGGCGAGCCGGGCACCGGCAAGACCATGCTGGCCGAGGAAGTCGCGGCCGCATTGCAGATGCCACTTTTGCAATGGCATATCAAATCGACCACGAAGGCCCAGCAGGGCCTGTATGAATACGATGCGGTGTCCCGGCTGCGCGATTCGCAGCTCGGCGACGAGCGGGTGAAGGACATCCACAACTACATCGTGCGCGGCGTGCTCTGGCAGGCTTTCGCATCGGACGAGCCGGTGGTGCTGCTGATCGACGAGATCGACAAGGCCGATATCGAATTCCCGAACGACCTGCTGCGCGAACTCGACCGCATGGAGTTCTACGTCTACGAGACGCGCGAGCTGGTGCGTGCAAAGCACCGGCCGCTGGTGATCATCACGTCGAACAACGAGAAGGAACTGCCGGACGCCTTCCTGCGCCGCTGCTTCTTCCACTACATAAAATTCCCGGACAAAGAGACGATGCAGCAGATCGTCGATGTCCACTTCCCGAACATCAAGAAAGACCTGCTGGCCGGCGCGCTGAAAAGCTTCTTCGAGCTGCGCGAAGTGCCCGGCCTGAAGAAGAAGCCCTCCACGTCGGAACTGCTCGACTGGCTCAAGCTGCTGCTGGCGGAAGACATTCCCCCGGAGGCGCTGCATTCGAAAGATTCGAAGAGCGTCGTCCCGCCGCTGCATGGCGCGCTGCTGAAGAACGAGCAGGATGTGCACCTGTTCGAGCGCCTGGTCTTCATGTCGCGCCAGAACCGCTGAGGGCTGCCCTGCCGGCTGCCGCGCCATGCTGATCGACTTCTTCTTCACGCTGCGGGACGCGAAAGTCCCGGTATCGATCAAGGAATTCCTGGTCCTGCTGGAAGCACTCGACCGTGACCTGATCGCGCCGTCGATCGATGAGTTCTACTATCTCGCGCGCACCACGCTGGTCAAGGACGAAGCCAATTTCGACAAATTCGACAAAGCCTTCGGCGTCTACTTCCACGGCGCACAGGCGCTGTTCGACAAGACGCCCGACATACCGCTCGACTGGCTGGTCAAGCGCCTGCAGCGCGAGCTGACGCCGGAGCAGCGCGCGCAGCTGGAAAAATTCGGCTACGACAAGCTGATGGAACGCCTGAAGCAGCTGCTGGACGAGCAGAAGGCGCGGCACGAGGGCGGCAACAAATGGATAGGCACCGGCGGCACCTCGCCCTTCGGCAATGGCGGCGTGAATCCGGAAGGCATACGCATCGGCGGCGAAGGCGGACAGCGCAGCGCAGTCAAGGTGTGGGAGGCACGCGCCTTCCGCGACTACGACAGCGAGCGCGAGCTCGGGACCCGCAACATCAAGGTCGCGCTGCGGCGGCTGCGCCGCTTTGCACGCGAGGGCCTGGCCGAAGAGCTCGCGCTCGACGACACCATCCGCGCCACCGCCAACAATGCCGGCTGGCTCGACCTGAAGATGCAGCCGGAACGCAAGAACAAGGTCAAGGTGCTGATGCTGATGGATGTCGGCGGCACCATGGACGACCACATCGCACAGGTGGAAGAACTGTTCTCGGCCGCGAAAACGGAATTCAAAAACATGGAGTTCTTCTACTTCCACAACTGCGTCTACGAGACGCTGTGGAAGAACAACCGGCGCCGCCACGCGGAGCGCTTCGCGACCTGGGACGTGCTGCGCAAATATCCGCCCGATACCAAGCTGATCTTCGTCGGCGACGCGACCATGAGCCCGTATGAAATCGTGCAGCCCGGCGGATCGGTCGAATACAACAATGAAGAAGCGGGCGCCGTCTGGCTGCAGCGCTTCGCCCAGCAGTTCCCGAAGCATGTGTGGCTGAACCCGGAGCCGGAAGGCCTGTGGCAGTACCGGCAGTCGATCGCGATCATCCGCCAGCTGATGGCAGGCCGGATGTACCCGATCACGATGGAAGGTCTCGACCGGGCAATGCAGCTGCTGTCGAAGTAATCGAATTAACCGCAGCTGCCGGAAAACTGCCACGCCGCCGAAATTCACTACAATTGCGCGGTTTGCCCTCTCCCGGGCTCCCTATTGGCAATTTCACATTCCCCAGACGAATGGCAAGCAAAAAACCCGATTACAGCGAATCCTCCATCCGCGTGCTCAAAGGGCTGGAGCCGGTCAAGCAGCGCCCCGGCATGTACACCCGCACCGAGAATCCGCTGCACATCATCCAGGAAGTGATCGACAACGCGTCCGACGAGGCGCTTGGCGGCTATTGCAAGAACATCCTGGTCACGATGAATGCCGACGGCAGCATCAGCGTCGAGGACGACGGCCGCGGCATCCCGGTGGGCCTGCATCCGGAAGAAAAGGTGCCGACGGTGGAGATCGTCTTCACCCGGCTGCACGCGGGCGGCAAGTTCGACAAGGGCTCCGGCGGCGCCTACGCATTCTCCGGCGGCCTGCACGGGGTGGGCGTGTCGGTCACCAATGCGCTCGCCTCGAAGCTCGAGATCACCGTCTGGCGCAAGGACGACAAGGGCAATGGCGTGCACAACCTGGTGTTCGCCGACGGCGACGTGGTGCAGAAACTGAAATCGCGCGCCGCCAACCGGGATGACAAGAAATCCGGCACGCGCGTGACGGTGTGGCCGAACCCGAAGTATTTCGACTCGCCGCAGATCCCGATCGCCGAGCTGCAGCGGCTGCTGCGCTCGAAGGCGGTGCTGCTGCCCGGCGTGCGCGTCTCCTTCACGCAGGAAAAAACCGGCGACACACAATCCTGGCTGTATGAGCAGGGCCTGCGCGGCTACCTGAACGAAGCGCTGGCGCAGACCAGCGGCGGCGCGACGCTGATCCCGCTGTTCGAAGGCGAGCAGTATGCCGGTGCGGATGCCGACGGCTTCGCCGAGGGCGAAGGCGCGGCCTGGGTGGTGGCCTGGACCGAGGACGGCGCCGTGGTGCGCGAGTCTTATGTGAACCTGATACCGACCCCGGCCGGCGGCACGCACGAGTCGGGCCTGCGCGAAGGCCTGTTCGGCGCGGTGAAGAGCTTCGTCGAACTGCATTCGCTGCTGCCGAAGGGCGTGAAGCTGCTGCCGGAAGACGTGTTCGCTCGCACCTCGTTCGTGCTGTCGGCAAAGGTGCTCGACCCGCAGTTCCAAGGGCAGATCAAGGAAAAGCTGAACTCGCGCGACGCAGTGCGGCTGGTGGCCGGCTATTCGCGCACCGCGCTCGAATTGTGGCTGAACCAGCATGTCGACTACGGCAAGAAGCTGGCGGACCTGGTCATCAAGCAGGCGCAGAGCCGGCTGCGCTCGTCGCAGAAAGTCGAGAAGCGCAAGTCGTCCGGCGTCGCGGTCCTGCCGGGCAAGCTCACCGACTGCGAATCTACCGACATCACGCGCAACGAGATCTTCCTCGTCGAGGGCGACTCCGCCGGCGGCTCGGCGAAGATGGGCCGCGACAAGGAATTCCAGGCCATCCTGCCGCTGCGCGGCAAGGTGCTGAACGCGTGGGAAACCGAGCGCGACCGCCTGTTCGCCAACAACGAGATCCATGACATTGCGGTCGCCATCGGCGTCGACCCGCATGGCAAGAACGACGAGCCGGACCTGTCCGGCCTGCGTTATGGCCGCGTCTGCATCCTGTCGGATGCGGACGTCGACGGCTCGCACATCCAGGTACTACTGCTCACCCTGTTCTTCCGCCACTTCCCGAAGCTGATCGAGCGCGGGCACATCCATATCGCCCGCCCGCCGCTGTACCGGGTCGATGCACCGGCGCGCGGCAAGAAGCCTGCGCAGAAGCTGTATGCGCTGGACGATGGCGAACTCGAAGCCATCGAGGACAAGCTGCGCAAGGACGGCGTGAAAGACGGCGCCTGGAGCATCGCGCGCTTCAAGGGCCTGGGCGAAATGAGCGCCGAACAGCTGTGGGAAACCACGATGAACCCGGACACCCGGCGATTGCTGCCAGTGTCGCTCGGCGAATTCGACGAAAAGGCTTCCGAGGACCGCTTCACCATGCTGATGGGCAAAGGCGAGGCTGCTGCGCGGCGCGCCTGGCTGGAGGAGCATGGGAATGAGGTTGAGGCTGATATTT
>JAIXTG010000145.1 GCA_027484285.1 Oxalobacteraceae bacterium | reverse complement strand
CGTGCAAGGAAGCGCCTGTACATCAGCTTCGCGCAGACGCGCATGCTGCATGGCCAGACCCGCTACAACATGAAGTCGCGCTTCTTCGATGAACTGCCGGAGGAAAGCCTGAAGTGGCTATCGCCGAAAGTGCAGGGCCGCTGGTTCGGCCAGCCGCAGGTCAAGGCGGCGTGGATCGATTCACCGGAAGTCGGCAACAATCAGATTGCGCAAACGATGAGCCGCGAAGTCGGCTGGCGCATTGGCGAGAACGTGCGTCACGCGAAATTCGGCGAGGGCGTGATTGTGAACATCGAAGGCAGCGGCACGCAGGCGCGTGCGCACATCAACTTCGGGCGCAACGGAATGAAGCTGCTGGATCTCGGGATTGCGAAGCTGGAGCGGGTGGGCTGAGGCAGCCCGGCTGGTTGACGCGGGTCTCGTCCATGACGGCACTTCGGGCGTAAACGTCGTCGGTTCCGCCATGGGTGTGCCTGCCGCATCTGCCCGGAGGCTTCGGGTCCGGGCAGCTCAGATATTCCAGTCCGAGTCTTTGTCGGGGTCGTAATTTTTTGGCAGTTCTTTGCCATGCTGGCGCAACGCATCTTGCAGCTTCCGGGTCAGTGCATCAGTCAGCTGGATACTGGCGGGTGCCTCGGCACGTTGATCCGGCACTTGATCCCAGTCCGATTCTTTGTCGGGGTCAGGATTTTTGGGCAGCTCTTTGCCATGCTGGCGAAATGCCGCCTCCAGTTTTTTGACCAGTCCGTCAGTGAGCTGGATATTGCCGGAAGCCTCGGCAGCTTGATCTGCCCCCTTCGGGGCGGGTGTCGCCGGAACATCGGCGCCCTTTACTGCGCCGGAAGGCAATGCCAGGCCAGGCGAGGCGCCGGAACCGTCGATCCGTGGCGCAGGCGGAGCCGCGGGTGTCGCTTTTGCAGAGGCCGGGGTGTCGGGCGAGGGGAGTTTGATGCTGGCCTGAAGTATTTCAAAATCTCCCATGCTTTTCGCGAGGGATGCACTTAAATTCAAGCGCGCGACCGGGTCATTGTGCGGCGGCATGTCCGCCTGCTGAATGTTTTTTGCGCTGTCCAGCAACTCGACGAGCCGCTGGTTTACCCATTCCGCATCTTTGGCATGCAGCCCGTTTTTCTGCTCCAGTTCTGAAAACACGTCACTGAACTGCTTGAGCTGCCTGATCATGGTGTCCATTTCACTGCGCTGCGAGTTTCCCTTGATTTGCTTCGGTATGGCCGCGTCTCCGGTCGCATACTTCAGAAAGGTTTCCATCGCCGCCCGGTCTGATTTGTTGCCCTTTACATCGATCTGGAACCGCAGGTCTTCACGAATGCGGGACAGGTTGTGCGGTTGGGCTGAGCCGGACGCCTGGCCCGATGCGCGGTTCGACTTGAGCGTGATGTCTACCGCCGGACTTGGCGTACCATCCTCCCGTTTCGTGGCCAGCAGCTGGCCCCTGACCATGATGTGGGTCGGCACATTGTTTGGCGCCCTGTCGCACAAGGTGCCGTGGGCTTTCGTGATGCCCTTCGCATGGTCGCTAAAGAATCGCCCAATGCGATGCAGCAGCCCGTCGGCCACTTTCCGCTGGTAGCGAACGATTGCGCCGTCCTTGCCGCGCTTCTCGGCTTCCTCGAGGTTTTTCCCGGGGCTGAAATCACGCTGCTTTATGCGCAGTGCGACAGGGCCATGTCCTATGGGGCTCGGCATCTTGGATCTCCAGTCAAAGTCACCGCTGCGCGCATGATGCCCTTGTGTGCGGGCTGGCCATCACGACCGACAGTGGCGGCCCGGGCAGGGTGCATAAACACGGCGGCTTGCCACACTTTCGCAGGCGTGTTTGGAAAGAAAGTGTTGGTGCCGACGATGTGTGGCGATAAACGAACAAAAGTTCGAAATTCAGCCGGGAACGCAAAATTCGGATGTCATGTCGGTGCCGTTCGCCAGACAGGGCGGGGAAGGGCACGCAAGCTTCTGGCGGCAGCCCGGGCATGGCTGCCCGGGAACGTTTATTCCTGCCGCCCGAACACCGCGATATAGGTGGGATAGAACGAGCAGTACATCACCAGCGTGAGGATCACCGACAGCGGCATCAGCAGCATCACGGTAACCAGAGTCTTGCCGAGCAGCAACCCGAGCACCGCGCTGACGATGGCCGGCAGGGCAATGCCGACCACGATCCAGCCCAGCGCATACGCAAGAAAGGCCTTGCCGCTGCGGCGCACCGCAAAGAAGCTGTAGAAGATCGCCTTGAACAGTCCCATCTTCTGCCATGTGGCCAGTGGCGCCGCATGCCAGAAACCCATTGCGAACGGCAGGTAGACCAGCGCAGAGAACAGGATCGCCAGCGGCAGTCCGCTGGCCGGGACGGATTCATCGTCCGGCTTCAGCTGGCCGGACATCAGCTTCCAGAAGGTGCCGCCGTCAATCAGCGCCGATGCAGCCACCGCCGCAATGGCGGCCAGCAGGTAGAGCGCGCCCAGCCGCAGCAGGGTGCCGAGCGCTGGCGAGCGGAACGCGGTCAGCAGCAGGTTGGGGCGTACCTTGCGTCCCGCTTCGATGTCGGCACAGGCCTGCATGAAGGCCATCGAGAAGGCAGGCACCAGCAGCAGCGGCAGCAGCTGCCCGACCAGCGGGATCAGCGACAGCGAGAACATCAGCAGCATGTACAGCAGGAACAGCATCGAGAGTTCGGACGGCTGCTTGCGGAACAGTGCAAAGCCGTCGCGTATCCACTGCACGCCGGCGCTGGCAGGAAGGCGCTCCATCAGCCGAGGGCCTCGACCGGATGCGCGATCCGGTGCCGCAGGATGCGCTCGAAATGGGTCGGGTCGTGCGGTGTCAGCATTTCGGCCTCGCGCGGAAGGTAGAAGTCGTACAGGCGGGACAGCCAGAAGCGCAGCGCCGCCGCGCGCAGCATCGCCGGCCATGCATCGCGCTCTTCCGGCGTGAAGGCGCGCACTTCGCGGTAGGCGTCCAGCATCGCACGCACGCGTGCCGGGTCGGTCTCGCCGGTATCGAGGTCGATGCACCAGTCGTTCACGGTGACGGCCACGTCGAACAGCCAGGTGTCGCAGCCGGCAAAGTAGAAATCGAAGAAGCCCGACAGCCGCTCGCCATCGAACATCACATTGTTGCGGAACAGGTCGGCATGCACCGGGCCGTTCGGCAGCGCATGGCAGGTTGCCGACGCGGCGAAGGCTTCCTGGAAATGCATTTCTGCGCGCAGCAGCTGCTGCGCTGCCTCCGGCAGGTAGGGCAGCACGACCGGCGTGGTTTCGCGCCACCAGGCCAGCCCGCGCAGGTTCGGCTGGTACAGCGGATAGTCCTGCGCAGCCAGATGCATTTTCGCGAGCATGGCGCCGACCTCGCGGCAGTGCACCGGCTGCGGGGCGGGCACCCAGTCGCCGTTCAGCCGGGTGACAATCGCCGCCGGCTTGCCGTGCAATGCATGCAGGATCTCGCCGCTGTCGTCGGCAATCGGTGCCGGCACGCGCACGCCGCGCTCGGCCAGATGCCGCATCAGGTTCAGGTAGAACGGCAATTGTTCGAAGCTGAGTTTCTCGAAGATGGTCAGTACGAATTCACCATGCTCGGCCGACAGGAAGAAGTTGCTGTTCTCGATGCCGGAAGAAATGCCCTTGATCGATTTGACGGTGCCGATCGGGAAACGGGTCGCCCACGGGATGATCTGTTCCAGGGTAACCGGGGTAAAAACTGCCATAAATGAAATCGAAGAGTGTCGGAGGGGCCGCGCTGCGGCTGCGGATGGTCAGCGGGTCGGGGGCGGCGGCGCCTTGCTGTCCGGCGCCGGTGTCGAGCGGAACCGGAAGATCTCCCAGGTCGCCGCCCGTCCGCCTTCCTGGTAGTGCGGTATCTGCTCGGCGGGCGTGACGTGATAGACATTGTTGCCGCGCCTGACCTGCACCGAGGTAACTGCATTCTGCTCGCGGGTCTGCGTGATGCTGGTGGTGCCGTCGGGCACCCGGGTCGACGCCTCCGGCTGGCCCGGATCGGCGGCCAGGGCCGCGCAAGTGGTCGCCAGGCACAGGGCGCCTGCGGCGGCGATGCTCGGGCGAAGACGGATCGTTGGCAGGCTCATCGGGAGGATTCGCAGTGGACGCCGCAGGTGTGGCGCAATGCCGGCATTTTAGCAAAACGGCCAGTGCCGTCCCGGGCTGCCGGCCGCAGCTAGAGAAAGCTGGAATGCGGCTCCGTCTCTGACGGCACGATGTCGCGCGCTTCATAGAACGCGAAGATGGCCTCGACCACCCGGGCCGGCTCGTCGATCATCTGGACCAGTCCGAGGTCATCCGGGTCGATCATGCCGGAGCCCGCCATTTGCAGTCGCATCCAGTCGAACAGCCCGCGCCAGAAGTCTGACCCGACCAGGATCACCGGGATCCGGCGGGTTTTGCCGGTCTGGATCAGCGTCAGTACCTCGCTCAGCTCGTCGAGCGTGCCGAAGCCGCCGGGCAGCACCACGTAGGCATCCGCATATTTGACGAAAGCGACCTTGCGCGCGAAAAAATGCCGGAACTGCAGCGCGATGTTCTGCCAGGGATTCGCTTTCTGCTCGCGCGGCAGTTCGATGTTGAGCCCGATCGACGGGGACTTCCCCTCGAAGGCGCCCTTGTTCGCCGCTTCCATGATGCCGGGGCCGCCGCCGGTGATGACCGAGAAGCCCTCGTCCGACAGGCGGCGCGCGATGTCGATTGCCACCGCATAGTAGGGATCATCGGCCTTCGTGCGTGAAGAACCGAAGACGGACACGGCCGGGCGTACCTCGGACAGCCGTTCGGCCGCGTCGATAAACTCTGCCATAATCGTGAACATTTGCCACGACTCGCTGGCCTTGCGCGAGGTGGCGCGCTCCTCAGTCAATTGCCGCAGCCGCGGCACGAATTTCCGGTCGCTTTCCATATGAATAAAACCCTGTTGCTGGTCGACGGCTCGAGCTATCTGTATCGGGCATTCCACGCGATGCCCGACTTGCGCAATGCGGACGGCGCGCCCACCGGCGCCATCTACGGCATGATCAACATGCTGCGCCGCTTGCGCCAGGACTACGCTGCAGGATACATGGCCTGTGTTTTCGACGCAAAAGGCAAGACCTTCCGCGACGATCTCTATCCGGAATACAAGGCGCACCGGCCGTCGATGCCGGAGGACCTGGCGCGCCAGATCGAACCGATCCATGAAGTCGTGCGTGCGCTCGGCTGGCCGATCCTGATGGTCGAGGGCATCGAGGCCGATGATGCGATCGGCACGCTGGCGTGCGAGGCGACCGCGCGCGGGCTGCAGACCATCGTCTCCACCGGCGACAAGGACCTCGCGCAGCTGGTGAACGAGCATGTCACGCTGGTCAACACCATGAGCAACGAGACCCTCGACCGGGACGGCGTGATCGCCAAGTTCGGCGTGCCGCCGGAGCGCATCATTGACTACCTGACGCTGGTCGGCGACACCGTCGACAATGTGCCCGGCGTGGAAAAGGTCGGTCCCAAGACGGCGGTCAAATGGCTTGCGCAGTACGGGTCGCTGGACGGCGTGATCGAGCATGCGGGTGCCATCGGCGGCGTGGTCGGCGAGAACCTGCGGCGCGCGCTGGAGTGGCTGCCGCTGTCGCGCCAGCTGGTCACGGTGAAATGCGACTGCGATCTCTCCGGCCATCATGTATCGGTGCTCGAGTCGCTGCAGCAGCAGCCGGAAGACAAGCTCGCGCTGAAAGCATTTTTCGAGAAGATGGGTTTCCGCAGCTGGCTGCGCGAACTGAATGCGGAGCTGGCGTCCGGCACCCAGCCGCCGGCAGAGGTCGACAGCGATCCGCAAGGCGCGCTGTTCGCCGCAGAGGCGCCGGCCGAGACGCATTACGACACGGTGCTGACTGACGCGCAGCTGGACCAGTGGCTGGCCGTCATCGATGCTGCGCCGCTGACTGCGGTTGATACCGAGACCACTTCGCTGGACGCGATGCGGGCCGAACTGGTCGGTATCTCGCTGTGCTGCGAACCGGGTCGCGCTGCCTACATTCCTGTAGGCCACCGCTATCCTGGTGCGCCGGACCAGCTGTCGCGCGAGCATGTGCTGGCGAAGCTGAAGCCCTGGCTGGAAGACGCGACGAAGCCCAAACTCGGGCAGCACCTGAAGTACGACAGCCATGTGCTCGAAAACTATGGCATCCGGGTGCAGGGCGTCGCGCACGACACGCTGCTGCAGTCGTATGTGCTCGAGTCGCACAAGAGCCATGACATGGACAGCCTCGCGCTGCGCTGGCTGGACCGTAAAACCATCACTTATCAGGAGGTCTGCGGCAAGGGCGCGTCGCAGATCGGGTTTGATGAAGTATCGATCGAGCGCGCGACTGAATACGCCGCCGAGGACGCGGACGTTACCCTGCAGTTGCACCGGGCGATCTGGCCGCGCGTGGAAAAGCACGACGGGCTGCGTTTCATCTACCAGCAGATCGAGCTGCCGACCGCGCGCGTGCTGCAGCGGATCGAGCGCAACGGCGTGCTGATTGACGTCGGGCGGCTGAATGCGCAGTCGCATGAGATCGGCACGAAGCTGCTGCAGCTCGAGAGCCAGGCCCACGAGCTGGCCGGCCAGCCGTTCAACCTGAACTCGCCGAAGCAGATCGGCGAAATTTTCTTCGACAAGCTCAAGCTGCCGGTGGTCAAGAAGACATCAGGCGGCGCACCGTCGACCGACGAAGAAGTGCTGCAGAAGCTGGCCGAAGACTATCCGCTGCCGAAGCTGCTGCTCGACTACCGCGGCCTTGCCAAGCTGAAGTCGACCTACACCGACAAGCTGCCAAAGATGGTGAACCCCGCCACCGGCCGCGTGCATACCAACTACGGGCAGGCGATCGCAGTCACCGGCCGGCTGTCGTCGAACGAACCCAACCTGCAGAACATCCCGGTGCGGACTACTGAGGGACGGCGCATCCGCGAAGCCTTCGTGCCGTCGCCGGGCAATGTCATCGTGTCGGCCGACTATTCGCAGATCGAGCTGCGCATCATGGCGCACCTGTCGGAAGACTCGGCGATGCTGCGCGCATTCGCCTCCGGCGAGGACATTCACCGCGCGACCGCGGCTGAAATTTTCGGCGTGCCGCTGGCCGAGGTCGAGGCCGAGCAGCGGCGGGCGGCCAAGGTGATCAATTTCGGCCTCATCTATGGGATGAGCGTGTTCGGTCTGGCCGGCAATCTCGGCGTCGAGCGATCGGCTGCGCAGCTGTACATGGACAAGTACTTCAACCGCTTTGCCGGCGTGAAGCGCTTCATGGACGACATCCGCCAGCAGGCGAAGTCCCATGGTTTTGTGGAGACGGTGTTTGGCCGTCGCCTGTGGCTGCCTGAGATCAACTCGCCGAACGGCCCGCGGCGGCAAGCTGCAGAGCGGGCCGCCATCAATGCGCCGATGCAGGGTACGGCCGCCGACCTGATCAAGCTGGCGATGGTCGCGGTACAGGACTGGATCGACAGCCAGCAGCTGGCGTCACTGATGGTGATGCAGGTGCATGATGAACTCGTGCTCGACGTGCCGCAGTCGGAGCTGGCGCTGGTGAAAGACAAGCTGCCGCAACTGATGGCCGG
>JAIXTG010000374.1 GCA_027484285.1 Oxalobacteraceae bacterium | reverse complement strand
GGCCAGCGCCGCGCGCAGTCGACGACCCGTGCCGAGCTCGCGGTGCAGGAGGACGATCCGGCACACGGCATGCAGAAGTTCAATCCGCTGGCCGACTGGTCGGAGGACGACGTCTGGCACTACCTCCGCACCAATGGGGTTCCGTATAATCCCCTCCACGACAAGGGTTATCCGTCGATCGGCTGCGAGCCGTGCACACGCGCTGTTCAACCGGGTGAAGACATTCGCGCCGGCAGATGGTGGTGGGAGAACCCCGAATCCAAGGAATGCGGCCTGCATGTCGTCGACGGCAAGCTGGTCCGCATCAAATCCGTTCAAGCGTAAAACGAACATGAACACCGCAACCGACAACAAGCATTTCATCGACGCCGCCAGCAACCGTCATCTCGACTGGCTGGAATCCGAGGCGATCCACATCATGCGCGAAGTGGCTGCCGAATGCGGCAACCCGGCGCTGCTCTTCTCCGGCGGCAAAGACTCGGTGGTGCTGCTGCGCATCGCCGAGAAAGCCTTCAGGCCGGGCAAGTTCCCGTTCCCGCTGGTGCATATCGACACCGGCCACAACTTCCCGGAAGTGATCGAATTCCGCGACCGCCGCGTGGCCGAACTCGGCGAGCGGCTGATCGTCGGCTCGGTCGAGGATTCGATCAGGCGCGGCACCGTGCGCCTGCGCAATCCGCAGACCGACTCGCGCAATGCGGCGCAGGCCGTCACGCTGCTCGAGACCATTGCCGAGCACAAGTTCGACGCCTGCATCGGCGGCGCGCGCCGCGATGAAGAGAAGGCCCGCGCAAAAGAGCGCATCTTCTCGTTCCGCGACGAGTTCGGCCAGTGGAACCCGAAGGCCCAGCGCCCCGAGCTCTGGGACCTGTACAACACCCGCGTGCATCCCGGCGAGAACATGCGGGTATTCCCGATCTCGAACTGGACCGAGCTCGACGTCTGGCAGTACATCGCCCGCGAGCAGCTCGCGCTGCCGAACATCTACTTCGCGCACCAGCGTGAAGTCATTCCACGCAACGGCCTGCTGGTGCCCGTGACCGACCTGACGCCGCCGAAGGATGGCGAAGCCGTTGAAGTCCGCACCGTGCGTTTCCGTACCGTCGGCGATATTTCATGCACCTGCCCGGTCGCGTCCGACGCCTCCGACGTGGAAGCCATCATCGCCGAGACAGCGGTTACCCAGATCACCGAGCGCGGCGCCACCCGGATGGACGACCAGACCTCCGAAGCGTCGATGGAAAAGCGCAAGAAAGAAGGATATTTCTAAATGAACGCCGTAGCAGACAAGCACATCGAAGCCAGCAGCGCACAGGAGCGCGGCCTGCTTCGTTTCATCACCGCCGGTTCGGTCGACGATGGTAAGAGCACCCTGATCGGCCGCCTGCTGTTCGACAGCAAGGGCATTTTTGCCGACCAGCTGGATGCCATTTCGCGTGCCCGCCACAAGCGTACGGTCGGCGACATGATCGACCTGTCGCTGCTGACCGACGGCCTCGAGGCCGAGCGCGAACAGGGCATCACGATCGACGTCGCCTATCGTTATTTCGCGACGCCGAAGCGCAAGTTCATCATCGCCGACGCACCGGGCCACGAGCAGTACACCCGCAACATGGTGACCGGCGCGTCGACTGCCGACGCAGTCATCATCCTGGTCGATGTGTCGAAGGTAAAACTGACCGACGACGGCAAGGCCGAGCTGCTGATCCAGACCAAGCGCCACTCGACGATTGCGCAGCTGCTGCAGATCGAGCATGTGATCGTCGCCGTCAACAAGATGGACCTGGTCGACTACGACCGCACGGTGTACGACCGCATCGTCGCGTCGTATCAGGAATTTGCTGCCACGCTCGGCCTGAAAGACATCCACACCATCCCGATGTCGGCCCTGGCCGGCGACAACGTAGTGGTGCGCAGCGAGAAGATGGACTGGTACCAGGGCCCGACGCTGATCGAGCTGCTGGAATCGATCTCGGTCTATGACGACGAGCATGCCGCTGCCCTGCGCTTCCCGGTGCAGCTGGTCGCGCGCCACAACGGCCACGAGGCAAACGACTTCCGCGGCTACATGGGCCGCATCGAGGCCGGCAGCGTGAAGAAGGGCGACAAGGTCACCGTGCAGCCGGGCGGCCAGAGCGCGACAGTGAAGGACATCCTGACGCTGGAAGGCTCGCTGGACAGCGCGTCGGCCGGCAAGTCGGTGACCATCCTGCTGGATGAATATGTCGACATTTCGCGCGGCGACATGCTGGTGGCTGCCGATGCACCGGCGAAGGTGGTGAAGAACTTCACGGCCGACGTCTGCTGGCTGTCGGAAGAGCCGCTCGACCTGCGCCGCAAGTACTGGCTCAAGCACACCACCCGCCAGGTGGCTGCCAAGGTGACTGGCATCGAATCCCTGCTGGACATCAATACCCAGCAGCGGCAGGAAGGCGGCGAGCTGAAGCTGAACGGCATCGGCCGCATTGCACTGACCGTGCAGCAGCCGCTGGCAGCAGATGGCTATGACCAGATGCGCGCAACCGGCAGCTTCATCCTGATTGACGAAATCTCGCACCAGACCGTCGCCGCCGGCATGATCCGGTTCGACTGACCACGTCCCTCCATGTTTGACCACCTCTCCAGGCCAGCCCGGGAAACCCCGGGCAAGGTCTGGCTGGTCGGCGCCGGTCCCGGCGCTGCCGACCTGATCACCCTGCGGGGTGCCCGCATTCTGTCCGAAGCCGAAGTCGTGCTGCACGACGCGCTGGTGACTCCCGACATCCTTGCGCTCTGCCCGCAGGCCGACCTGATTTCGGTCGGCAAGCGCAGCGGACAGCGCTCGACCGCCCAGCCGCTGATCAACCAGCGCATCATCGAATGCGCCTTCCGTTATGACCGCATCGTCCGCCTCAAAGGCGGCGACCCGATGCTGTTCGGACGCGCCGATGAAGAGCTCAACGCGCTCGAGGCCGCGCAGGTGCCTTATGACATCGTGCCCGGCATTACGACGGCGTTCGCGGCCGCAGCATCGATCCGCCAGCCGCTGACCAAGCGCGGCGTGGCACGCAATGTGGCCTTCTTCACGTCGACCACCGCACCCGACGAGCCTGACCAGACCGCCCTGCCCGGCTGCGACACGCTGGTGCAGTACATGGGTGGCCAGGAAGCGGTGGCCACTGCACGCCGGCTGCTCGAGCGCGGAAAGCCGGCGGAGACGCCGGTGATCGCCATCGAGAACGTCAGCCGCGCCGATGAACGCGTGATGCGGATGAACCTCGGACAAATGGTTGCCGGCATTCCCGACTGCCATGGTCCGGTGCTGGTGATGATCGGCGAAGCGCTACGGGAACGAGGCTGAAACTTTGTGTTAGCCAGCCCCGCTGATCGAACACGTAGCAAGTCAACGACATTCTCCATTCCATCGGTCACGCAAGACCGATGACTCGCCTCCCTGCTGCCCCAAGCTGAGCTTTAGCGATTGCCCTGCATTGCATCCTCACGGCTTCATCGTGTTCATGCGGGGAGTCGTCGATGCGCAGGATCATCGCGCTGAAGAAAAAGCCGCCGACAGGCAAGCG
>JAIXTG010000069.1 GCA_027484285.1 Oxalobacteraceae bacterium | reverse complement strand
ATTGAACTTTTCCAGTATTGACTGGATATAAACGCCCCCCTACAATCCGCTCGAAATTTGAGGGCGGCACTCCGGTTCAGCACCGGACCAACGACAGGGGAATCCAGTCGCCCAGTCACAACGGGGATCGACCCACCGGCAGCCAGCAATGGCTAACGGTCAACAAGTCAGTATCCATCCCCGAAACAAGATTGCTGGCGCGTCCCGTCTTTCGGGACCCCGCAAAGCAACACCGGCGTTTGCAGAACAGCCGGCACGATGCAGTACCCGTGCATGGATGCAAACGAATTTTTGTCTCGCGGTGAATTGAAGCACGAAGCACGCTTGCAATTGGCCTCAGCTCAGA
The DNA here is from genome assembly GCA_027484285.1 of Oxalobacteraceae bacterium. Taxonomy (GTDB): domain Bacteria; phylum Pseudomonadota; class Gammaproteobacteria; order Burkholderiales; family Burkholderiaceae_D; genus Pernthalerella. Next base: position 9,543 of record JAIXTG010000069.1, on the reverse strand, counting down.
GCGTCTGACAAAACCTGAGTGCGGACTTGTCATGCTGACAATGGAAGGCAGCATGGCCGGGATGAAGCACGTGAGTTTTGCCAGGCGCTTTGAGGGCCGCGATGATTCAGGAGGTAGCATGAATAATCGACGCAGATTGGCAGCGTTGGTCGGTGCAGGACAGTCGTCCCTGCAGTTTCCCGTTCTCGGCGAAGTGAACCTCGCCACCCTGCGGCGCCTGCTCGCCGCAGCCCGCCACACCTTGATGGCCCTCGGCCTGGCGGCCATTGCCGCACTGGCTTTGATGTTCGTCCGTCCGGAATTGCTGGACGACCTGAAAGCCCTGTCGCCGTTCTCGGAAGAAGCGGATGACGCCCCCGGAATGCTCGCGCTGGCCGACATGCTGGAACTGCCGGCCCAGGCGCAGGCCAGCGGCGCGTCCGCCGGTCCCGCGGCGACGACGGTCGCCCTCGGCAAGGAGCAGCAGCGGGTGACCGGGTGGCTTGCGAAACGTTATCGCATTGCCGGCAGTGCGAGCCAGATGCTGGTCGGTGCCGCCTACGAGGCTGCAGGCGAGGCGAAACTTGATCCGCTGCTGATCCTCGCGGTGATGGCCATCGAATCGCGCTTCAATCCGTTTGCCGAGAGCGCTGTCGGCGCGCAGGGACTCATGCAAGTGATGTCGAAGGTGCACCACGACAAATTCAGTGACCACGGCGGCCTCAGTGCAGCCCTGAACCCGGTCGCCAATATCCGGGTCGGTGCGGAAATCCTGCAGGACCTGATCCGCCGTGGAGGCTCGGTTGAAGCAGGACTGAAGCTTTACGTCGGCGCTGGCAATCTTGACACCGACGGCGGATATGCCGGCAAGGTCATGGCCGAACATGCGCGGCTGAAGGCAGTTGCTGCAGGCAAGCGCGTGCCGACCTTCACGCCGCCGCAGCCGCCGGCGGAAACGCAGGTGCGGGAAGCCAAAGCTGACCCGGAGCCCGCTACCGTTCCGGGGGCTGAACCGGCGTAACCGGATCGTCCGTCGCTGGCCATTCCTCCGGCCAGCCGATCCGGGAAACCGGGGTGCGGAGAGCGCATCCCGGTTTTTTTTTGCACGCGTGCCCGCACCGGCTGTCAAAACCGGCGGAGGCCATGCAATGTCTGCACCGACACAGTCTGCCGCACAGGCGCCGGCCAGCGACGAAGTACGTCTCGCCGTACTGCGCAGCTACCGCATTCTCGACACTCCCCCCGAAGCCAGTTTCGATGAGCTGGCGCGCATTGCCGCGACGATCTGCGATACCCCGATTGCAGCGGTCAGCCTGATTGATGAACACCGGCAATGGTTCAAGGCAACGCACGGGCTGCAAGTCCGCGAGACCGATATCTCAATCTCCTTCTGCGCTCATGCCGTGCGGCAGTTCGGTCTTTACCAGATAGAAGATGCGTCCGTCCATCCGCTCTATGCCGGCAATCCGCTGGTGACCGGAGAGCCGAACATCCGCTTTTACGCCGGCAGCCCGCTGGTCACGCCCGAAGGAGTGGCAGTCGGCACCCTGATGGTCATCGACCGCATTCCGCGGACGCTGACATCAACCCAGCAGTCCGCCCTGTCGCTGTTGGCGCGGCAGGTGATTGTTGCGCTCGAACTGCATCGTCAGCGCACGCGATTGCGCGAGCAGCTGGATGAACAGGCACGCGACCACGCGCAGCTGTACGAACTGGCTGCCAACGTCGCCGGCGTCGGCTACTGGGGCAAGGACTACGGTAGCCCGCGGCTGCACCTGACGCCGGAAGCACAAGAAATGCTGGAGGTCGACGCCGCAGACCCGCTGCCCGACACCCTGGCCCGGCAGGTCGGGAGCGACCAGCGCGCTGCATGGCGGCAGGCACTTGCCGGCTGTGAAGACGGCACAGCCATCATGGACATGGAATGCGACTGGCAGCGCAGTACCGACCGCCGCATCACGCGCTGGCTGGCGATACGCCGTCGGTCCGCCATGCCGGGGCGCGAACGCCTGCTCGGGCTGGTGGTCGACGTCACCGAGCAGCGGCGGATGGCCCTCGAAACTGCGGAGGCTGTCGAACGCTATAAATCGGCCGCCACACTGCTGGACCAGGCCCACGACGCCATTATTGTCAAAGACCTGCAGGACCGGATCGAATTCTGGAATGCCGGTGCAGAACGCCTGTACGGCTGGACGGCAGCCGAGGCCCTGGGACACAGCGAGCTCGAGTTGCTGCACGAAGACGCGGCGACATTCGAGGAGGTCGGGCAGGTGCTGAGCGAGCGTGGCGAACACACCCGCGAAATCGTCCAGCAGCACAGGGATGGGCACCGGATCGATGTGCTCGCCCACTGGACCCAGGTCAGCGATGACAACGGCGAGCCGCGCGCGGTGTTTTCCATCTGCACCGATATCACGCAGTCGCGGCGCGACCAGGAGCGCATCCGCCAGCTGGCCTTCTATGACCAGCTGACGCAACTGCCCAACCGCACCTTGCTGATGGAGCGCTTGCAGCGCGCCATCATCGGATGCCGTCGCCATGGCCAGCAGGCCGCGCTGATGTTCATTGACCTCGACAACTTCAAGAGCCTGAACGATACCCTCGGGCATGCCGTCGGCGATCAGTTGCTGCAACAGGTGGCCGTCCGGCTGCAGCAGAGCGTGCGCAGCGCAGACACGGTCGCACGACAAGGCGGGGATGAATTCGTGATCCTGCTGGAGGAACTCGGCGACGACCCGAAGAGGGCGGCGATCCAGGCCGAAACTGCATCGCGCAAGGTCGTGGCCGCGCTGCGCAAGCCCTTCCCGCTGGATGATCATGCCCACCTGAGCACCGGAAGCATCGGTGTCACGCTGTTTGATGGTACGGATGTCAATGTCGACGACCTGCTAAAGCAGGCCGATATTGCGATGTACGAGGCGAAGCAGGCCGGCCGCAATGGCGTACGCTTTTTCGACCCCCAGATGCAGCAGATGGTGGTCCGGCGGGCATCGCTCGAAAATGCGCTGCGGCGGGCGGAGATCCGCAAGGAATTCCTGCTGCACTACCAGCCGCAGTGGCTGCGCGACGGAACACTGACCGGCTTCGAGGCGCTGGTGCGATGGATGCATCCGCAGCGCGGGCTGCTGGAGCCGGGCGAATTCATCTCGGCCGCCGAGGAAACCGGCGTCATCCTGTCGCTCGGGCAATGGGTGCTGGATCGAGCGTGCCAGCAGCTGGCCGAGTGGGCGTCAGTCGGACGCCCGCTGCGGGTCTCGGTGAACGTGAGTGCCGCCCAGCTGCACGCCATCAGCTTTGTCGATGAAGTCAGGGAAGCGCTCACACGGCACGGTACGCCGCCGGCGCTGCTGACACTGGAGCTGACCGAGTCGATGCTGGTCAGGGACGTCAATGCGACCGTGGAGAAAATGGCGCGACTGAGGGAGCTCGGCGTGCGGGTCGCACTGGACGATTTCGGCACCGGCTATTCATCGCTTTCGCTGCTGCAGCGACTGCCGCTGGATGACCTGAAGATCGATGCATCATTTGTCCACCGGATGACCGAAGGCGCGCGCGAGCGGCAGATGGTGCAGGCAATCGTCATGCTGGGCAAGAACATGGCGCTCAACATCATTGCCGAGGGCATCGAGACCGAGGGCCAGCAGACGATGCTTGAGCACTTAGGCTGCGACGGGTTCCAGGGATTCCTGCACGGACGCTCGATGCCGGCCGCAGACGCGCAAAAGCTTGCCCTCACCCATTGAAAGCGCCCTGCAGCGGGCGTTCAGGACTTGCCGAAGTAGTCCTTCAGCCGGCGCATCGCCTCTTCCAGCCGGCTCATCGAGGTCGCGTAGGACACGCGCATGAAACGCTTCGCGCCGACGCTGCCGAAGTCGAGCCCGGGCGTCAGCACCACGCCGGTCCGGTCGAGGATGTCGCGTGCGAGGCGGTCGGCATCGTCGGACAGCCGGCTGCAGTCGGCATACACATAGAAGGCACCGTCGGGCAGCACGGGAATGTCGAAACCCAGCGACAGCAGTTCGGGTACGAGGTAATCGCGCCGCCGCTGGAACTCGCGCCGGCGTTCCTCGGCCACTGCCAGCGCTTCGGGGGTGAAGCAGGCCAGCGCCGCATGCTGCGCGAGGCTGGACGCACAGATGAAAAAGTTTTGTGCCAGCTTCTCGATCGCCGGCAGCATGGCCGGCGGCACCACCAGCCAGCCCAGACGCCAGCCGGTCATGTTGAAGTATTTCGAAAAGCTGTTGATGACGATGACGTCATCGCCAAACTCGAGGGCCGTGTAGGGTTTTCCCTCGTAAGACAAGCCCTGGTAGATCTCGTCGACCAGCGCAAAGCCCCGGTGGCGCCGCACCACGTCCAGCGTGCGTCCCAGCTCTTCGCGGGTGATCGAGGTGCCGGTCGGGTTCGACGGCGAAGCAAGCAGCACGCCGCGGGTATGCTGGCCCCAGTGCGCATCGACCATCGCCGCGGTTAGCTGGAAGCGCTCGGCCGGCCCGGTCGGTATCAGCGTCGGGTGGCCATTGAAGGCAGCGATGAAATGGCGGTTGCACGGATAGCTGGGATCGGGCATCAGCACTTCCGCATCGCGCTCGACCAGCGCCGCACAGGCCAGCAGCAGCGCGGCCGACGCACCGGCCGTGATGACAATGCGCTCTGCCGGGACATCGACCCCGAATGCATGCCGGTAGTGGCCGGAGATGGCCTCGCGCAGCTCGTGCAGGCCGAGCGCCGCGGTGTAGCGCATTGCCGCGCCGCTGGCCAGCGCCTGCTGCGCCGCATCCAGCACCGGCTGCGCCGGAGGAAAATCCGGCTCGCCGATGCACATGTAGATGGTGGAGCGCCCCTGCTTTTCCAGCTCGCCGGCACGCTTGATCACCTCCATCACATGGAAGGGCTCGATCTGCTGCAGTCGCTGGGCTAGTGAAAAGTCCATGAGAGGCGGGAGATTGTCAGCGCGCTGCGGAAACCTCGGCGACACGCAGCTGCGCGGCGAGCTTGTCGAGCACGCCATTCACATATTTGTGGCCGTCGATCCCGCCAAAGGACTTGGTCAGCTCGACTGCTTCGTTGATCACCACCTTGTAAGGGATCTCGATGTGGTGCTTCAGCTCGAAAGCGCCGATCAGCAGCACCGCATGCTCGACCGGCGACAGCTGGTCGATGGCACGATCGATGAAGGGCACGATGTCCGCGCGCAGGCTGGCCGCATCGCGGATCGTGCCGTGCAGCAGGATGTCGAAGTGTTCGCGGTCGGCCTTGTCGAAACCGTGCGCATTGCGGATGTGCGCATCGATCACGCCGGCATCCTCCTGGCTCATCAGCCACTGGTACAGGCCCTGGAGCGCGAATTCGCGCGCGCGGTGGCGCGGGGTGCGACTCTTGCTCGGGTTGGCGTGCTGGGATTTGCTGCTGCTCATGATTGCCTTATTCGTCGTCGGCCTCGTCGGCCAGCTCTTCCATCGCAGCTACGAGATTGGCCATCTCGACCGCGACCCGTGCGGCGTCCGCGCCCTTGCCGGCCATCCGGACTTCCGCCTGTTCGTCATTCTCTGTGGTCAGCACCGCATTCGCGATCGGGATGCCGAAGTCGAGGCCGATGCGAGTGATGCCTGCACCCGATTCGTTCGACACCAGTTCAAAGTGGTAGGTCTCGCCGCGGATGACGGCGCCCAGCGCGATCAGCGCGTCGAACTGTTGCGACTCTGCCATTTTCTGCAGCGCCAGCGGTATCTCCAGCGCACCCGGCACCGTCACCAGCAATATGTCCTGGTCGTCGACGCCGAGATGCTTCAGTTCGGCGATGCAGGCGGCGGACAGGCCGTGGCAAATGTCTTCATTGAAGCGCGCCTGCACGACGCCAATGCGCAGCCCGCTGCCGCTGAAGTCGGGTTCATAGGTTCCTACGGTCATGCTGCCTCCTGCGTCATTGGTCCGAGGGTTGGTCCGGGCTGGCCTGATAGCCGACCACTTCGAGGTTGAAACCTGTCATGGAGGGCATTTTCCTCGGGTTGGCCAGCAATTTCATTTTTCCTACGCCCAGTTCGCGCAAAATCTGCGCACCGATGCCGTAGGTGCGCAAGTCCATGCGCGCGGCACGCGGCGGGGTGGCCGGCTGCGCCGCGCCAAGTGCGGCGAACTGCGCAAACATCTGTTCGGCGGATTCCTCGCAGTTCAGCAGCACGATGACGCCGCGGTCGGCAGCCCGGATCGCCTGCATCGCCGAAGCCATGTTCCAAGAATGCGTTGTGTCGCGCGTTTCCAGCAGGTCGAGCACCGACACCGGCTGGTGTACGCGCACCAGCGTTTCCTGCGCCGGGCTGATGTCGCCGTGCACCAGCGCGAGGTGCGCACCGCCACTCGGGATATCGCGGAAGGCGATCGCCCGGAAGCTGCCGTGCGGCGTGTGCATCTCGCGCTCGCCGACGCGCTCGACCATGCTCTCGGTCTGGCTGCGGTAATGAATCAGGTCGGCAATGGTGCCGATTTTCAGTCCGTGCACCTGCGCGAACTCGAGCAGGTCGGGCAGGCGGGCCATCGTCCCGTCGTCCTTCAGGATTTCGCAGATGACCGCCGCCGGCGTCAGGCCGGCCAGCTCGGCCAGGTCGCAGCCGGCCTCGGTATGGCCGGCACGCATCAGCACGCCGCCCTTCTGGGCGCGCAGCGGGAAAATGTGACCCGGCTGGACGATGTCGGACGGCCTGGCATGGCGTGCCACCGCGACTTCGATGGTACGCGCCCGATCGGCTGCGGAAATGCCGGTGGTGACACCCTCGGCAGCCTCGATCGATACCGTGAAATTGGTGCCGTAGGACGTGCCGTTGCGAGCCGTCATCATCGGCAGGTTCAGCTGATCGCAACGCTCCTCGGTGAGCGTCAGGCAAATCAGCCCGCGGCCGTATTTGGCCATGAAATTGATTGCCTCGGGGGTGACGAACTCGGCCGCGAGCACGAGGTCGCCCTCATTTTCGCGGTCTTCCTCGTCAACGAGAATGACCATGCGGCCGGCGCGCAGCTCGGCGATGATCTCTTTTGTATTTGAGAGTGACATGCGGTGATTCCGGAAAGGTCGGCCATTTTATAGGATTTCCGGGGCATGACCGATGTCCGCCGGCATGCCTGCCGGCCCGGGCCGGTATGCCGCTGCTCAGCGCGGGCTGACGGTGGTGGCTGCCAGCATCCGTTCCACATAGCGGGCGATCAGGTCGACCTCTAGATTGACCTGGACGCCGGGCGCCAAATGCCTGAGGGTCGTCACCTCGATGGTGTGCGGGATCAGGTTGATCGAGATCGTGCAACCGTCCGTGCCGTCGACCACGCTGTTGACGGTCAGCGAAACGCCATTGACCACCACCGAGCCCTTGTAGGCGAAGTATTTGGCAAGCCCGGGGGGCGTCAGGATGTCGAGTCGCCAGGATTCGCCGACCGGCTCGAACCGGACAACCGTGCCCAGCCCGTCCACATGCCCGGAGACGAGGTGGCCGCCTAGCCGCTCTGCCAGGGTCAGTGCCTTCTCGAGGTTGACTTCGCCAATGCGGTCCAGCCCGACCGTGCGGTTCAGGCTCTCGCGCGAGACGTCGGCGCTGAAACTGTCGCCGGTCTTGCCGGTGACCGTCATGCAGGCGCCATTGATGGCGATCGAATCGCCAATCGCGACATCGGCCAGCGGCAGGCGGCCAGCGTGGATCTGCAGCCGCACGCCGGCGTCCGGCTCGCTGCCGAGGGAATCGATGGAGGTGATGCGGCCGACTGCCGCGACGATGCCTGTAAACATGGGATAAAGAGTGTGGGTCTAAAAATGCGTCAGCCGTGCACGCAAGCGCAGGTCGGGCCCGACCTGCCGGGCTTCGTGCAGCCGGCACTGAATGCGGCCATCCAGCTGCTCGAGCAGCGGTAGCCGGGCAATACCCTGCGCCGGCCCCAGCAGGCAGGGTGCAAAATATATCAGCAGCTCGTCGACCACGCCGGCGCGCAGCAGCGAACCATTCAGCTTGAAGCCCGCTTCGACATGAAGTTCATTGATCTGGCGCCGGCCAAGCTCCTGCATCAGCGCCCGCAGGTCGACCTTGCCGCTATCGTCCGGCAGCAGGATAACCTCATGGCCGCCGGCGCGCAGGCGATCAGCCTGACCGGCATCGTCAACCGCAGCAAAAATCCAGCAACTGTCGCCTTGCAGTATGCGCGCATCGGGCGCAATTTCCAGCCGGCTGTCGACAACCACGCGGCGCGGCTGGCGCGGCGTGCTGACTGCACGTACGTTGAGCTGGGGATCATCCTGTTTTACCGTGCCGATCCCCGTCAGGATCGCGCAGGCCTGGGCGCGCCACGCATGGCCGTCGTCGCGTGCCGCACCGGATGTGATCCACTGGCTCTCGCCATTCGGCAGAGCGGTGCCGCCGTCCAGACTGGCGGCGACTTTCATCCGCACCCAGGGCCGGCCATGCAGCATCCGGTGCAGGAAACCGATGTTCATCTCGCGGGCTTCGTCGGCCAGCACACCGAGTTCGACCTCGATGCCGGCCGCGCGCAGGCGCGCCAGCCCCTGCCCGGCCACCAGCGGATTCGGATCCTCGATCGCGACTACGACGCGGGCGATGCCGGCCTTTACCAGCGCATCCGCGCAGGGCGGCGTGCGGCCGTGATGACTGCAAGGCTCGAGAGTGACAAAAGCGGTCGCTCCACGAAGGTCGATGCCGCTTGCCGCCGCATGCTGCAGCGCGTGTGCCTCTGCATGTGCAAAGCCGGCCGGCTGGGTGTGTCCCTCGGCCAGCAGTTCGCCGTCGCGCACGATGACGCAGCCGACGCGCGGATTGGGCGTGGTGTTGTAGAGCGCACGGGCCGCCTGCGCGAGCGCCGCACGCATGCCGTCGATGTCGCTGTTGATGGGCACGATGGGTCGGCTGGGAAAAAGATGCCCATTCTAGCAAGCCGCCGCACCGAGGTCGGGATCGCACAGCCGTGCCCGGCCGAGGAAATTGATGATCAGCTTGCGGCGCTGCTCGCCGGCTCGGAAAGTCAGCGTGCCGAACTGAGGCAGCATTGCGCTCCCGGCACTGCGCGGGCGACCGCTGGGATCGAAGGCCAGATAGGCTCGGTCACCGTCGCGCAGGCCCGCACTGACTGCAACGCCCGTCGATGGCGGCTCGCCTTCGCGCAGCACCAGTTCGCCTGCATCCACTACCTGGTTATTGTTGGCGTCAATGACTACCCGCCAGCCGGCGGACCAGTTGCCCTTGACCGCCGGTAGCAGATCCACCCGCTTCCCACGCCTGATTGCCTCATTGCGGGCAACCGCCAGGGCCTCCCTGAAATCGCCGGATGCGGCGCTCACCTTGCACCGGTCCAGCAACGGCCTGAATCCCGCCGCCGACATGGACGCCAGCAGCACCGCAATTGCGGCCGCAATCATCAATTCGACCAGGCAAATCCCGAGGCTGCGGGCAGGCCGTCGGCGCATCACTCTGCGGACAGTTCGCGCCATGCGATGCGACGCAGCGCCGGGCGGCAGGGATTGTCGTCGTGACTCTCGCAGGCATCGAGTGCATAGTCGGCTTGCAGCCTGACCCT
>JAIXTG010000377.1 GCA_027484285.1 Oxalobacteraceae bacterium | reverse complement strand
TCGGCCGGCGCGCCGGTGGACAGGATGCCGCGGCTGTCGGCGACATAGCCGGTCAGGCGCGCGCCTTCGGCATTCACGATGAAGCCCGACTTGTCGAGCTGGAATTGCCCGTTGCGGCTGTAGCTGACGGCGCCGTCATTGCTCATCCGGAAGAAGCCGCCGCCATTGATGGCGACATCCAGCGGATTGTTCGATGCGGTCACATTCCCCTGCGTGAACTGCTGCGCGACTTCGGTCAGCCGGGTGCCGATGCCGATCGGCGAATTGCCGCTGCCGGTCAGCGATGCGGCATAAACGTCGGAGAAAATCGCCTGCGATTGCTTGAAGCCGACGGTGTTTGCGTTGGCGACGTTGTTGCCGATGACTTCAAGTGTCTTCGACGATGCCGACAGACCGCTCAGTCCCTGTTGAAAGCTCATGGCCGTTCCTCCGTTGAGAATGCCGTTACAAACCGGTTAAAGAATTTGGCGCACGTCGCCGAGCGACGCTGCCGGCTGTCCGCCGGACAGGTTCAGCCGCGCACCGCCGCTGCCGGTCGAGACGCTGAGCACCTCGCCGAAGGCCAGCGGCTGCGCCGTCACTGCCGCGTCGCCGCGCCGGGCGCTGACGCTGACCTGGTAGCGGCCGTCGGGTGCGACCGCGCCGGAGGCCAGCCGGCCGTCCCATGCCTGTGCCAGCGCACCCTGCGGCTGTGCGCCGAGATCGAAGCTGCGCACCGGATTGCCGGCGCCGTCGCTGATCGTGACCTGCACCGCGTCGGCCGGGCCGGACAGCTCGACGCCGTAGACCGACTTGCCGCCGGCCAGCGTCAGTGCGGTGCCGGGGACCAGCACGCCATGGCCGATCATGGTCGCCGCCTGCAGCGACTGCGCTGCCTGCGTGCTTTCCATCATCGCTTTCATGGTGTCGTTCAGTTTGTCGATGCCGGTCACGGTCGACAGCTGGGCGAGCTGGCTGGTGACCTGCGCGTTGTCGAGCGGGTTCAGCGGATCCTGGTTCTTCATCTGCGTGACCAGCAGCGTCATGAAGCGGTTCTGCGCATCGGCCACGCCGGCGGCTGCCTTGCCGCCGGCGGGATTCATTGCGCCGAGCAGGTCGGCGCCCACGGTCTGGGAAATGGTCGTCATCGGTTTACTGTCCTATGCCCAGCGTCTTCTGCAGCAGGGTCTTGGCGGTGTTCAGGGTTTCGACGTTGTTCTGGTAGGCGCGCGAGGCCGAGATCATGTTCACCATCTCGTCCACCGGGTTCACATTCGGCAGCGCGACATAGCCACCGTTGTTGGCCATCGGATGCTTCGGGTCGTAGACCAGGCGCGGCGCGGCCTGGTCCTCGACCACCGAAGTGACGCGCACGCCGCTGCTGCCGCCTGCGTCCACCGGCTGGGCGGCGAACACCACGTGCTTTGCGCGATACGGCTTGCCGTCGGCGCTGGTCGCGCTTTCGGCGTTGGCGATGTTGCTGGCCACGGTATTGAGCCGCTGGCTCTGCGCCGTCATGCCGGACGACGCGACATTGAAAATCGAGAAAAGCGACATGATCACTGCCCCTGGATGACGGCCATCAGGCTCTTGATCCGGCCATTCACCGCCGACAGGCTGGCTTCATAGCGGATTGCGTTGTCGGCGAACTGCGCGCGCTCGGCATCGAGTTCGACGGTATTGCCGTCGATGCTGTCCTGGCGAGGCAGCCGGTATTCCAGAACCTGTCCGGACGGCGTGCGGCCGGCCGCCGAGGCCTTCAGGTGGCCGGAATGCGGCGTGGCCAGCGGCGCCTGCCCGGTGCCCGCAGCCCCCATGGCCTCGCCCAGCGCGGCGCGGAAATTGAAGTCGCGCGCCTTGTAGTTCGGCGTGTCGGCATTCGTAATGTTCGACGCCAATACCTGCTGGCGCTCCGCACGCAGCGACAGCGCGTTCTGGTGGAAGCGGAACGCCTCATCCAGCTTGTTGATCATGCTCGTCTCCTTCATTGACGGATGAAGGCGATGATAGGAACGCAATGCGTACAGACATCGGCTGATCAGGCGAGCGAACTCGGGCCTGTTTGCCGGATTGCCGGCCGGCCGCCGGGCGCAGCATGGCGGCATGTCACTCTCCGCCCATTCCGCCATCCGCTGGCTGCTGGCACTGCTGTGCTGGCAGCCGGCGCTCGCCGGCGCGCAAGCGTCGCCCCCGCGCCAGGACCTGGCCGAACTGCGCAGCCTGGCCGAGCAGTTCCTGCGCACGCAGGCGGCGTCGCTGCCCGGCACGCCCACGGTCAAGGTCGGCGCGCCCGATGGCCGCCTGCAGCTGGCGCGCTGCGATGCGCCGCAGGCCTACCTGCCGAACGGCGCGCGCACGCTGGGCAAGACCTCGATCGGCGTGCGCTGCCAGGCGCCGGTTGTCTGGAATGTATTGCTGCCGGCCTCGGTGTCGGTGCAAACCGCCTATCTGGTAAGCAGCGCGCCGCTGGCCCAGGGGCAGCGGCTGGGCAGCGCCGATGTCGCGCTGCGCCAGGGAGACCTGGCCAGCCTGCCGGCCGGCGTGCTGACCGACCCCGCGCAACTGCAGGGGCGCACCCTGCAATTGCCGGTCGCAGCCGGCATCCCGCTGGCGCGCACGATGCTGAAATCGCAACCGGTGGTGCAGCCGGGGCAGGCGGTCAGGCTGGTCGCGCAGGGACCGGGGTTTTCCGTCTCGTCCGAGGCGCGCGCGCTGACCGGCGGTGCCGAGGGCGACCCGGTGCAGGCGCGTACCGCCGGCGGACAGGTCGTGACCGGTATTGCGCAGGCCGACGGCGCGCTGGCAGTTCGCTACTAAACATTTTCCGAAAGCCGCCGTAGAAGGCTCAAACCCGCCTTTTTCCAAGGACACAGCCATGAAGATCGACGATTCCAACGGCAAACTGCCGCTGCCGTCCGCCACCGGCACCGCCGGCCGCAGCACCGTCAGCCGCACCGATGCGCCGGCCGTCAGCAAGCCGGCCGACAAAGTCAGCCTGTCCGGCTCGGGCAAGGCGCTGGCCAGCACTGCCGAAGCGCCGATCGACCTGGCCAAGGTGGAACAGATCCGTGCCGCGATTGCCGACGGCAGCTTCCGGCTGGATGCCGACCGGATTGCCGATGGCGTGATCGCCGCCAGCCGCGACCTGATGCGGCGCGGCTGAACCCGCGCATGAAAGATCCCGTGAACACGACCCCCTGCCCGGCCGCGGCACTGCACGACGAGGCCGAGGCCATGCAGGCGCTGTTTGCCCTGCTGCAGCACGAGCAGGCCTGCCTTGCCGCCGGCAATGCCGACGGCTGCGCGGCACTGCTGGACGCCAAGGCGGTCCGCGTGACGGATTTGTCGGAACTGGCGCGCATGCGTTACCGCCAGCTGGCTGCGCTGGGTTTTGCTGCCAGCGAACAGGGAATGCAGGACTGGCTGGCTACGGCGCCGGCGGACACCGTGCGCACATGGGCGGCCCTGATGGCAATTGCGCGCAAGGCGCATGAACTCAACCGCGTGAACGGCCTGCTGCTCGGGCAGCTGGCTGCCCGCAACCGGCAGGCGCTGACGGCGCTCGGCATCGGCAGCGACGGCAAGGGGCTGTACGGCCCGGGCGGCCAGACGGATTACCGGCCGCCGGCCACGGCGCGCGTCATCGGCTAGTACAGCGGCAACGCAGCGACACCCGCCCTTTACTTGCCGCAGCGGCCATTGCCGAAACGCTGCAGGCACAGGCTGGTCGCGCAATCCTCCACATAACGCTCGCGGCTGCCGGCGTTCACATCCACCGTACCGGGTTCGTCGAAATACTCGATGGCGCGGCGCATTCCCTGCCGGCAGGTACTCGTGGCCTGCAGGGTATCGCCCTGCCGGCTGTTGCTCTGGGTCTGCGTGCTCTGGCAGGTGGTCGAGCCGTCCGGCACCATCACCGTGCGGCTGCGGCGCATCAGCCGCTGCTCCAGCACCACCGGCCAGGTCTGCAGCGCCTGGCTGCGGCATTCGGCTGCCGCGCGCTGGTATTCCGGGGTAGAACAGGCTGCCAGCCACACGCTGGCGGCGGCGCACAGCATCCGGTGCTTCATGCCCATGGGCGACTCCTCCGACCGATCCTCCGATGTGGTGACCGCCACGCGCAGGCTGTTCCGGACGGCCTCCGCGCTGCGCGCCAGCGCTGTATCAGCGCGGCATCATCACCAGCAGGTGCACGCGCCGGTTGCGCGCGCGGCCGTCGGCGGTCTGGTTGTCGGCCAGCGGGCGGCTGTCGGCATGGCCGGTGGCGGCCAGCCGTCGCGGATCGATGCCGAGTTCCTGCATCCGGCGCGCCACCACCGCGGCGCGCATCGCGGACAGCTCCCAGTTGGAGGCGAACTGCGCGGTGCGGATCGCGATGCTGTCGGTATGGCCTTCGACCGCCAGCTGCCACGGCCCCGGACGCAGCACCTCGGCGAGCGCGCCCACGGCAGCCGCCGATTGCGGTGTGAGGCGCGCGTCGCCGGTCGCGAACAGCAGGGTAGCGTCGATGTCGATGCCGACGCCGCGCGCCTCCTGCCTCACCTGCACGCGTTCGCCCAGCCCGAGCGCCGCCAGCGCCTCGCCCAGCTGGCGGGCGACCCGTTCGGCATCCTCGGACGGGGTGCCGCTGCCGGCGACTGCCGCCGGCGGCAGCGCCGGCGCCGCTACGCCTGCACCGCCCAGCGCGCGGCCGACCGACTGCGATACCGCATTCGCCTTGGCCAGATCGACCGATGCGCTTGCATACAGCGCGGCGAACACCGCCAGCAGCAGCGTGACGAAATCCGACCACGACAGCAGCCAGCGGTCGGCCGACGGCAGCGGATCGTCAGCGGGCGGCCGTCGCATGGTCTTCGCGGCGCGCCGCAGCGACGCGCTCTTCTATCAGGTGGCCCGGCTCGCCGGCCGCGATTGCCACGATCGCATCGGCAAACAGCTGGCGCTCGCGCAGTTCCTGCATCAGCTGCTCCTTGAGCCGGTTGGCAACCGGCAGGAACAGCAGGTTGGCAAAGCCCACGCCGTACAGCGTGGCGACGAAAGCCACTGCAATGCCCGGCCCCAGCCGCGACGGATCGGACAGGTGCTGCATCACCTGCACCAGCCCCAGTACGGCGCCGAGGATGCCCATGGTCGGCGCGGTGCCGCCGGCGCCTTCCCACACCCGGATCGACTGGCGCCGCTCGAGCTCCCAGGCTTCAGTGTCGCTGTCGAGGATTTCCGCGATGCGCGCCGGCGTGACTCCATCCACCAGCATGCGCAGGCCGCGCGCGACAAAGGGGTCGTCGATGCGGGCGGCCGTGCTGTCCAGTGCCAGCGCGCCCGAGCGGCGCACCGTCGCACCCCAGCTGCGAACCAGGGTGCGGATGTCCGGCTGGGCGGATTTCGGCGCCGCATAGCTGCGCCTGAGCAGCTTCGCCGCCTGCAGCAGGCGCGCCGGCCCGCATTGCAGCAGCAGCGCCCCGAGCGTGCCGCCCAGCACCACCGCCAGCCCGGACGGCTGCAGCAGCGCAGCCAGCTGGCCGCCTTCGGCGCCGAGCCCGACCGCGATCGCGCCGACGCCGACCAGCAGTCCGGTCAGGCTGCGCCAGTCCATGCCTGCTCCCGCAGCGCGGTGCGCAGGCGCGCGATGGCCTGGCTGTGCAGCTGGCACACACGCGACGCGGAGACGCCGAACACGGCACCAATTTCAGCGAGGTTCATTTCTTCCTGGTACAGCATCGCCATCAGCTGCTGCTCGCGCTCGGGCAGCGCGCGGATCGCGTCCACCAGCGCACCCCGGAAGCCGTTCTCGGCCAGCTGCTCGAGCGGGTCGCCGCCGGCCGCCACCGCATGCCGGTCGAGGAAATGCTCGTGGTCGTCGGCGTCGTGGAAGTCTTCGTAATAGACCAGCTGGTGGCCGGCTCCGTCAGCCAGCAGCTGGTGGTAATCGGGCAGCGACAGGCCGAGCGCTTTCGCAACTTCGGATTCGGACGGCGGGCGCTGCAGCTGCTGCTGCAGTTTCGCGATCGCCGCCTCCACCTTGCGCATGTTCTGGCGCACGCCGCGCGGCAGCCAGTCGGCGCCGCGCAGTTCGTCGAGCATGGAGCCGCGGATGCGCTGCACCGCATAGGTCTCGAACTGGTTGCCCTGCTCTTCATAGCGCTGCAGCGCGTCGCACAGGCCGATCATGCCGGCCTGGATCAGGTCATCGACCTCGACGTTGTCCGGCAGCTTCGCCTTCATCTGGTGCGCGAGGCGCCTGACCAGCGGCGAATAGTGCGCGAGGCGCTCGCGCATGTCGGCTTTGCCCTGGGCGTTATACATGGCTGGATTCCTGCGGGACGATGGAACGGACCGCGAGCCCGAGATAGCGGCTGGCGGCATGGAAGAGATTGGCGTGCACGCGCCGCGCCTGCAGCGGGTCGGCGTCGGTGACCAGCAGCGCCACGCTGTCGCAGCCGCACTGCTCTTTCAGCAGGCGCAGGATCTGGTAGGCGCTGCGGATCGAGTCGGGGCTTCCGGAAAGCTGCACCACGAGCTCGCCTTCGGACAGCTGCGGCAACGGCAGCCGGCCGTGCTCGTCGAGCTGGGCGTCGACCAGCACGCGCATTCGCTCGCCACCGACCTGCTGCAGCAGCTGGGCCGGTGCGTCGGCAGCATCGACTAGCAGTACTTCATGGCCGCGGCGCCGCATGCTGGCCGCAAGCCGCTGCATCAGGGCCGGCTTGTCGCCGTCGCGGTCGGCCGACAGCACGGTGCACAGCCCGCGCAGCGGGCCGGACCGCAGCCGGCGCAGGCCCTCGGCCTGGTCAGTGCGCAGGCTAGCCAAGGCGCACCTCCGCAAGCAGGGGATCGCGCATCGCAGCGGCACTGTTGGCAGCCACCAGCGGCAGTTCCTGGTTGGTGATGCCGAACACCTGTGCCTGGCCGCGCGGCGCAAAGGCCCGCGCGAGCAGCTGCTGGCGGTCGGCGAGGTGCAGGTCTTCCGGCACGCGCTGGCCGTCGGCGATGAAGGAAAGCGGCAGCTTGTGGCGGATCGCGACGTCCAGCGCCCCGCCGATGCCATTGGCTTCGTCCAGCTTGGTCAGCAGGCAGCCGGCAAGGCCGTCGCCGCGGTAGGCACGCACGACTTCGTCCAGCGTCTCGACCGTGCTGGTGGTGTTCAGGCACAGCAGGCGCTGCACGCGGCCATTGACGGCGGCCAGCATCGCGATCTGCTCGGCCACCATCTGGTCGCGCTGGCTGGCGCCGGCGGTGTCGATCAGCACGATGTGCTTGTGCCGCAGCTCGCCGAGCGCGAGCGACAGGTCGGCCGCATCGCGCACCGAATGCACCATCACGCCCAGCAGCTTGCCGTAGATGCGCAGCTGCTCGAAGGCGCCGATACGATAGCCGTCGGTGGTGACCAGCGCGACGCGCGATGCGCCGTGGCGTGCCACGCAGCGCGCGGCCAGCTTGGCGGTGCTGGTGGTCTTGCCGACGCCGGTCGGGCCGACCAGCGCGAATACGCCGCCCTGCTCGAGCAGCTGCTCGTCGCTGTCGAGCAGCAGCAGGTTGCGCGCCAGGATCTCGCTCACCCACGCGCGGCCGGCCTCTTCGCCCTCGTGGGCCGACGCCGGCATGTGCTCGGCGACATAGCGCGACAGCCCGGCGGAGAAGCCGGCTGCGAGCAGTTCGCGCAGCGCACGCGCGCGGGCCTCGGGCTGGCGCCCGTTCCACGCCAGCGTCGCCAGCTGCGACTCGAGCAGGCCGCGCATCGAGCGCAGCTCGTCCTTCAGTTCGTCGGGCAGCGCGGCAGCCGCGGGTGCCACCGGTGCGACCGGTGCGGCCTGCGCAGCGGGCGCCGCAGCGGCCGGCGACAGCAGCGCATCCATGTCGTCCGGCGCCATCACCATCAGCTCGGTGCCGCCGGCGACGCTGCGGTTGGACAGCACCACCGCCTCGTCGCCGAGGGCGGCGCGCGCCGCGCGCAGTGCCTCGCGCGGGCTGGGTGC
>JAIXTG010000049.1 GCA_027484285.1 Oxalobacteraceae bacterium | reverse complement strand
CGCGACACGTCGAGCTGGTTGAGCGCGATGGCCTCTTCCATCAGCTTGGTGCGGCGGTCGAGGTTGTATTTCAGCGCGCGGGCCAGCGCCTCTTCCAGCGTGAGCTCCTGCGCGAGGGGCGGCACCGCGGCGCGCTCGGCGGCACGGCGTTCGGCCACGTTCGGCGGCAGGCTATCGGACGGCAGCGGCTGCAGGCGGGTCGATGCACAGCCGGCCAGCAGCAGCGCGGAAGCAAGGACGGAAAGGCGCAGCGCAGGCTGCGAAATATGGCGGAATGACATCGTTGACCTGTGGGGGAAAAGCGGAACGGATTTTGCAAGGAGGCGGAGTGTAGCCTCGGAGCACCGCTTTCTGCGACACGGTCAACGGCAGTTTTGCCTAGTTATTTAGGTTTTCCGTTTGAAAATTTCAAAATTGACTGTCATGCAATGGGCCGGGCATGGGCGGCACGGCCACCCTGCCTATTTTTTCATCACGCCGCGCACCCGCGCAAAATCGCGCTTGCGGATCAGCGCATGGATCCCCTTGGTACGGTCGACCACCTGCGACACGTTGAAGTCGGTCGCCGCCGACAGGTAGGCGAGCGCAACCGCACGGTCCATGCCGAGCTTCTCGTGCAGGAAGCGGATGGCTTCGCGCACAGCCTCCTTCATGGCTTCGTCGAGATCGGGGTCGAGGCCGATCGCGATCCAGTGCTCGCGCGTTTCGCCGAAGGGCCGGGTCAGCGAGCCGGAGGCCGACGGTATGCGCGGGTCGCCCTTTTTCAGCAGCGTGAGCCGGAAAGTGGCGCGCATCGAATGCTCGAGCGCAGTCAGTGCGACTTCGCCATTGCCCTGCGCCATGTGCGGGTCGCCGGTGTAGAAATTCGCACCCGGCACGAACACCGGCAGGTAGACGACGGTACCGGCCCCCAGATCCTTGACATCGATGTTGCCGCCATACGGGCCGGGCGGCACCGAATGCACCGGATCCCCGGTCGCCGCAGCCACGCCCATCACGCCCATGAAGGGCGCGGTCGGGAAGCTGACTTCATCGCCGCGGGCGTTTTTCAGCCGGCCGGTCCATTGCCCGCGCTCGTCCTTGCGGATGCGGGTGAAGATCGAGGTGTTCCGGTATTTTTCCGGCTGCGCCGCGCTCGCGTCCGGCTCGGGCTTCGGGCCTTCCGGAAATTCGCCGGGCAGTGCGCCGCGGCCGTGGCGGTTGCTGATCACTCCGTACGGAACGCGCGGCGTGACTGCCAGCACCTCCACTTTCAGCACGTCGCCCGGCTCGGCGCCTTCGATTGCCACCGGCCCGGTGATGATGTGCGGCCCGTCCTTCGCGAAGTCGTGCGGCAGGCCGGAGCGGGTGATCGCGACCGCATCTTTCAGCACCATGTTCGCCGGCACGCCGTGCGCGGCAAAGTATCCGAGCGCGTCGCGCCCCTGGTCTTCCAGCAGGCCTTCATGCGATAGCGTATCGAACACCACGGTTGCGCCGGAAGGCACCGTCAGCAGCGGGCGGTCGGCAGCGTTGGGCAGGTAGCCCCACTTGATGGTTTCGGGCGTCGACGGCAGGTAGTACACCTTGCCGGGCAGGCCGGGCACCGCAATCCGCGCCGGCTTGTCGGCCAGCGGCTGCAGCGGCATGGCGGCGGCCGGCAGGGAGAAAAGAAGGGTAAGCGCGAACGTATGGAGCTTCATGGATGCGTCCCGGATGCGGAAGATTTTCGAAAGCAAAATCTGCCAGCATTCCGGAGCGCAATCAATACGTCATTTCCCGGTTACTTGACGACGGGCGGCTTCTCGAAGGTGTGCCACGGCGCCGGGCTCGCCACCGTCCACTCCAGTCCTTCGGCGCCGTCCCACGGGTGGGCTGACGCCTTTTCGCCGCCGCGGATATTCGGGATCAGCACCCAGAAGATGAAGTACACCTGGGCCAGCCCGAACAGCAGTGCGCCGATGCTGGCCACTGCATTGAAGTCGGCGAATTGCGCCGGATAGTCGACATAGCGGCGCGGCATGCCGGCCAGCCCGAGGAAGTGCATCGGGAAAAAGCCGACGTTGAACCAGATCATCGAGTTCCAGAAGTGGAATTTGCCGCGCCACTCGTTGATCTTGTGGCCGGTCCATTTCGGCGCCCAGAAGTAGTAACCGGTAAACAGCGCGAACAGCGAGCCGGCCACCAGCACATAGTGGAAGTGCGCGATCACGTAGTAGGTGTCGTGCACATTGATATCGATCGGCGTGACGGCGAGGATCAGGCCGGTGAAGCCGCCCATCGTGAACACGAAGATGAAGCCGACCGCCCACAGCATCGGCGTCTCGAACGACAGCGAGCCGCGCCACATGGTCGACAGCCAGTTGAATATCTTCACGCCGGTCGGCACCGCCACCAGCATGGTCGCGTACATGTAGAACAGCTGGCCCGTGACCGGCATGCCGGTAGTGAACATGTGGTGCGCCCAGACGATGAAGGACAGGATCGCGATGGCCGAGGTCGCGTACACCATCGACGCATAGCCAAACAGCGGCTTGCGCGAAAACGCCGGGATCACATGGGAAATGATGCCGAAGCCGGGCAGGATCATGATGTAGACCTCGGGATGGCCGAAGAACCAGAACAGGTGCTGGAACATCACCGGGTCGCCGCCGCCGCTGGCATTGAAAAAGGTCGTGCCGAAATGCCGGTCGGTCAGCAGCATCGTGACCGCGCCTGCCAGCACCGGCATCACCGCAATCAGCAGGTAGGCCGTGATCAGCCAGTTCCAGCAGAACATCGGCATCTTCATCAGCGTCATGCCGGGGGCGCGCATATTGAGCACGGTAGTGACAATATTGATTGCGCCGAGGATGGAGGAGATGCCCATCAGGTGCACTGCGAGGATCGCCATGTCCATGCCGATGCCCATCTGCAGCGACAGCGGCGGATACAGCGTCCAGCCGGACGCGGTCGCGCCGCCTTCGACTGCGAATGATCCGATCAGCAGGATCGCGGCCGGCGGCAGCAGCCAGAAGGAAAAATTGTTCATCCGCGCAAACGCCATGTCGGCGGCGCCGATCTGCAGCGGAATCATCCAGTTCGCAAAGCCGACGAAGGCCGGCATGATCGCGCCGAACACCATCACCAGCCCGTGCAGGGTCACCAGCTGGTTGTAGAACTCCGGCTGGAGCAGCTGCAGGCCGGGCTGGAACAGCTCGGCACGGATGATCATCGCCAGCAGGCCGCCGGACATCAGCATCGCCAGCGAGAACACCAGGTACATCGTGCCGATGTCCTTGTGGTTGGTGGCATACAGCCAGCGGCGCCAGCCGTGCGGCATTGCATGCTGGTGCTCGTGCGGATGTTCCGGTGTGCCGATCACGGTCGAGCCCGGGATGCCGGACGTTCTCGGGGTGCTGGGCGTGCTGGGGCTGGAGTGCATGGGCGGCTCGCTTTGCTGGCAGACAAGAAATGCCCGCGCTTGCGCACGGACGAAGAGTGCGCATTGCGCCGAAACTTCGACCAGAACAGCGACTCGGACGGAGCCCGGGCAGCGCGCCCGCGTTCTTGGACAGTGCGTCGCCGGATGAAATTCTCGGGTCCGCCAGCAAAGATTGATGACCATGCGGTACCGCAGCCCCGGCTGCCGCCCGGCCATGCAATCGCCCTGATCGTCGGCATCGTGATCGGTGCCGGCATCTTCAAGGCGCCCTCCGTGGTGGCCGACATGACGGTGCATCCGCTGTGGATGTTTGGCGCGTGGCTGCTCGGCGGTCTGGTATCCGTGATCGGTGCGCTTTGCTATGCGGAACTGGCGACCGCCTATCCGCATGCCGGCGGCGACTATCACTTCCTCGGGCGCGCGTACGGACGCTCGCTCGCCTTCTTTTTTGCGTGGGCACGATTTTCGGTGATCACGACCGGGTCGATCGCCTTGCTCGCCTTCATCTTCGGCGATTACCTGCAGGTACTGTGGCCAGTGCCGGGCATGGGCCGTGCCGGCGGCGGTGCGCTGTATGCAGCAGCCGCGGTGCTGCTGCTGTCATGGCTGAACCTGCGCGGCCTGCGGGCAGGTACCCGCGCGCAATCCGCACTGACGCTGGCCGAAGTCGGCGGCCTGCTGCTGATCGTCATCGCCGCACTGGCCCTGCCGGGGTCAACGGCACCGCTGCCGCCGCTGCAGGCGCCGGATCCCGGACTGTTCGGGCTGGGCATGGTGTTCGTGCTGCTGACCTTCGGCGGCTGGAACGAGGCGGCGGTCATCAGCGCGGAACTGAAAGACAACGGACGCAACATGGGACGGGTGCTGCTGGTGTCGCTGGCGATCATCACGGCGCTCTACCTGCTGGTGATCTGGGCCTACTGGCACGGGCTGGGGATGCAAGGACTGGCCGCGTCCGACGCAGTGGCCGCCGCGCTGCTGTCGCGCGCATTCGGCGCGACCGGCGAATCGGTGATGGCGCTGCTGGTGATGATCGCGACGCTGACCTCGATCAACGCCACCATCTTTGTGGGTGCCCGCAGCAGCTTTGCGGCCGGCCGTGACTGGCCGGCGCTGCGCCGGCTCGGTGTCTGGGAACATGCACGCGGCACGCCGGCCAATGCGCTGCGCGCGCAGTGCGCGATGGCACTGCTGCTGATTGCCGCCGGCGCCTGGGCCGGCGACGGCTTTCGCGCCATGGTCGAGTTCACTGCGCCGGTGTTCTGGGGTTTCTTCCTGCTGTCGGGCCTGTCGCTGTTCGTGCTGCGCTGGCGCGAGCCTGCCCGGCCGCGCCCGTTCCGCGTGCCCGGCTATCCGTTCACGCCGCTGCTGTTCACGCTGGTCTGCGCGGCGATGCTGTGGTCCAGCCTCGCGCATGTGCGCTCGCAAACGATTGCCGGCGTCAGCGCGGCCTGGGTCGGCGTGGCGGTGCTGGCCGGCGGCGCGCTGCTGCTGCTGTCGATGCGCCGCCTGCACAAGTCTTCCATCGACCAACCGGAAAGGAGTCCCCGATGAGCCTTTGTCGAATGGCCAGCCTGCTGCTGCTGGGCGTACTGCACCTGTTGCCTGCCGCCGGCCCGGCCGCGGCCGCCGACAGGGCGCGCAGGCCCATGCTCGACGTGCCCTATGTGCCGACCGATCCGGAGGTCGTGCAGGCCATGCTGAAGCTGGCGGAAGTGAAGAGCGGCGACCGGATGTACGACCTCGGCTGCGGCGATGGCCGCATCGTGATCACGGCAGCAAAGGCGTACGGCGCGCGCGGCACCGGCATCGACCTCGATCCCGAGCGGATCGCGGAAGCGAAGGAGAATGCGAAACAGGCTGGCGTACAGGACCGGGTGAACTTCCTGCAGGCAGATTTGCTGAAGGCCGATTTCTCGGACGCCGACGTGGTGTCGCTGTACCTGCTGCCGTCGGTGAACCTGGAGCTCAGGCCGCAATTGTGGAAACAGCTGAGGTCGGGCACCCGCATCGTGTCGCATGACTTCGACATGGGTCCGGACTGGCCGCCGGAAAAGACGGTCGAGGTCGGCGGCTCGACGATTTACCGCTGGACGATCACGGAGCGCCAGAAGCAGCGTGCGCGCCGGAAATGAAGCGTGCCGGACCCCGTGCTGCGGGATCCGGCACGTCCTGCCTGCTGCTCAGTGACTGATCATCCATGGCCGCTTCGACGGGAAGGCCTTGGCACCGTTCGGCGCGGTGACTGTCGTCGTCTTCCTGCTCGACGAGCAGCAGCCGCAACCGGCCGGATGGCGGTGGCTCGCGTAGTTCTTCGAGCTCTTCGGTTCGTGCCGCGCACGCTCATTGGCGTCCATGGCACGCACCGTCGTCTCGTCGAGGTAGGCGACGCCGAAGCTCGCCACCATCACGCGCGGCGCCGCCTTGCCGCAATGCGGACAGTCGGCGGGCTCGTTGCGGGCAGACATGCTGCGGATCGCCTCGAAGCCGCCGCAGTCCGGGCACTGGTAGTCGTAAGTCGGCATGGATGATCCCTTTCGTGCTTACAGGTCGGGCGAGATCGGCATGTTGATCGAACCATCGAGGAACTTGGTCGGACCGGCTGCCGTCGGGTTGATGTCGAAGTCGAAGATCTCGGTCGGCAGCCACAGCGTCGCGCAGGCGTTCGGGATGTCGACCACGCCACTGATGTGGCCCTGCACCGGTGCGGTACCGAGGATCGAATATGCCTGCGCGCCCGAGTAGCCGAACTTCTTCAGGTACTCGATCGCATTCAGGCAGGCCTGGCGATACGCGACATTGACGTCGAGATAATGCTGCTTGCCGTGCTCGTCGACCGAGATGCCTTCGAAGATCAGGTAGTCCTTGTAGTTCGGCGTGATCGGGCTGGGCTTGAAGATCGGGTTCTTGATGCCGTACTTCGCCATGCCGCCCTTGATCAGCTGCACTTTCATGTGCACCCAGCCGGCCATTTCGATCGCGCCGCAGAAGGTGATCTCGCCATCGCCCTGCGAGAAGTGCAGGTCGCCGACCGACAGCCCCGCGCCGTCGACATACACCGGGAAGAAAATCTTCGAGCCGCGCGACAGGTCCTTGATGTCGCAGTTGCCGCCATGCTCGCGCGGCGGCACGGTGCGCGCACCTTCCGCAGCGATCTTTGCTGCGACCTCGCCGGTGGCCTGGCCGCAGTGCGCGGTCTTCGCGAACGGCGGGTTGGCCAGCGGCGGCACGCGGTCGGGCTGGGTCGCGATGAAATCGACTTCCCGCTCATTCCACATGTCGAGCATCTTCTGGTCCGGCAGCGTGCCGATCAGGCCCGGGTGGATCAGGCCGGCGTATTTCACGCCGGGCACATGGCGCGACGTAGTGAACATGCCGTGGAAATCCCAGATCGACTTCTGCGCCAGCGGGAAGTGGTCGGTCAGGAAGCCGCCGCCGTTCTTCTTGCTGAAGAAGCCGTTGAAGCCCCACTGGCTGTCGTCCTTGGCGCCGATGTCGAGCAGGTCGACCACCAGCAGGTCGCCCGGTTCCGCGCCTTTGATGCCGACCGGGCCGGACAGGTAGTGCACGGTGGAGAGATCGACGTCGCGCACGTCGTCCGCGCTGTCGTTGTTCTTGATGTAGCCGCCGGTCCAGTCGTAGGTTTCGAGGATGAACTCGTCGCCCGGGTTGACCCAGCAGGCCATCGGAATATCCGGGTGCCAGCGGTTGTGCACCTTTTCGTTCTCGGTGGCCGGTTTCGACAGATCGACTTTGATCAAGGTATCAGCCATGATGCGTCCCTTTCATAAGAGTGAAACATGCATTGTTGTTGTCGGCGCTGTTTCCGCGGCCGCCGATTTCCCGCGCGCTTACACGGACAGGTAACGGCTGATCGTCGCCGCGTCCACGTTCGCCCGCGTGTCCTCGTAGGCGAAGCGCCCCTTGTCGATGACGAAGAAGCGGTCTGCGATCTCCAGCGTGAACGACAGCACCTGCTCGGACACGATGATGGTGAGTTCGCGGATCTTGCGGATCTCTTTCAGGCTGCGCGCGATGTCCTTGATGATCGACGGCTGTATGCCCTCGGTCGGCTCGTCGAGCAGCAGCACTTTCGGATTGGTCGCGAGCGCGCGCGCAATCGCGAGCTGCTGCTGCTGGCCGCCGGACAGGTTGCCGCCGCGCCGGCCGCGCATGTCGTACAGCACCGGGAACAGCGCATACAGCTCTTCCGGCACTTTGCCGTGCGCCGATGCCGGCAGGCCGGTCTGGATGTTCTCGAGCACGGTCATGCTCGGGAAGATCATCCGGCCCTGCGGCACGTAGGCGATGCCGTTCGCGACGCGCTCATGGCTCTCCATGCCGGAGATCTCGGTGCCGTCGACAGTCACGCTGCCGCCGCGCGTGGGCAGGATGCCCATCAGCGTCTTGAACAGCGTGGTCTTGCCCATGCCGTTGCGGCCCATGACCGCGACGATTTCCTGTTTGTCGACCGAAAAGTTCAGGTCGTGGATGACCTGGCTCTGTCCGTAGCCGGATGCGAGATTGCTGACGTTGAACATGTTTGCCTCCGTACGGGTCAGTGACCCAGATACACTTCGATGACCTTCGGGTTGCTCTGCACCGCTTCCATGCTGCCGGCGGCCAGCAGCTTGCCCTGATGGAGCACGGTGACCTTGTGCGCGATGGATTTCACGAATTCCATGTCGTGCTCGATCACCACCACCGAGCGGCCCTGGCTGATGCGCGCGAGCAGCTCGGCCGTCTTCTCGCGCTCGGATACCGACATGCCGGCGACCGGCTCGTCGAGCATCAGCAGTTCCGGTTCCTGCATCAGCAGCATGCCGATCTCCAGCCACTGCTTCTGACCGTGCGACAGCAGGTCGGCGGTCATGTCGAGCAGGTCAGTCAGGAAGATGTCCTGCGCGACCTGGTGCACGCGGTCGATCACGTCCTGCGTGCGCTTGAACACCAGCGCGCCGAACACGCCGCGCCCGCGCGGGAACGACATCTCGAGGTTTTCGAACACAGTGAGCGCCTCGTAGATCGACGGCGTCTGGAACTTGCGGCCGACGCCGGCGTGCACGATCTGGTGCTCGGACAGTTTGGTCAGCTCGATATCCTTGAACTGGATGCTGCCCGCGGTGGCGCGGGTCTTGCCGCAGATGAGGTCGAGCAGCGTGGTCTTGCCGGCGCCGTTCGGGCCGATCACCACATGCACCTCATTCCGGTCCACGTACAGGTTGAGGTCGTCGACTGCCTTGAAGCCGTCGAAGGAGACGGTCAGGCCCTCGATCGCCAGCACCGGCCGGTTGGTGTTGATGCCTCCGATTGCGCTCATTTCGATGCCTCCATTGCGGCGAAGCCGATATCCTTGTCCGGGCCCTTGTCCTGCGCGGGGGCGGCTGCCGGGCGCGGCGCTGCCGGTAGCGGCGCCGCCTTGCGGCCGCCGAGTTTTGCCAGCCACTTCCGGCCGTGGGTTTCCCACAGTCCGGCCACGCCGTTCGGGAAGTACATGACGACGGCGATGAACAGGCCGCCCATCAGGAACAGCCACAGCTCGGGCATAGTCTCGGAGAAGTAGGTCTTGCCGAAGTTGACGATCAGAGTGCCGTACACCGCGCCCAGCAGCGACATGCGGCCGCCGACGGCAGCGAAGATCACCATCTCGATCGACGGCACGATGCCGACGAAGGACGGCGACATGAAGCCGACCTGCAGCGTGAACATCGCGCCGCCGATGGCCGAGATGCCGGCAGCTGCCACGAAGGTGAACACCTTGAAGTTGGCGACGTCGTAACCGGAGAAGCGCACGCGCTCTTCCTTGTCGCGCATCGCGACCAGCAGCCGGCCCAGCTTCGAGGTCAGCACCCAGCGGCTGAACAGGATTGCGGCCACCAGCAGGCCGCAGCAGGCGAAGTACAGGATCATCTTCGCGTCATCGGAACGGATGTCCCAGCCGAGCATGGTCTTCAGGTCGGTGATGCCGTTCACGCCGCCGGTCCAGCCCTGGCGGCCGATGATCAGGATGGTCAGGATGGCTGCGATTGCCTGGGTGACGATCGAGAAGTAGACGTCGCCGACGCGCCGCTTGAACATCGAGATGCCGACGATGAAAGCCAGCAGCATCGGCACCGCGACGATCAGGATCATCGTCAGCGGGAAGCTCTTGAACGGCAGCCAGATTGCCGGCAGCTCGGTGATCTGGTTCCAGTCCATGAAGTCTGGAATGCCGGGCGTCGACTGGATCTTGGTGCTTTCCGGATCGGAGGCCTCCAGCTTCAGGAAGGCGGCCATGCAGTAGCCGCCGAGGCCGAAGAACACGCCCTGGCCGAGCGACAAGATGCCGCCATAGCCCCAGCACAGCACCAGCCCGACCGCGACGAACGCGTAGGACAGGTACTTGCCGACCATGTTCAGTCGGAAGTCGGTCAGCACCAGCGGGAAGATCACGAACAGCAGCGCGCACAGCACCAGCAGGCCGATCGCCCCCTGTTTGCCGCCGAGCAGTTTTTCGTATGCGGAGTTCATCTTGGGTCCTTTCGATTCAATGGGGCCGGATTACTTGCGGACCTTGACCGCAAACAGGCCTTGCGGACGCATCAGCAGGATCAGGATCACGATCGACAGCGTCAGCACCTTGGCCAGCGAGCCGCCCATGAAGAATTCCGCCGTCGATTGCGTCTGGGCGATCGCGAATGCCGAGACGATGGTGCCGATCAGGCTCTGCGCGCCGCCGAACACCACGGTCAGGAAGGTGTCGACGATGTACAGCGAGCCGGAGGTCGGGCCGGTCGAGCCGATGGTGGTGAATGCGGCACCGGCCACGCCGGCCACGCCGCAACCGAGCGCGAAGGTGGTGCGGTCGACTTTGCGGGTGTTGATGCCGACGGCGCCGGACATCAGGCGGTTCTGCATCGTCGCGCGCACCTGCAGGCCCCAGCGCGAGCGGTACAGCAGGATGAAGATGGTGCCGGTCAGTGCGGCGGTCATCGCCATGATGAACAGGCCGTTGAGCGGAATGTCGACGCCTTCGAACGGCTGCACCGAACCCATCAGCCAGTCGGGCAGGGTGGCCGTGACTTCCTTCGGGCCGAACGACGAGCGGAACACCTGCTGCATGATCAGCGACAGGCCCCAGGTGGCCAGCAGGGTGTCGAGCGGGCGCTTGTACAGGTGGCAGATCATCAGGCGCTCGACCCAGTAGCCGACGAAGTAGGCGACCAGGAAGGCCAGAACGATCGCGCCGAAAAAGTAGTAAGGCTGCAGCGCGGGCGCATATTCCGTGGTCAGCCGCGACAGCAGGTAAGTGGAATAGGCGCCGATGGTGAGGAACTCGCCATGCGCCATGTTGATCACGCCCATCTGGCCAAAGATGATGGCCAGGCCGAGCGCCATCAGCAGCAGCACACAGAACACGGACAAGCCGTTGAACCCCTGCATCATCAGGATGGCGCCAAATTCAGATAACCAGTCCATGTTCACTCCTTGGTGGCTGCATGGGCGGGCACCGGGCCCGCCTGAAAACAAAACAGGCGGCGGCAGCCCGCAGGCTGCCCGCCGCCGTCGAGACAATTACTGGTAACCCTTCGGGAACGGGTTCGGTTCGATCAGGTCGGATTCATAGACAACCTTGAACTGGCCGTTCTTCTGGATCTCGCCGATCCGGGTCTTGGACCACAGGTGATGGTTCTGGTGGACCTTCACATAGCCTTCCGGCGCGGTCTTGAGCTCGATGCCCGGCGAAGCGGCAGCGACCTTGTCGACGTCGAACGAACCGGCCTTCTCGACCGCGGCCTTCCACAGCCACGGGCCGAGGTAGGCAGCCTGGGTCACATCGCCGATCACCGCGTTCGGGCCGTACTTGGCCTTGAACGCCTCAACGAATTTCTTGTTGTTGGCGTTGTCGAGCGACTGGAAGTACTTCATCGACGAGTAGAAGCCTTCGGCGTTCTCGCCGCCGATGCCCAGCATTTCGTCTTCGGTCACCGACAGGGTCAGCACGACCTGGGTCTTGCCGGTCACGCCGGCGGCCTTCAGCTGCTTGAAGAAAGCGACGGTCGAACCGCCGACCACGTCGACGAACACGACGTCAGGCTTCTTCAGCTTGATCTTGTTGATCAGCGAGCCGAACTGCGTATTGCCCAGCGGGTAGTACTCCTCGCCGACGACTTCGCCCTTGACCACGTTCTCAATGTGCTTGCGCGCGATCTTGTTCGAGGTGCGCGGCCAGATGTAGTCGGAGCCGACCAGGAAGAATTTCTTCGCCTTCTTTTCCTTCACCACCCAGTCGAGGCCCGCGAGAATCTGCTGCGTCGCTTCCTGGCCGGTGTAGATCACGTTCTTCGATTGCTCGAGGCCTTCGTAGAAGGTCGGGTAGTAGAGCAGGCCGTTTTCTTTCTCGACCACCGGCAGCACGGCCTTGCGCGATGCCGACGTCCAGCAGCCGAAGATGGCGGCGACACGGTCGTTCACCAGCAGCTTCTTCGCCTTCTCGGCGAAGGTCGGCCAGTCGGATGCGCCGTCTTCCTGCACGATCTTGATCTTGCGGCCGAGGACGCCGCCCATTGCATTGATCTGCTCGATTGCGAGACGCTCGGCCTGGATCGATCCGGTTTCCGAGATCGCCATGGTGCCGGTGGCGGAATGCAGCTGGCCGACGATCACTTCGGTGTCGGTGACCGCAAGCTTGGTGGTGTTGATCGCAGCGGTGGCCGGCGGCGCAGCGAACGACAGGCCCGGCAGGGCGACGGCCGCAGTGGCGGCCAGGCCGGCCAGCACCTTGCGGCGGGCGGCGGATTTCAGGGATTGATCAGACATGCGAAGTTCCTTTCAGACGTTGCGTTCGGGATCACGGGGAAAACTGCTGTTGGCCTTGCGACGCCGCGGCATCGGCACACGCTGCGGTGGCAGGGCTTGGAGCGAGAGTAGGTTTTTGCGCCGCAGCGCAGCAATACGCCGTTTGACGTACGGCTGGATACGCATGCGACCCGCGCGACCAGAAAGAAGCGGCGCAACTGACTGACATTCACATGCGTGCACCACCGTGGCACCAGTACCTACCGCAAGCAGGACGATGCTGCTCACCATCAGAGGGCACTGATGGCACCGTGGTGGTGCACAGCAAAAGGGGGAAATGCGCGCGATGCGCAAACAGCCGGCCTACGTCAATTGACTGAGGCCGCCGGCAGCATCGGCGGCGCATGGTGCAAAACTTGCTATTCCGCACATACGAGCGCTGTCCGGCACAGGGCCGTCCTGCTTCAACCCCAACCCCGACATCCCTTGAAATCCTCCTCCGTACAGCGCATTGCCAAGAGCCGGCGCGACTACAACGCCTGGGTCGCCAACGAGACCCTGGAAGACTATGCGCTGCGCTACACGCCGCACAGCTTCCGCCGCTGGTCCGAGTCGCGGATCGCGAACACCGCGCTGGGCGCAGTGTCTTTCCTCGCACTGGAAGCGATCGGCGCGGCCATCACGGTGTCCTATGGCTTCACCAATGCGCTGTGGGCCATCCTCGCGGTATCGCTGCTGATCTTCCTGACCGGACTGCCGATCAGCTACTACAGCGCGCGCTACGGGGTCGACATGGACCTGCTGACGCGCGGCGCCGGCTTCGGCTACATCGGCTCGACGCTCACCTCGCTGATCTATGCGAGCTTCACCTTCATCTTCTTTGCGCTGGAAGCGTCGATCATGGCGCAGGCGATCGAAATGCAATGGGGGCTGCCGCTGTCCTGGGGGTATGTACTGTGCTCGCTGGTGATCATCCCGCTCGTGATCCACGGCGTGACGCTGATCGGGCGGGTGCAGGCCTGGACCCAGCCGCTGTGGGCGCTGCTGATGGTGCTGCCCTTCGCGGCGGTACTGTGGCAGGAGCCGGGGCTGCCGTCGCGGCTGTCGGACTTCACTGCCGGCCATCCGCACGGGGATCGCTTCGACTGGATACTGTTCGGCTCCGCGGCCACGGTTGCCTTCTCGCTGATTGCGCAGATCGGCGAGCAGGTCGACTTCCTGCGCTTCCTGCCCGAGAAGACCCGCGGCAATCGCCTGCGCTGGTGGTCGGCGCTGCTGCTGGCCGGGCCCGGCTGGGTACTGGTGGGCGCCGTCAAGATGATCGGCGGCGCGCTGCTCGCGGTGCTGTTCATTGAGCACCGGCTGCCGGTCGAGCAGGCGATCGAGCCGACGCAGATGTACCTGGTCGCCTTCGGCTACGTGTTCTCCGACCCGCGCTGGGTGATGGGTGCGACCACGCTGTTCGTGCTGGTGTCGCAGGTGAAGATCAACCTGACCAATGCCTATGCCGGTTCGCTGGCCTGGTCCAATTTCTTCTCGCGCCTGACCCACCATCATCCGGGCCGCGTGGTCTGGGTGGTCTTCAATGTGCTGATCGCGCTGCTGCTGATGGAGATCGGCGTGTTCGCCGCACTCAAGGAAGTGCTCGCGCTGTACTCGATGGTGGCGATCTCGTGGATCGGTGCGCTGGTGTCCGACCTGGTGATCAACAAGCCGCTCGGCCTGTCGCCGAAACATATCGAGTTCAAGCGCGCCCACCTGTACGACATCAATCCGGTCGGCGTCGGCGCGATGGGCATCGCGACCGTGCTGTCGCTGCTGGCGCTGTCGGGCACATTCGGCAGCGAGGCGGCGGCAATGGCGCCGTTCATCGCCTTGCTGGCGGCGATCATGCTTGCGCCGCTGATTGCCGTCGCCACCGGCGGCCGCTATTACATTGCGCGCCAGCCGACCCATCCGGAGCAAGACGGAATGCTGCGCTGCGTGGTCTGCAGCAAGGATTTCGAACCGGCCGATACCGCGCAGTGCCCGGCCTATGACGGTCACATCTGCTCGCTGTGCTGCTCGCTCGACGTGCGCTGCGAGGACCGCTGCAAGAGCCATGCGCGGGTGAACGAACAATTTCATGCGCTGGCCGACGCACTGCTGCCGCCCGCGCTGGCGGCACGGCTGAAATCCGACGTCGGCCGCTACCTGCTGATGTTGGGCCTGTTTTCGACGGTGCTGGCGACGACGCTGGGCACGATCTATGTACTTGAGCTGCCGGCGATCCGGCACCAGACGGCCGAGGAACTGGGCGAGCTGCAGGCACTGTTCCTGAAACTGTTCGGGGCGCTGTTCCTGCTGACCTGCATTGGCACGTGGTGGCTGGTGCTGACGGCCGAGAGCCGGCGCAAGGCACAGCAGGAATCGGAGCGGCAGAACCGCTTGCTGATGGCGGAAATCGGCGCGCATGAGAAGACCGACCAGGAACTGCAGCGCGCGAAGGACCGCGCGGAAGCGTCGAACCTGGCCAAGAGCCGGTTCGTGACCGGCATGAGCCACGAGCTGCGCACACCGCTCAACAGCATCCTCGGCTATGCGCAGATCCTGCAGGCCGACACACGCCTGCCGCCGAACCGGCAGAATGCGGTCAGCGTGATCCGTCGCAGCGGCGAGCACCTGCTGTCGCTGATCGACGGCATGCTCGACATTGCCCGCATCGAGGCCGGCAAGATGCGCATAGAAAGCGGCGAACTGCCGATGCGCGATTTCCTCGACCAGCTGGTACAGATGGTCGCGCCGCAGGCAGCGCAGAAAGGACTGCGCTTCAACTTCGAGGAATCCGGTCGCATACCGCAGGCAGTGCATGCGGACGAAAAGCGGCTGCGCCAGATCCTCATCAACTTGCTCGCCAATGCGGTGAAATTCACCGACGAGGGCGCCGTCACGCTGCGCGTCAGCTATGCGCGCGAAATTGCGGTGTTCGAGGTGCAGGACACCGGCATCGGCATTTCGCAGGAAGACATCGATCGCGTGTTCCTGCCGTTCGAGCGCAGCAATGCCGCCAACCAGCGCCAGGAAGTCGGCACCGGCCTCGGGCTGGCGATTTCGAACATGCTGGTGCACATCATGGGCGGCGAACTCAGCGTGCAGAGCGAGCTTGGCAAAGGGAGCGTGTTCCGGCTGCGCATCTACCTGCGCGAGGTGCGCGAACCGAAGCAGCGCAGCGCCGAATCGGCTCGCCCGCAGGGCTATCTCGGGCCGCGCAAGCGGCTGCTGGTGGTGGACGACCATGCATCGCAGCGCATCGTGCTCAGGGAAATGCTGGAGCCGCTCGGCTTCGACATCGTGGAGGCCGACAGCGGCGAAGCCTGCCTGCAGATGGTGGACGCCTGCCAGCCCGACCTGGTGCTGATGGACATTTTCATGCACGGCATCGACGGCTGGGAAACCTGCGAGCGGCTGCGTGCGGCGGGCCATCAGGAACTGCCGATCATCGTGCTGTCGGCCAATGTGTTCGACCCGACCGCGCGCCAGCGCGACAGCATGCTGTGCAATGACTTCATCGCCAAGCCTTTCCTGCTGCCCGAACTGCTGGCCCGGCTGAAGCTGCACCTGAGCATCGAATGGCTGGTCGAGGCGGCGCCCGAACGGGCAGCGGCGCAGCCGGTGCGCCTAATACCGCCGAAGGCCGTGCTGGCACGGCTGGCCGAGCTGGGCGCCATCGGCTTTGTGAAGGGCATACAGGCCGAGCTGGAGCGCCTGGAGCAGCACAACCCGATGTACGCGCCGTTCTGCGCCGAACTGAATGCGCTGGTCGAGCGCTTCCGCCTGCCGGAATTTATGAATCGTTTGAAGGAGTGGCTGCATGAAGACCTGGACCGCGTTGGACGGTGACGTCGCGCTGATCGTCGACGACGTGCCGGAAAATCTTTCGCTGCTGTCGGACGCGCTGTCGGAGGCCGGCTATTCGGTGCTGGTGGCCACCGATGGCCATTCGGCGCTGGAGCGCCTGCAGCGGGTGGTGCCGGACATCATCCTGCTGGATGCCGTGATGCCTGGCATCGACGGCTTCGAAACCTGCCGCCGCATCAAGCAGATGGAAGACGTGCGCCATGTGCCCGTGATGTTCATGACCGGCCTGACCGAGACCGAGCATGTGGTGCGCGGTTTCGAGTCGGGCGGCCTCGACTATGTGACCAAGCCGATCGAGCCGGCCGAGGTGCTGGCGCGGGTGGCTACCCACATCCGCAATGCGCGCTTGCTGGCGCAGGCCGCGCATGCCATCGACGCGGTCTCGCATGCGGCCGTGGCACTGCGCGGTGACGGCATGCCGCTGTGGCGCACGAAGCAGGCCGGCGAATGGCTCGCGCAGTTCTTTCCGGACGAGGCGGACCCTGCTGCCATGCTGCCGCCGGCAGTGCGCGCGTGGCTGCAGGAAGCGCTGGCAGGAAGCGGCACGCCGGATGGGCTGGTGGTCGAGCGCGAGGGCATGGCGCTGCACCTGACGCTGTCGCGCCGCCGGCACGAGCTGCTGTTGCTGCTGGAAGCGAAGCCGGTCGAGCCGGCGGCAGCGGCGGCGCTCGAGCGCTATCAGCTGACGCCGCGCGAAACCGATGTGCTCGGCTGGGTCGCGAAGGGCAAGACCAACCGCGACATCGGCGAGATCCTCGGCATGAGCCCGCGCACGGTGAACAAGCACCTCGAGCACATCTTCGTGAAGCTGGGCGTGGAGACGCGCGCGGCGGCCGCGGCGCTGGTGGCACGGCGCGGCGACTGACGCCGCACCCTGTTGCCGGAAGGCCGTACGTCAAATGACGAATCTGAAAATCCGGGCGCTTCGATTAACGTTGGCGATGAGGTCGCGCGGAGGGGACATCCTCCCGCGCGGAGGCATTCATCATCCACGGAGAACCGCATGTACCACGGTGATATTTCGAGCAGCAAGGACACAGTCGGCGTAGCCGTCGTCAACTACAAGATGCCGCGTTTGCACACGAAGGCAGAGGTGCTGGAAAACGCGCGCAAGATCGCGGACATGGTCAAGGGCATGAAGGTCGGCCTGCCGGGCATGGATCTGGTGATCTTCCCCGAGTATTCGACGCACGGCATCATGTACGACGCGAAAGAAATGTACGAGACCGCTTCCGCTGTGCCGGGCGAAGAGACCGAGATTTTTGCCGAGGCCTGCCGCACCGCCAAGGTCTGGGGCGTGTTCTCGCTGACCGGCGAGCGCCATGAAGAGCATCCGAACAAGGCGCCGTACAACACGCTGATCCTGATGAACGACAAGGGCGAGATCGTGCAGAAGTACCGCAAGATCATGCCGTGGGTGCCGATCGAGGGATGGTACCCGGGCAACTGCACCTATGTGTCCGAAGGTCCGAAGGGACTGAAGATCAGCCTGATCATCTGCGACGACGGCAACTATCCGGAAATCTGGCGCGACTGCGCAATGAAGGGCGCCGAACTGATCGTGCGCTGCCAGGGCTACATGTATCCGGCCAAGGACCAGCAGGTGCTGATGGCCAAGGCGATGGCCTGGGCCAACAACAGCTATGTGGCGGTCGCGAATGCCACCGGCTTCGATGGCGTGTATTCCTACTTCGGCCATTCGGCCATCATCGGCTTCGACGGCCGCACGCTCGGCGAATGCGGCGAAGAAGAGATGGGCGTGCAGTATGCGCAGTTGTCGACGTCGCTAATCCGCGATGCGCGCAAGAACATGCAGTCCGAGAATCATCTGTTCAAGCTGCTGCACCGCGGCTACACCGGCAAGATCAATTCCGGCGAAGGCGACAAGGGCGTGGCTGCCTGCCCGTACGACTTCTATGCGAAGTGGGTGAATGATCCGGAAGGCACGCGCGAGATGGTCGAGCAGATCACGCGCCCGACGGTCGGCACCGAGGAATGTCCGATCCCGGGCATTCCGAATGCGGGGGACAAAGTCCACCGGTGACCCGGCAGGGCCGCCCTCGCCCCGGCAGCAGTGCAGGGGCAGGGGCGGCATCGGCGTCATTCATGCTGAACGAACCACCCCCACCATGCCTCACTCACCCGACATCAATCAATACCTCGTCACCCGCGAGCCTTACTACCGGCCGGTCAGGGACGAGCTTGCGCAGTTCGAAGCCGCATGCGCGGCACGGCTGCCGCTGATGCTGAAAGGACCGACCGGCTGCGGCAAGACCCGCCTGGTCGAGCACATGGCGTGGCGGCTCGGCCGGCCGCTGGTGACGGTCGCCTGCAACGAAGACACCACTGCCTCCGACCTGGTCGGTCGCTTCCTGCTGGATGCGAACGGCACCTACTGGCAGGACGGACCGCTGGCGGTGGCCGCGCGCGCCGGTGCCATCTGCTATCTGGATGAAATCGTGGAAGCGCGACAGGACACGGTGGTCGCGATTCATCCGCTGACCGACGCACGGCGCAGCCTGCCGCTCGAACGCAAGAATGAACTGCTGCACGCCCATCCGGATTTCCAGCTGGTGGTTTCCTACAATCCCGGCTACCAGCGCATGCTGAAGGACCTGAAGCCCTCGACCAAGCAGCGCTTTGTCGCCATCGACTTCCACTATCCGTCGCCGGAAGTGGAAGTCGGGATCGTGATGCACGAAGGCGGCGTGGCGCGCGAGACCGCCGAGCGGCTGGTCGGCATCGGCGGCAAGATGCGCAACCTGAAAGGCCACGGGCTGGACGAGGGCGCATCGACACGCATGCTGGTGCATGCCGCCACGCTGATTGCGCAGGGCATTGCACCGCTAGCCGCCTGCAGCATGGCCCTGGTGCAGCCGATCAGCGATGACCCGGACATGCTGGAGGCGCTGGACAATGTCGTTCTCGGTTTCTTTGGCTAGCTGCCCATGAGCGCCGCCATGCCGGCCGCTGCCGACGGGCTGGAGGCGGCCAGCGCGAGCCTGCGCCACTACCTGCGTGCATTGTGGCGGCGCGAGTACCGGCTGCTGCCGGTGGCGCAGCCGGGCAGCCAGCTGCGCCCGTACCGGTCGGAGATCGGGATCCACCTGCCACCGCGCTATGCATCCCATCGCGGGCCCATGCTGCGCGAGCTGTATCGCGCGGCGGCCGCGCATGCGGCAGCGCATGATGCTTTTTCCACCGTGCAGTTCGAGCGCCGCCAGCTGAAGCCGGTGCAGGTGGCCCTGATCGGATTGCTGGAAGATGCCCGCGTCGAGCAGCTGGCGATTGCCGCAATGCCGGGACTGCGCCGGCTCTGGCTGCAATTCTTCGACCGCCGCAGCAGCGGCGGCACCGGCATCGACAGTGCAGAGGCGCTGCTGCTGCGGCTGGCGCATGCGCTGCTCGATCCAGGCCGCCGCGATGACCACCCGTGGGTCGCCAAGGGCCGCCGTCTTTATCTCGCGGCGACGGCCGCGGGCGACGCGGCGGCACTGCGCGAGGCAGGCGTGTTGCTGGGCAATGACCTCGGACAGATGCGCGCGCAATTCAATGCGCGGAATTACCTGGTCGAACCGCTGTACCGCGATGACAACCTGTCGCTGTGGGACAGCGATGCGCCGCCGCAGGAGGCGCGGGTCGAGCCCGACGGCTTTCGCGCCACCGACCAGGCCGCGCAGTCGCAGCCGCGTTTCGACGAGCAGGCCGATGACATCGGGGCGTTCAGGCCGCGCGAGTCGGCCCTGGCCGCGAACGACGAGGCAGGCAACGACAGCGCGCCGGTACGGTATCCGGAATGGGACCAGCGGATCGGTCACTACCGGCCGCGCTGGTGCAGCATCATCGACCAGCGTGCGCCCGCCGGCGACGCGAGCGCATTGCATGCCGCCGTCGCGCAGCATGCGCCCTTGTCCGCGCAGCTTGCGCGGCTGCTGCAGGCGCGCAAACTCGGCCAGCCGCAGCGGCTGCGCCGGCAGACGGACGGCGACGCCTTCGAACTCGATGCCCTGGTCGCCGCACAGGCGGCGCTGCGCAGCGGACAGGCACCCGGCCGCCATCTGTATCGCCGCACGCGCCTGCAGAAGCCGGATTTGTCGGTGCTGCTGCTGCTCGACCTGTCGGCCTCGGTCAATCTGCCGCTTGGCAGCGGAACGCTGCTGTCGCTGATTCGCGAAGCCAGCGTGCTGCTGGCGGGTGCGATCGCGCAGGGCGGCGACCGGATCGCCATCCACGGCTTTCGCTCTAACGGACGGCATGAGGTCAACTACCTGCGCTTCAAGGAATTCGACCAGCCGCTGGACGATACGGCACTCGGCAGGCTGGCGGCGGTCGACGGCGCGTTGTCGACCCGGATGGGCGCGGCCATCCGGCATGCGAGCCGCCTGATGCGCGACTGCCGCAGCAGCCAGCGGCTGGTGCTGGTGCTGACCGATGGCGAGCCGCACGACATCGACAGCTTTCATCCGCAAAGCCTGCTGCATGACGCGGCGGATGCGGCAAGGCGCTCGAGCGCGGAAGGCACGCCGGTATTCTGCGTGTCGGTCGACCCGCAGGCGGATGCCTATGTGAGCCGCATCTTCGGTGCCCACAACTATTTGGTGATCGATCGCATCGAGCAGCTGCCGCAACGACTGCCGTCGCTCTACCTGCGCCTGGCAAGCTGAGCGCTCGCTAGCGCGTGGTGAACGACCAGTTGCGAGTTACGGCGACACCATCCACGGTGCCGCTGAACTCGACGTCATAACGGGTGCCGCTGCGCAGCGGCGCCAGCGGCACGATTGCCGCGGCCGATGAGGGCGTGCTGTCATCGCTGGCATGCGCAAGCGGCCTTACCGGCAGCTCGCTGCCTCCCGGCTCGCGCAGGACGAAGCGCTCGACGTCGATGCGCGCATCGATGTCGGCATGCAAGCTGACCGGGTAGCCGACTTCATCGGCACCGGGCACCGGATCCGGCGTCTCCTGGTCGCTGAAAAAATTCGGCCGCACCTGCTGTTGCCCGGATGCCGGCCAGACCACTAGCTGGCCGCGGCCCAGCTTCGCGGGCGTCCGGGAAGCGACGAAGTTCACTGTCAGCCAGGTATAGCCGCCTTCTCGGCGCGCACTGCCGGCGCCGGCGCGATCGAACTGCGGCTGCAGGATCAGGTAGCGATGGTAAATCGCGCCCAGCAAGCCCTCGGCCGCCGCAAAGCCGTCGTTGCGATACGTGGCGGCGATGACTTCGCCATCGGCACTGGCCTCGCTTGACAGCGGAAAGCCCGCCGCGCGCAAGCGGTCGGATGCGGTCGCACCGGTGAACCCGGGAGCGGCGGGACTCTGGTCATGCGTCACAAGATTGTTCTGCTGCTGGTACTGCGCATGCGCGAGCGCAGCCCGATCGAGCCGCGCATCGCGCACCGGTGCGCCCAGTCCCGCCTGCTGGCGACGGTAGGCTATCCACGCCAGGCCGTCGGTTGCCACATCGCCGCTGGCCTGCGGCGCATTGGGCTCCTGGGCCGCAAGCTGCACGCCACTGCGTGCGCCCGGAGCGGACGCATCGCCGCCACAGGCAGCGACACAGGCAACACCGACCGCCAGCAGTACCTGCCTGAGGAAAGAAGAAACGACAGGCATGACCGTCCCTTGCGACCGCGTCCTGAAGTCGACACTGCCGGCTGCTGCTGCTCCCTGGCCTGATTAGTGAATGCTTGTTATGGGCTGTTGCTGCGTGCGCAGCGGAGATTCGACCGGCGTGCGGCCGATTGGTTCAGCGCGCGTTCTCGAAGATGCCGGCCTCGCGGTTCTTCCGGACGTCATCCCATGAAAAAAGCCGGCCGTTCATCGCGACCCAGACGCCGGGTGCAGCCAGCTGAGCAGCCGCAAACGCAAAGCCGAGATTGAACAAGGCATCCGAATCGGCGACGCGGTAGGGCAGCATCGCGCCGGTCAGCACGATGGTCTTGCCAAGACCGGCGTTGCCGAGCACGGCGGCCGTCTCGCTCACGGTGTCGGTGCCATGGATGATCACGATCTGCGACTCGGGACTGTGCCGGCAGGCTTGCAGCACCTGCTGCCGGTGGCTGTCCTGCATGTCGAGCGAATCGATCGCCATCAGGGGTTCAAACGCCGGTGGGTCGACCAGGCGCGCGCGCTCGAGCGCGGCGGGCAGTACGCTGTCGCTGAAGACCAGCGTGCCGGCCAGGGGATCGTAGTGTTTGTCGAAGGTGCCGCCAGTGGCGATGATGCGCAGTCTCATGCGGAATCCACGTCAGTTTTTGTCGATGATAGCGCGGACGTATGGGGGATTGCAGGGCCGGTAGCCGAACGACTTGGCGGCACAGCACAGCGAGGGACAAAAAAAGAGGAGTGGGACCTGGGGACCCACTCCTGA
Organism: Oxalobacteraceae bacterium; assembly: GCA_027484285.1. Taxonomy (GTDB): domain Bacteria; phylum Pseudomonadota; class Gammaproteobacteria; order Burkholderiales; family Burkholderiaceae_D; genus Pernthalerella. The sequence continues at coordinate 1,095 of JAIXTG010000049.1, read as the reverse complement.
AATGCAAGGCAGCACAGGCGAGGAACGACCGTACTGCCCGCCATCCGAGACAAGATGGACTTGCATCGTAAGAGAGAAGTCTGAACCTAATCCAATGCTAAGTTGTCATGATCGTATGCGGCAGCTTGCCCGGCGATGCAAGGACCTCGCAGAAGTTCCGTTGACCGCACAAATATTCTTTTTTCACTCTGCCCGGCGATGCCGTTACACTGCTTCCGGCCTGTTGACCCCGGCGCCCGAGACAAGCGCCTTGCACCGATTTGCATACTGATGAAACCGATTGCACCCGGCACCGTCATTTTTCATCGCTACCGCGGCTATGGCGTGATCACGTCCGTCAACCTGATGACGGGCTGGGTCTCCGCACGCTTCGGCAGTGAAGGCCGCACACTCGACCTGAACTTGTCCTGCGACCAGGTGCAGCATGCTGATGGCGAGCCGATTCGTTTTCGCCGCACGCCGCCCGACCGGATGCCGCACGGGCGACTGATGGCCATGATCCGTGAACTGCACAAGGCCGGTTACCAGCGGCTGTATCTGTACAGCTGGCCGAAACCCTCGGGACTGCACTGGCGCTGGCATCTGTTTACCGGGCCGCGCCACTGGCTGCAGCGCAGCTGGCGCGAAGGCTGGTACGGCTCGGGTGCCGACTACAATCTCAATCCGGTGCTCGGCTGGAGCGACCGGCCGGGCGACTCGGTGCATGAACTGATGTCGGCGCTGGCGCGCTTCGATCCGCAGGGACTGGCGCAGGCGCTCGGGCGCGACGAAGACCACACGGCGTGGTTTGCCCACGTCTGCGATGCGCTGCTGCCGAACTACGCGTTCTCGCTCGGCTGGGACCAGCAGCAGGGTCCGCAGCCGGAATTCCTGCCGGTGATTCCGTTGCGCGCGAATGTGGCACCTTATGCCGGACGACCGCTGCCGTGGCCGCCGGGGTGGAAGACGCTGTGGCGCCACCGCAGTGCCGGCGAGACGGGCCGTGTGCAGGTGATCAGGGGAACAGGTCGCGCTGGCGTCCCTTCAGACGCCGACCGTTGATGTCGGCGATCGACATTTGCCGCACGCCCGGCAGCAGCGTGATCGCATCGCCGG
>JAIXTG010000267.1 GCA_027484285.1 Oxalobacteraceae bacterium | reverse complement strand
CGGGCCGTGTGCAGGTGATCAGGGGAACAGGTCGCGCTGGCGTCCCTTCAGACGCCGACCGTTGATGTCGGCGATCGACATTTGCCGCACGCCCGGCAGCAGCGTGATCGCATCGCCGGCCTGCAGCGTTCCGCGTTCGATAACCTTCAGATAAACCCCGCTGCGCCCCGATTGCAGCATGTGCTTTACCGCATGCGCGTAGCCCATGCAGGCAGCAAACTTGAAGCAGGGCTGGCGCGGCTCGGTCACTTCCAGCAGCACATTGCCGATGCGAAGCCGGTCACCCACCCACAGTGCGTCTTCGAGCAAGCCCTCGGTGCTGAGGTTTTCCCCCAGCGCGCCGGGCGCCAGCGTTACCGGCTGACGGCGCACGCGTTCCAGCTGCTCGCTCCAGAAGGCATAGTGTTCATGCGGGTACAGGTAGACTGCCTTGTCGAGTCCGCCATGCACGCTGAGGTCGGCCTGTTCGTCACCCTCCAGGCCCAGCGGACGGACCTCGACCGAGCCTGCCACCGGCTGCTTCCGGATGGCTGACATCACCGTCTGCCGCTGCGCGCCTTCCCCAACGAACAGCGGCGCCACCATCGCGACATTCACACTGACCAGTTTCATGCACGGCTCCTGTCGGCGGCCGCGAATGCCGCGACCTCTTCGAACAACGGTCGGAAATACATTTCATAGCTGTCCTGCTCGACATAGCCGATGTGCGGCGTCGCAAGCAGGTTCTCGAGTTGCAGCAGCGCCGCGGTCGGCGGCAGCGGCTCGGTCTCGAACACATCGATCGCCGCTGCACCGGGTCGGCCGGCGCGCAGGGCGTTCTCGAGCGCACCCGGCGCGATCAGCTCGGCGCGGCTGGTGTTGACCAGCAGCGCGTCGGCGCGCATGCGTGCGAGGTCATCGGCGCTGATCAGATGACGCGTGCCGTCGGACAGCCGCAGGTGAAGGCTCAGCACGTCGCTCTCGGCAAACAGGGCAGCGCGGCTGTCTGCCGCGGCAAAGCCGTCGGCCACCGCCTGCGCACGAGAAGTTTCGCTGCCCCAGACGCTGACCTGCATGCCAAATGCGCGCGCATATCCGGCCACGCGCCGCCCGATGCGGCCATAGCCCCAGAGCCCGAGGCGCCGACCGTTCACCACGCGACCCAGCACGTTCTGCTCCGGTCGCAGTGCCGAGGCCTGCCACAGTCCCTGGCGCAGCAGGCTTGCGTACTGCGGCATCCTGCGGCTGGCGGCGAGTATCAGCGACCAGGTCAGCTCGGCCGTCGCGACCGGATCGCCCGGCCCCTCGACCAGGCGGATACCGCGCCCGCGTGCCGCCTCCGCATCGACATGCGGACCGAGCCGGCCGGTCTGGCAAATCATCTTCAGGTTCGGAAGGCGCGACAGCAATGCCGCATCGATGCGGGTGCGCTCGCGGATCAGCACCAGCACGTCGAACGGCGCGAGGCGGATGGCCAGCTGGCCCAGGCCGCGGGCACTGTGCTGGAACACCTTCACGTCGAGCCCGTCGAGCAGGGAAAAACAGGGCAGTCGACGCACCGCATCCTGGTAATCATCGAGGATGGCGATCTTCATCGGAGCATTTGTGTCGGGAGTCAGCGGGAAAAATGACTGCGTGTTACGAGCGATTGCATTGTTTTGCTTCCAGATTGCACGCAACTGCCCGAATTTTTGTGCGAGTTCCCTTGCCAGACTTGCGTCCGAACAGCGAGTGGAATATTCGGTCAGAGGTACAATTCGGGCAGGAAGCAAGTACACACATTTTAAACGACACAGCTTAGCCAACGCCCGACCGGAAGATCCTCGTCCGCGAGGGCACTGCGGCCCACACTGCCGCACACGACAAGACCGCCGTTGGTCCCTCCGGACCCGCCACAAGCTGACGACGATCCTGCCGCCCAGGCCGCTGCATGGCATGGAGGTTTTGATGAATCAGCCCGTGATGGCCGGCGTTGCGCCGGTCAATCCGCCCCCCTTTGTAAAACACCGCAAACTGGTCGACTGGGTCGCCGACATTGCGGCCCTGACCCGGCCCGACCGCATCGTCTGGTGCGACGGCTCGCAGGAAGAGTACGACCGCCTGTGCGCGCAGATGGTCGAAGCCGGCACGATGACCCGGCTGAACCCGGCCAAGCGGCCGAACAGCTATCTGGCCAATTCGGATCCTTCCGACGTCGCGCGCGTGGAAGACCGCACCTACATCTGCTCCGAGAACGCGGAAGACGCCGGACCGACCAACAATTGGATCGCTCCCGCACAGATGCGTGCCACGCTGAACGGCCTGTTCGCCGGCTGCATGCGCGGCCGCACGATGTATGTCGTCCCGTTCTCGATGGGTCCGCTCGGCTCGCCGATCGCGCACATCGGTGTAGAACTTAGCGACTCGCCGTATGTTGCGGTCAACATGCGCATCATGACCCGCATGGGCAGGGCGGTGTATGACGTGCTGGGTACCGACGGCGAGTTCGTGCCCTGCGTGCATTCGGTCGGCGCGCCCCTCGATGCCGGCCAGGCGGATGTGCGCTGGCCGTGCAATCCGACCAAGTACATCGTCCACTATCCGGAGACGCGCGAGATCTGGTCATTCGGCTCGGGCTATGGCGGCAATGCGCTGCTGGGGAAAAAATGCTTTGCGCTGCGCATTGCGTCCGGCATGGGCCGGGACCAGGGATGGCTTGCCGAGCACATGCTGATCCTCGGCGTCGAGTCGCCCGACGGAGACAAGCGTTATGTCGCCGCCGCTTTTCCGTCCGCCTGCGGCAAGACCAACTTTGCGATGCTGATACCGCCGGAAGGCCTCAAGGGCTGGAAGGTCACTACCGTTGGCGATGACATTGCATGGATCAAGCCGGGCCCCGACGGCCGGCTGGTGGCCATCAATCCCGAAGCCGGCTATTTCGGCGTGGCGCCGGGCACCAACGCGCAGACGAATGCAAACTGCATGGCATCACTGGCACGCGACGTCATCTTCACCAATGTCGCGCTGACCGATGACGGCGATGTCTGGTGGGAAGGAATGACCAAGGAACTGCCGGCCCACCTGATCGACTGGCAGGGGCAGGACTGGACCCCGCAGATCGCTGCAGAGACCGGGCGCAAGGCCGCGCATCCGAATGCGCGTTTTACCGTGGCTGCCACCAGCAACCCGGTACTCGACGAAGCCTGGGACGATCCGAACGGCGTGCCGATCTCGGCCTTCATCTTCGGCGGCCGCCGCTCGAGCACCGTGCCGCTGGTGACAGAAGCACGCGACTGGGTCGAGGGCGTCTACATGGCCGCGACCATGGGTTCGGAAACGACGGCGGCGGCGGCGGGCCAGCAGGGCATCGTGCGGCGCGACCCGTTCGCAATGCTGCCCTTCATCGGCTACAACATGAGCGACTATTTTGCGCACTGGCTGCGCATCGGCCAGCAACTGGCGACCAGCGGAGCAGCGCAGCCGAAAATCTTTTGCGTGAACTGGTTCCGCACGGATGCCAATGGCAAGTTCGTCTGGCCGGGCTTCGGCGACAACATGCGGGTGCTGAAATGGATGCTGGACCGGATCGAAGGCCGGGCCGGCGGCGTCGAGCATGTATTCGGCGTGACTCCACGCCATGCCGACATCCCGTGGGAAGGACTCGATTTTTCCCAGGACATGTACGAGATGATCACGACGATCGATCGCGCCGCATGGGAAGCCGAGCTGAAGCTGCATGACGAACTGTTCGACAAGCTGCGCCATCGACTGCCTGCCGACATGCTGCAGGTAAGGCAAGCGCTGGAACAGCGGCTGGCCGGCAGCTGACCAAGGGGTAACGGGCGCTGCCTTCGGCCCAAAAGCCGGGGACACGCCCGCAAGCTTTTCCCTCGCCTGCCGCCAGCGGCTATCATGCGGGCTCGACCGAGTCCCGCATGAATGCCCGACACCTCCTTCCCACCCGCGACGGCGTCTCTCCGAGCTTCGCCTGGCTGCCGCACGGCAGCTGGATGACGCTGGGCGAATATCTTGCCGTCCGCTTCCCGATGGTCGACGAAAACAGCTGGCGCGAGCGAATGGCGCGTGGCGAAGTCATCGATGAACGCGGACAGAAGCTTGGCTATGACGACGCATTCCGCGGTGGCGCCTGCATCTACTACTACCGCGAACGCGTGGGCGAGACGCCGATTCCGTTCGAGGAAAACATCCTGTTCCTCAGCGATGAACTGCTGGTGGTCGACAAGCCGCATTTTTTGCCGGTGACCCCCGGCGGACGCTTCCTGCACGAGACGCTGCTGGTACGACTCAAGCGCAAGACGGGCATTGATTCGCTGGCGCCGGTACATCGCCTGGACCGGGAAACCGCTGGCGTGATGCTGTTCTCGGTGAATCCTGCCACCCGCTCGACATGGCAGTCGCTGTTCCGGTTCCGGCAAGTCGACAAGGTCTACGAGGCACTGGCGCCATTTCGCGACGACCTGCGCTTGCCGGTGTCCGTGAGCAGCCGCATTGAACGCGACGACCAGTTTTTTCGCGTGAGGGAAGTGGCGGGCGAGCCGAATGCATTCAGCCGCATTGAACTGATCGAGCGCCGCGGCGAACTGGCCTTGTACCGGCTGCTGCCGGAGACGGGCAAGATGCACCAGTTGCGGATCCACATGAATTCCCTCGGCATACCGATCCTGAACGATGGCTTTTATCCGGTCGCACTGCCTTGCAAGGGCGACGATTTTTCCGCGCCGCTAAAACTCCTCGCGCGCAGCATTCGCTTCCGCGATCCCCTGACCGGCGACATGCGCTGCTTCGACAGTGGCCGCCAGCTTTGAAAAAACAATGAATCCGACGAGTTCCGCTGCTTCTCCAGAGGTCACTTCCCGCGCCGTCATTGCGCTGTCCTTTGCTGCTTTTGGCAGTGGCATGTCGATGCGGATTGCGGACTCGATGCTGGTGCGGCTGGCCGATCAGTTCGGCATCGCCCTTGGTGCAGCGGCGATGGTGATCACGGTTTTCGGCTTCGCCTACGGGCTGTCGCAATTGCTGTTCGGTCCGCTCGGCGACCGCTACGGCAAGTATCTCGTCATCGCCTGGGGTTGCGTCGCCTGTGCGCTCACCACTTTGCTGTGTGCGATTGCGCCGGATTTCCAGTCGCTGCTGGCCGCGCGGGTGCTGGCCGGGATCAGTTGCGCGTCGCTGATACCGCTGTCCATGGCGTGGATCGGGGATGTGGTGGCTTATGAAGACCGGCAGACCGTACTGGCACGCTTCCTGATCGGCCAGATTCTCGGCATGTCGTCGGGCATCATGCTGGGCGGCGTCAGTGCCGATTACCTGAACTGGCGTTTCCCGTTTTTCCTGATCGCAGCGACCTTCCTGTTCACGGGACTGACGCTGGTCCGCATGAACGGCCGGCTGCCTGCGCAGGCAAAACAATTGCACCGGGTCGGCGGACCTGCGGCCGCGCGCGTGCTTTCGGAATTTCGGCGCGTGCTCGAAGTGGGCTGGGCGCGCAAGGTACTGGGCACCGTACTGGTCGAAGGTGCGCTGGTTTATGGCGGGCTGTCCTTCGTGCCGACGCATTTGCATACGTTGCACGGCATCTCGCTGGCCGGTTCGGGCAGCCTGGTGATGCTGTTCGGATTCGGTGGCTTTCTGTTTGCCGTACGTTCGCGGCAGATGGTGAAACAGCTGGGCGAAGTCGGGCTCGTGCGGCGTGGCGCCATGCTGATGAGCGCAGCCATGCTCGTGATTGCTTACAGCCCGGTCTGGTGGACAGCCATAGCCGCGTGCTTTGCGTTCGGGCTGGGCTTCTACATGATGCACAACACCCTGCAGATCAATGCGACCCAGATGGCGCCCGAGCGCCGTGGCGCAGCGGTTGCCTCGTTTGCTTCCTGCTTCTTCCTCGGACAATCGGCCGGCGTGGCAGTCGGCGCCTCACTGCTGTCAACCGTGGGCAGTGCCCATTTGCTGGCGGTGGCCGGGCTCGGCGTCGCGCTCATCGGCGAGCGCTTTGCCCGCCTTCGAGCCGCCCGCGTCGCTTAAGAGCGGGACGCGAAGCTGCGCAGCTCGGCCGCGAGATTGGGCTGCTGGCGCTCGACGGTGCGCGCCATGCGCTCGAGTTCGCGTGCGGTGGCAGCCGGGGCCTGCGTCGACTGGCTGCCGCTGCTAGCCCGCAGCAGCGCGCTGAACGGATTCGGAAAGCCGAACAACAGCGGTTTGAACGTATCGGCAGCGGCGACGAAGAAACTTTGCATGACTACTCCTGCGGGCAATGATTTGTTGCGGCGCAGTATAGGTCGGCCCCAGTTATAAAAATACTTTTAAATTCATATACCACCCATATTTTTATGGTATATCACGGGTTTTCCCCCCCTTGCTTTTGCCATTCATGAGTTTTCTGACACTGGACCTCAATCTGCTGCGCGTATTCGACGCAGTCATGACCGAACAGAATCTGACGCGTGCCGCGAATCGGCTGGCAATGACCCAGCCTGCGGTTTCTAATGCCGTCAAGCGCCTGCGTGATGCGCTGGGTGATGAACTGCTGATCAGAACTGCGCACGGGGTCAAACCGACTGCACGCGCCGAGTCCTTGTGGCCAGCGGTCCGTCGCGCGCTGGCTGATCTGGAAGAGGCGGTGGCGCCACGCAGTTTCGAGCTGGCAAAAGCCAATGCCACTTTCCGTATGGCCATGGCGGATGCGACTGCCGGCCTGCTGCTGCCGCCACTGGTCAGGCTGATCGAGAACGAAGCCCCCGGCATTGACATCCGCATGGTGCCGCTGACCACGCGCGAGCCGCGACCCATGCTGCTGCGCGGCGATATTGACTTGGCAATCGGTTTTTTCCCGGGCGTGGTGGCGCAATTGCAAGGCGCGACCGATACACCGGTCCGGCATGAACGTTTGTATGCAGGCGAATATGTATGCGTCATGCGCAAGGAACATCCGCTGGCCGACATGGAGCTGACCCTGGACCGGTATTGCGATGCCAATCACCTGCTGGTCAGTTTCTCCGGCCGCGCACGCGGCCTGGTCGATGATGCCCTCGTCAGCCTCAACCGCGAACGACGCATCCTGCTGACCGTGAACCAGTTTTTCACTGCCGGCAAGGTGGTAGCTGCCTCGGATCTTTTGATGGTCATACCGCGCCATCTGATTGATGCCACGGGCATGTCCAACCAGCTGGTGCAGAAGGAGTTGCCCTTCAGGCTGCCTGAAGTCCATATCGACATGCTCTGGCATGAGCGGGATGCGCGCAGTCCCGGCCATCGCTGGTTGTGCGAGCAATTGCGCAGTTCAGGATCACTGGCCAAGTACGAGAGCCGAAATTTGCTGTCCTGACGTCTTTAATACTCCTACCGAAAAGAGCCGGCCGACCCGGCTCTTTTTTTTCGCCTGTCGTTCAGGCAACTGATGCGGCGCAAGTGTCGTTCACAACCGGAACGGCCGTTTGGCGGGGGTCAAATCCGGCGTCTCTGATGATGACAAGAATGACGAGACCGGCAGCAATACGGAAAATTCAATATATCCACAATTCATCCACCGGTTATCCATAGACTTGTCCACATGAAGCGCTCGTCAGAGCGCATGCTTTTCTTTTTTTAGTTGTTTTCTAAAGCTTGTATTTAAGATTGGTAGTAATAGATAAGCTGGACGAAAATCTGTGGATAACTGTTCTTTCCTCTTTTATTTCAAGCCTCTGGAAAGAAGATAAAGCCTGAATAGACAGGCGGGATGGGAAGGACAGTTTTTGAATAAAAAAAAGCCTTCACCTGTTTTCCCGGCTTATCCACTTTTGGCCGTTCAGTTATCCCAAAGCTTTTCCACAGCCGTCTTTGGCGCTGTCACCCGCCCCAGATGTCGGCCATCAGCCGGAACGCCGTTGCAATCGCCGGTTCGTTCTTGCGGCTGGACAGGCAAATGAAGGACAGTTCGGTCGTGACGCTGACTGCATCTGCGATCGCCAAGCCGTGCGCCTGCGACTCGCGCAGGGCGATGGAATCCCTCACCAGCGACAGGCCGATGCCGGACTTCACCAGATCCAGCATCGATGCCTCCTGATCCACCAGGGCAACTTTCATGGGCTCGGCACCATGCCCGGCAAACACGCCTGACAGCAAACGATGATGGACTGAAGCCGGCGGTGACCAGATCCATGGCAGTCGTGCCAGTTCGGCCCAGCCCTTGCCGGCGATGCGCTTGTCCCAGCCCTGGGGCGCCAGTACCCGGTAACTGAAGCTGCGCAGGACGGCCGAGTGCATCTGGGGCTGCGGATCGCCAAGGTAGTAACCGACATCGAGCTCGCCCTGGCGAATGCGCTGCTGTACCCAGCCGGACATGCCGTGCTGAAGTTCAGTGGAGATTTGCGGATAGCCTTCGACCAGCAGTTTCAGGAAAGCCCCGAGGCGGGTGAATTCCGGATCGAGGATGGTGCCGATGGACAGGGTGCCGCTGAGGGTGGAATGCAGGGAGTGGGCCGCCTGCAGCAATTCTCGGCTGCCGGCCATGACACGCTCCGCCAGCGGCAGCAGTTTTGCGCCTTCTGCGGTCAGCATCATGCCGGTGGGCGTGCGGGTAAACAGGATCAGGTTCAGGTTGTGCTGCAGCGACTTGATCTGCAGGCTGACGGCAGGCTGGGTCAGATTCAGCCGTTCGGCGGCACGCGTCAGGTTGCCTTCGCGCGCGATGGTGATGAAGGCGCGTAGCTGGGTCAGGTCCATGGATGAATATAAGTAAAACTTATGGCGTAGTCGATGATAACTCATTGGATAACGCGGATATCTCTGGTTTAAGCTACACCGGCGTCTGACCACAACAAAAGGAATTCTTATGAAGCCCGCCGATGCGCTGATTTCGCATTTCATCAATGGCCAGCTGGTTGCCTCCGCCAGTGGCCGCAGCCAGCCCGTCACCAATCCGGCAACCGGCGAAGCGATTGCCCAGGTGGCACTGGCCAGTGCCGATGAAGTGAATGCCGCAGTGGCGGCGGCGACGGCGGCAGCACCGGCGTGGGCCGAGACGGCACCGCTCAAGCGGGCACGCGTGCTATTCAAGTTCAAGGAACTGATAGAGAAGCATCACGACGAGCTGGCTGCAGCGATCACCCGCGAACATGGCAAAGTCTTCAGCGATGCAAAGGGCGAAGTCGTGCGCGGCCTGGAGATCGTTGAATTCGCGTGCGGCATTCCGCAACTGCTGAAAACCCAGTTCACCGACAACATCGGCGGCGGCATCGACAACTGGCAGCTGCGCCAGCCGCTGGGCGTGACAGCTGGTGTCACCCCCTTCAATTTCCCGGTGATGGTGCCGCTGTGGATGGCGCCGGTCGCCATCGCTTGCGGTAATACATTCGTGCTGAAGCCTTCGGAACGCGACCCGTCGCCGTCACTGATGCTGGCCGAGTTGTTCCGGGAAGCCGGCCTGCCGGAAGGCGTATTCAATGTCGTGCAGGGAGACAAGGTCGCTGTCGATACACTGCTGCAGCATCCGGACGTGAAGGCGCTGTCGTTTGTCGGCTCGACGCCGATTGCGGAAATGATTTATACCGAAGGGGCCAAGCGCAAGGGTGCTTATCCATTGCGCGTGCAGGCCCTCGGGGGCGCAAAGAATCACCTGGTCGTGATGCCGGATGCCGATCTCGACCAGGCGGTTGATGCGCTGATTGGTGCGGCCTATGGTTCGGCCGGCGAGCGCTGCATGGCGATCTCGGTGGCGGTCGCGGTGGGCAGCGTGGCGGACGAACTGGTGCAGCGACTGGTACCGCGCGTGAAGGCACTGAAGATCAGGAACGGCATGGATCCGGAAGCCGAAATGGGGCCGGTGGTCACGGCAGCGCACAAGGCGAAGATCGAGTCCTACATCGAGCAGGGCGTGAATGCCGGTGCAAGCCTGCTGGTCGACGGCCGCGGTTACCGCGTGCCCGGACATGAGCAGGGCTTCTTCGTTGGCGGCACGCTGTTCGATCATGTGAAGACCGACATGACGATCTACCGCGAAGAGATTTTCGGGCCGGTGCTGTGCGTGGTGCGTGTGCAGGACCTTGGCAGTGCCATCGACCTGATCAATGGTCACGAGTTCGGCAATGGCGTGTCGCTGTTCACTTCGGACGGCAATACCGCGCGCGAATTCTCGCGGCGCATCGAGGTCGGCATGGTAGGCGTGAACGTGCCGATTCCGGTGCCGATGGCCTGGCATTCATTCGGCGGCTGGAAGCGCTCGCTGTTCGGCGATGCCCACATTTACGGTGAAGAGGGCGTGCGCTTCTATACTCGCTACAAGTCGATCATGCAGCGCTGGCCCCAGAGCATAGCCAAGGGCGCCGAGTTCACCATGCCGGTCGCTAAATAAGCGCGGAGGACAGCATGCAGACCCGCGAGAGCGCAGGCACTTACGACTATGTGATCATCGGCGGCGGTACCGCAGGCTGCGTGCTGGCGAATCGCCTGACGCAGGACAGGAATGTGCAGGTCCTGCTGATCGAAGCCGGTGGCAAGGACGACTATCTTTGGATTCATATCCCGGTCGGTTACCTGTATTGCATAGATAACCCGCGGACCGATTGGCTGTTTCGCACGGAAGCCGATGCCGGGCTGAATGGCCGCAGCCTGATCTACCCGCGCGGGAAAGTGCTGGGCGGCTGCTCATCCATCAACGGGATGATTTACATGCGCGGCCAGCAGCGCGACTACGATCACTGGGCCGAAGTGACTGGCGATGATCGCTGGCGCTGGGAGCAGGTGCTGCCACTGTTCAAGCGCACTGAGAATCATCATGGTGGAGCAAACGCGCATCACGGCGCCAGCGGTGAATGGCGGGTTGAAAAGCAGCGGCTGCGCTGGGACATTCTTGACGCATTTCGTGACGCCGCGCGCGAGTCCGGCATACCGAATACCGAGGACTTCAACCGCGGCGACAACGAAGGCTGCGGCTATTTCGAAGTCAACCAGAAGAGCGGCCTTCGCTGGAACACGGCAAAGGCATTTCTTCGTCCGGCGGCACAGCGGGGCAACCTCACCATCATGACCGGCTGCCATGTGGAGAAGCTGGTAGTGGAACAGACCGGGGAGGGCCTGCGCTGCACGGGCGTCGAGTTCACCGGTGGCGGTCGCGCGTGGACGGCAACGTCGGTGCGTGAAACCTTGCTGGCTGCCGGTGCGGTCGGTTCGCCGCAGTTGCTGCAGTTGTCGGGCATCGGGCCGGCCTCGCTGCTGCAGCAGCACGGCATACGTCCGCTGGTGGACCTGCCGGGCGTGGGCGAAAACCTGCAGGACCATTTGCAGATCCGGATGGTATTCAAGGTCAAGGGCGCGAAGACCCTGAACACGCTGGCCAACAGCTGGCATGGCAAGCTGCGTATCGGCATGCAGTACCTGCTGAACCGCAGCGGGCCGATGGCGATGGCACCGTCGCAACTGGGTGCATTTACCCGGTCCGATCCGTCGCAGGCCACGGCCAATCTCCAGTACCACGTGCAGCCGTTGTCGCTCGACCGCTTCGGGCAGCCGCTGCACAGTTTTCCTGCATTCACTGCCAGCGTGTGCAACCTGCGACCGACCTCGCGAGGCCATGTGCGCATCGCCAGCGGCGATCCGCAGGGCGCGCCGAAGATTACGCCGAACTACCTGTCCACGCCGGAAGACCGCAAGGTGGCCGCCGACTCGTTGCGGCTGACGCGCAGGATTGCTGCCGCACCCGCGCTGCAGCGCTTCGCTCCGGAGGAGTACAAGCCGGGCCTGCAGTTCACCACCGATGAGGAACTGGCCGCCGCTGCCGGTGATATCGCGACCACCATTTTCCATCCGGTAGGCACCTGCAAGATGGGGCGGGCAGGGGATCCACTGGCCGTGGTCGACAGTGAATTGCGCGTGCGCGGCGTGGCCGGCTTGCGCGTCGTCGATGCATCGGTGATGCCAACGATTACTTCAGGCAACTGCAATTCGCCGACGATCATGATTGCGGACCGCGCTGCCGACCTGATCCGGGCACAGGCATCGGCAAAAATCATCCTTCCAGAAACAGCATCCCTTGTTTAGCAATACTTTTAACGATAGTAAGCACTAACAAATAGTGACGCCGGACGCCGCCTCCGCCATGACAGCCGATCTTTACCTGCAACTCGGCATGGCGGCATTGCTGGCGGGTCTGGTGGATGCTGTCGTCGGTGGCGGCGGCCTGATCCAGGTACCGATGCTGTTTTCCGCTTTGCCGCAGGCGCTCCCTGCCACCCTGTTTGGAACCAACAAGGTGGCGAGCCTGTGCGGTACCGCCTTTGCGGCAAGAACCTACGGACGCAAATTCCCGGTTGACTGGGGCCTGGTGCTGCCGGCATCGCTGACGGCTCTGGTCTTCGCTTATGCCGGCGCTTTCGCCTTGACGCTGTTGCCGCCGGAACTGTTTCGTCGACTGCTGCCCGTCATCTTGTTGCTGGTTGCGCTGTATGTGTTTCGGCGAAAGGATTTCGGCACTGCCTATGCGCCGACCCGTGAAGGTCTCGGAAAATGGACCCGGGCGGCGCTGATCGGTGCGGCGATTGGTTTCTACGACGGGTTCTTTGGACCCGGCACAGGAAGCTTCCTGATCTTCCTGTTTATTCGTTTCTTCGGACAGGATTTCCTTCGTGCATCGGCGGCGGCCAAAATCGTGAATGTTGCCTGCAATCTTGCAGCGCTTGCCTGGTTTATCCCGACGCATCCGCCGATCTGGTCTCTCGCCCTGGTGATGGCAGGGTGCAATATTGCCGGTTCTGTGGTGGGGGCTCGGCTGGCTATACGGGAAGGCGCCGCGTTTGTGCGACGCATTTTTCTTGGCGTGGTATTGCTGCTTATTGCCAAGACAGGCTGGGACGCCTACGGGGATTTCCTCATGTTTCACGTGAAACAGTAGGGTTGGCAGCTCTTCGCCCTGGCCAGTCCGGCGTCAGGGCAGGGCGATTGTTTCACGTGAAACCCTTCCTCGACGTCGAAGAATCTGTGCGCTTCGCCAGATACTGATCCGGCGCGAAGCAAATCCCTTTATAATCCGGGCTCCGCATGAGTCCGCTTTTCCTTCCTTTCCATGGATTTCCCCGCTGAATTTGATGTAATCGTCGTCGGTGGCGGCCATGCCGGCACGGAAGCAGCCTTGGTGGCCGCACGCATGGGTCAGAAAACCCTGCTGCTGACCCATAACATCGAAACCTTGGGCCAGATGTCCTGCAATCCGTCGATCGGCGGCATTGGCAAGGGCCATTTGGTGAAAGAAGTGGATGCCTTGAGCGGTGCGATGGCCATCGCTACTGACGAGGGCGGCATACAGTTCCGGATCCTGAATTCTTCCAAAGGTCCGGCGGTACGCGCCACCCGCGCGCAGGCGGATCGTGTTCTGTACAAGGCGGCCATTCGTCGCCGTCTTGAGAATCAGCCTAACCTCTGGTTATTCCAGCAGGCCGTCGATGATCTGATGGTGGAGGGCGATCAGGTTGTGGGAGCGGTTACCCAGGTAGGCATTCGGTTTCGCACCCGTTCAGTCGTGCTGACAGCTGGCACGTTTCTCGACGGGAAAATTCATGTCGGCCTGAATAATTATTCCGGTGGCCGGGCAGGGGATCCACCGGCCGCTTCGCTGTCTGCACGTTTGAAGGAACTGAAGCTGCCGCAGGGCCGCCTGAAGACCGGCACCCCGCCGCGCATCGACGGCCGCAGCATCGATTTCTCGGTAATGACCGAGCAGCCGGGCGATCTGGATCCGGTGCCGGTGTTCTCGGTGATGGGAACGGCTGCCATGCATCCGCAGCAATT
>JAIXTG010000176.1 GCA_027484285.1 Oxalobacteraceae bacterium | reverse complement strand
TCGACCATGCACTGCGCTGGGCGGCGGCCGTCATCGTGCGCGAACTCGGCTTCTGAGCATGGCCGCTCGCACTGCGATCCGGCGGTCTACAATGGCCGGCAACCATGTGCTCGAACTACACGCCCTCGAAGCGCGCATCGCTGGCGACCCATTTTGGCGTCGATGCGCCTGCTGACGACTGGAAAGAGGAAGCCTATCCCGGCTATCTCGCACCCATCATCCGCCTTGCCGACGATGGTTCCGGCGAACTGGAATGCGTGAACGCCTGCTTCGGCATGCTGCCGCACTGGGCCGACCTGAAATTGTCCCGCCACACCTACAACGCACGCAGCGAGACCGCCGCCAGCAAGCCGTCGTTCCGCCATGCATTCGGGAAGCGGCAGTTGTGCATCGTGCCGGCCGAATCGATTTTCGAGCCCAGCTATGAAACCGGCAAGGCGGTGCGCTGGCGCATCCGGCGCAGTGATGACCTGCCGCTGGCACTGGCCGGGCTGTGGGAATGGCGGCCGAACGGCGGGCCGGACGACCGGCCGCTGGTGTCGTTCACGATGCTGACCATCAATGCCGACCATCACCCGCTGATGCAGCGCTTCCATCGTCCGGAGGACGAGAAACGCATGGTGGTGATGCTGGAGCAGGCGCAGTACCGCGACTGGCTGCTTGCGGCAGCCGACCGGATCGGGGATTTCCTGCAGCCTTTTCCGGCAGCGGGCCTCAGTGCGGAGCCGGCGCCGCGCACGGCAGCGCAGCGTCCGGCCAGGCCGAAGGCAGCGAAAGCCGCCAGGCCGCGCGGGCCCGCCGCAGCCGATCCGCCTTCGCTGTGGGACGACTAGCTGCGCAGGTCAGCAGCCGGAATCGTTGGTGCTGCCGTCGGCCATGATGGTGTTGCACAGCTTCGCGCCTTCGAAGCTGGCGCCGTCGACCTTCGCGCCTTTCAGGTTCGCGCCTTTCAGGTTTGCGCCGGGGAATACCGCATTCGACAGGTCCGCACCCTGCAGGTTGGCCTCGCGCAGGAACGCGCCGTTGAAGCTTGCGCCGTTCAGCTTTGCTTCGGACAGGTTCGCCTTCTTCAGGTTGGTGCTTTCAAAGTTGGTCGACAGCGTGCGCTTTTCCATCGGGCGCTGCGACAGGTCGGCTTTCGACAGGTTGGCGCCGGAAAGATTGGCATTCTGGAAGTCGGCGCCGCGCAGGTCGGCGCCGGACAGTGCCGCGTCAGTCAGGTCGCAGTATTTGCAGGCGTTGGTGACACGCAGGTTCTCGACTTTGGCGGGATCGGCAGCGAAGGCGGTCAGCGCCGCGGCAGAAACGGTGATCAGTGCGGCCAGTTTCGCAGCCGCGCGGGTGTTCAGTTGCAGTGACACGTTGAAATTCTCCGGGGTCAGTCAGAAGGCGCATCTGCGCGGCCGCCATGATACTTGATCCGCCTGCGCCTCCTTCCTGTTGCCTGACGTTCTCCTTCCTTAATTTTTATCAATCTTTCAGACGAGGACGATGATTACGATCGAGCAATTCCTACTTTCAAGGAGATGAGGATGCGCATCGTCGACGAGTTCCGGGAATTTGCGCTGAAGGGCAATGTGATCGACCTGGCTGTCGGCGTCATCGTGGGTGCCGCCTTCGCGAGGATCGTCGATTCCCTGGTGGGCGACATCATCATGCCGGTGATGGGCATGATTGTCGGCGGTCTCGATTTCAGCAATTACTTCCTGCCGCTGGCCGGGCAGACCGCGGCCACGCTGGCGGAAGCAAAGAAGGCTGGCGCAGTGCTCGCGTATGGCAGCTTCATTACCGTCGCGCTCAACTTCATCATCCTTGCCTTCATCATTTTCCTGATGGTGCGGCAGATGAACCGCTTCCGGCGCGCGGCACCGCCGGCTCCGAGCGCACCGCCGCCGACGCCCGAGGAAGTCGTGCTGCTGCGCGAAATCCGGGACAGCCTGTTGCAGGCGGCACCGGCAAAATTTTGAGCAGCGGGCGTGCCGGGGCGGCTGGCGGCTGAACCGGCGGCAGCGGCAATGGTCGATGGTGTTATTCCATTCACTCCGGGAGTGCACCATGGCAGGCAAGCATGCGGGCGGTCAGCCCATGAAAGTGGCGATCCTCGTCACGGACGGCTTTGAGCAGATTGAACTGACCGGGCCGAAAGATGCGCTCGAGCAGCAGGGTGTCCAGACGGCGATCATTTCCCACAAGCCGACGGTGCAGGGTTTCCACCACCACGACCGGGGCGAGACCTTTGAAACCGACCTGACCTTCGACCGCGCCGATGCGCAGGACTTCGATGCCGTGCTGCTGCCCGGCGGCGTGATCAATGGCGACCAGCTGCGCGCGATGCCCGAGGCACAGCGCTTCGTGCGCGACATGGATGACGAGGGCAAGCCGGTGTTCGTGATCTGCCACGGCGGCTGGATACTGGTGTCGGCCGGACTGGTCGACGGCCGCACGATGACGAGCTGGCCGACGCTGCGTGACGACATCATCAACGCCGGCGGCGACTGGATCGACAGCGAAGCGGTGGTCGATGGCAACTGGGTCAGCAGCCGCAAGCCGGACGACCTGCCGGCGTTCAACCAGAAGATGATCGACTTGCTGCAGCAGAAGCAGGCCGGCACCCTGCAGGCGCGGCGCGGCGGCCAGCACGGTATTGGCCTGGCCGGCTGAAGCGCGGGTGCAGCGCCGGCCAGCGTTCAGTGGGCATGGGCGCCGCGGGCGGGCCGGTGCGCGGCCAGCTCCGCCTTGGCTTGCCGCACCACGCTGACCGATGACCACAGCGCCAGCATCGACACCGCAGCCGCCACTAGCAGGTCCGGCCATGCGGTGCCGGTGCCGAACACGCCGGCAGCGGCGATGATGATCAGCAGGTTGACGATGGCGTCATTGCGGCTGCAGAGCCAGACCGAGCGCATGTTCGCGTCGCCCGAGCGGAAGGTGAACAGCAGCACCGCCACGCTCACGTTGGCCAGCAGCGCCAGCAGGCCGATGCCGGCCATCGTGACCGGTTCCGGCGCTGTGCTGCCGGTCGCCTCCCATGCCGCCTTGCCAAGCACGAAGGCGCCGTACAGGCCCATTGACCAGCCTTTCACCAGCGCCGCACGCGAGCGCCACCGCAAACCGAGCGACAGCACCGCCAGCGACAGCGCATAGTTGGCCGCGTCGCCGCCGAAGTCCACCGCATCGGCCAGCAATGACACCGACCCGGACGCCAGGCTGCCGGCGATCTCCACCGCCAGCATCAGTGCATTGACGATCAGCGCGATCCACAGCGCCTTGCGAAAGCGCGGCGACGCGCCACTGTCGGCACTGCAGTTGCCAGTGCAGGATGAGCTCATGTTTTGCTCCGGTTCATGCTCGCCATTGGAAACCCCGGAGCCGCTACAGGGTCAATAGGTTTCAGGGCAATGCCGAGGGCGGGCCATGCGGATCAGGGAACTGTCCGGCACCACCGGCGTGCCGGTCGATACCATACGTTATTACGAGCGGGCGGGCCTGCTGCCGGAGCCGCCGCGCCAGTCGAATGGCTATCGCCAGTACGGCATGCAGCATCGCGAGCGGCTCGCCTTCATACGGCATTGCCGCGAGCTCGGCATGCCGCTGGCCGAGGTCCGGCGGCTGCTCGACTTCGCCGAACATCCGGCCGCCGATTGCGACGGCGTCAACCGCCTGATCGATGCGCAGATTGCGCGCGTCCGACATCGGCTGCTCGGTTTGCGGCAACTGGAACGGCAGCTGTCGCTGCTGCGGTCGCAATGCGGGACCGCCAATGCGACCGCCGAGTGCGGCATCCTGAACCAGCTGCTGGCCGCCGCACACGACGGGCAAGGCAGCGGCAAGGTACCGGCGCAGATTGCGCGCAACGTGGCCGAGCGCGCGCTGCCGGCCGATCCGGACCCCGACGATCCGGCATCGGCGGCTTGACCATGCGCGACCCATCGCGCCGACGGATTCGCCGCACGCCGCTGATGGAATTCGCGCGCCGGGTTGCGCTGGCGAATGGGATCACGCTGCTGTTCATTGCGGTCGCCTACTTCGTGCGCACGAATTTCGAAGCCTTGCTGATCGTGTTCGCCGGCCTGCTGCTGGCGATGCTGCTGTACAAGCTGGCCGACCTGCTCGCGCGACTGCTGCCGCTTTACCGAAGCTTTGCACTGGCACTGGTGGTGTCGGTGCTGGCGAGCCTGGCGGCCGTCACCATCTGGCTCGGCGCCGCGCCGGTGGGCCGGCAGGTGGACGAGATGATGAAAATCCTGCCGGTCGCAGTCGACAGCACGCGGGAATGGATCAATGCTCGCCCGGCCCTGCGCGGCCTGTTGCCCGAGTTGCCCCCCCCCGACCGGCTGCGGCGCCTGTTGCCTGACGCCGGTCCGTTCTTCAGCGGCGCACTGGGTGCGCTGGCCAACCTGGTGATCGTGCTGTTCGTCGGCATCTATCTGGCAGCGCAGCCGCGGCCCTACCTGCGCGCGCTGATGACGCTAGTGCCGCCGCGCAGCCGCGCCCGGGCGTGGCATGTACTCGAAACGCTGGGCAACATGCTGGGGCGCTGGCTGATCGGCAAGCTGATCTCGATGTTCATCATCGGTACGCTAACGACGGTCAGCCTCTATCTGCTCGGTATTCCGCTGGCGCTGGTGCTCGGCCTGATCGCCGGCCTGCTGAACTTCATTCCGTATCTCGGGCCGATCATCGCGGGCGTGCCGGCGGTGCTGATTGCATTCTCGCAAAGCCCGGTCGACGGCGGCTACACGCT
The DNA here is from genome assembly GCA_027484285.1 of Oxalobacteraceae bacterium. Lineage (GTDB taxonomy): Bacteria > Pseudomonadota > Gammaproteobacteria > Burkholderiales > Burkholderiaceae_D > Pernthalerella. The sequence continues at coordinate 781 of JAIXTG010000176.1, read as the reverse complement.
GATGGTGTTCGTGATGATCCATGTCGTCGAGGGCTATCTGGTAGTGCCCCTGATCGAGCGGCGCACCATTGCATTGCCGCCGGCGCTGACCATCGTGATGCAGGTGCTGCTGGGCTCGATGGCGGGCCTCACCGGCGCCGCACTCGCCACGCCGCTGACGGCGGTGATCGTGGTGCTGGTAGCCATGCTGTACGTGCAGGATGTCCTCGACGTGCCGGTCAAGCCGCCCGGCGAGACCTGAGGCCATCCGGCGCTGCTACATTGGCCGCTGCCGGTTCCGGACTTCGTCGAGCAGTGCCTGCGCGCTCAGGTGGGTGTAATCCTTGTCGATCTCGATCTTGACGCGCGACCTCACCTCGGGATCCAGCAACTGGCGAACTGCGCCGAGGAATTGCGGCGAAGCGACCAGGTCGAGTTCTTCGTACCGACCTTCCTGCGCGGCTTTCAGCAGGAAATCGCAGAGATCCCGGGCAAACAGTTCGGCCTGGTGCTTCTCCGGCGAGACGCGCGGCTGGTACAGCTTGTTCGGCGTGGCGCCGCCGGTATTGTGGATAGTACCGGTGCCGGATGTCGGTCCGAGCCGGTCCGATTCGGTATCGCTGGTGCGCAAGCGCACCGCCTCGTTGACGAGGTCGGTGACCTCCTCCATGTCCGCCGCGCTGCCATGCTGCGCGAATACCCGTGCCCGGCTTGCATTGGCCGAAACAATCCATGTGGCTGTCATGATGTCTCCGGTAAAAGCCCGATGGAGATTCGATGAGGTGATGCAGTGAATGTTCCG
>JAIXTG010000249.1 GCA_027484285.1 Oxalobacteraceae bacterium | reverse complement strand
GCGGTCGACCGCTGGGCGGCGACGCAGCCGAACCAGCCCGCGCTGATCGCGATCACGACCGAGACGGCCAGCGGCCAGCCGGCGGAAAAGACCTGGAGCTTCGCCGAACTGCAGCGCGAAATCGAGCGCACCGCGGCGATCATGCAGGCGCTGGGCGTCGTCAAGGGCGACCGCGTGCTGATCTACATGCCGATGATTGCCGAGGCCGTGTTCGCGATGCTGGCCTGTGCGCGCATCGGCGCGATCCATTCGGTGGTGTTCGGCGGTTTTGCGGCCAACAGCCTCGCAACCCGCATCGACGACGCTCAGCCGAAGCTGATCGTCTCGGCCGATGCCGGTTCGCGCGGCGGCAAGCCGATTCCGTACAAGCCGCTGCTGGACGAGGCGATCTCGCTGTCCGCGCACAAGCCTGCCCATGTACTGCTGGTCGATCGCCATTTGGCCGCGATGGAACTGGTAGCCGGACGCGACGTCGATTATGCGACGCTGCGCGAGCAGCACATCGATGCGCAGGTACCGGTCACCTGGCTGAAATCGGACGATATTTCATACGTGCTGTACACCTCCGGCACCACCGGCAAGCCGAAGGGCGTGCAGCGCGACGTCGGCGGCTATGCAGTCGCGCTGGCCAGCTCGATGCAGCACATCTTCTGCGGCAAGCCGGGCGAAACCTATTTCTCCACCTCCGACATCGGCTGGGTGGTCGGCCATTCCTACATCGTCTACGGCCCGCTGATCGCGGGCATGGCGACCGTCCTGTACGAGGGCACGCCGCTGCGGCCGGATGCCTCCATCTGGTGGCAGATCGTCGAGAAGCACAAGGTCACGCGCATGTTCTCGGCGCCGACCGCGGTGCGCGTGCTGAAGAAACAGCCGCCGGAACTGATGAAGCGGCACGACCTGTCGTCGCTGAAGGCGCTGTACCTGGCCGGCGAGCCGCTGGACGAGAACACCTCCGCCTGGGTGGCCGATGCGCTCGGCGTGTCCATCATCGACAACTACTGGCAGACCGAGACCGGCTGGCCGATCCTGTCGGTCGCGAAGGGCGTCGACGACAAGCCGACGCGGCTCGGCAGCCCCGGCGTGCCGATGCCGGGCTATCGCGTGAAGATCCTCAACGAGGCCAGCGGCGAAGTCTGCGGCGACAACGAGAAGGGCGTGGTCGTGATCGAAGGCCCGCTGCCTCCCGGCTGCCTGCAGACCGTGTTCAACAACGACGAGCGTTTCATCAACGCCTACTGGTCGAACTTCAGCAGCGAACAGGTGTATTCCACCTTTGACTGGGGCATCCGCGATGCCGACGGCTACTACTTCATCCTCGGCCGCACCGATGACGTGATCAATGTCGCAGGCCATCGGCTCGGCACCCGCGAGATCGAAGAAAGCATTTCCAGCCACGACAATGTGTCCGAAGTTGCGGTGGTCGGCGTCGAAGACAAGCTCAAGGGGCAGGTCGCGGTCGCGTTTGTCATTCCGAAACATGCGGACCGGGTTGCCACGCCGGAAGCGAAAAAATTGCTGGAGAAGGAAATCTTCGGCGTGGTCGACCACCAGTTGGGTGCCGTGGCGCGCCCGGCCCGGGTGTACTGCGTGAACCTGTTGCCCAAGACCCGTTCCGGAAAGTTGCTGCGCCGTTCGATCCAGGCGCTGTGCGAAGGACGCGATCCGGGCGATTTGACGACGATCGAAGATCCTGCATCGCTGCAGCAGATTCGCGAGGCGCTGCAGTCCTAGTTCCCATGAACCCGACGATCACCCTGTCGGTTTCGATTGCCAGCCCGCCAATGGCGGTCGCTGCCTTCGTCGCCGACCCGCGCAACCTGCCGCACTGGGCAGGCGGACTCTGCCGCTCGGTGCGGCAGGTCGGCGATGACTGGCGGATCGATACCGGCGAAGGCGAGGTCGGGCTGCATTTCAGTGGCCCGGTCGAGCACGGCATCCTCGACCATGTCATCACGTTGTCGCCGGACCTTCAGGTTCAGGTGCCGATGCGGGTGGTGCCGAACGAGGAGGGCAGCGAGGTGCTGTTCACGCTGTTCCGGCCGCCGGCAATGACGGAGCATCGGCTGCAACAGGATATGGCGCTGGTGCAGGCCGACCTCGAGCGGCTGCGGCAGGTGATGGAGTCTGGCACCGGCATGCCGGCCAGCCAGGCCGCCGGTCCGGGCGGCGGTTGAGCCGGGTTCAGGGCGCCAGCGTGGCCACCACCGGCGTATGGTCCGACGGCTGTTCCCATTTGCGGGGCACTTTGTCGATCTCGCACGCGACACAGCGCTCGGCGAGCGGGGGCGACAGCAGGATATGGTCGATCCGCAGGCCGCGGTTGCGGCGGAAGGCCATCTGGCGATAATCCCACCAGCTGTACATTTTCTCCGCCTGCGGGAACAGGCGGAACGCATCTTTCATCGGCAGCGCGCACAGCCGCTCAAAGGCAGCACGCTCGGCGTCCGAGCACAGCACCTGCCCCTGCCAGGCCGCCGCATCATGGACATCCGCATCGGCCGGCGCAATGTTGTAGTCGCCGAGCAGGGCGAGGCTGGGGTGGGAGGCAATCTCTGCTGACAGCCACTGGTGCAAGGCATCCAGCCAGCGCAATTTGTACTGGTACTTGTCCGAGCCGACTTCCTGGCCGTTCGGAATATACGCACAGACGATGCGCATGCCGGCAATCGTGGCACTGATGATGCGCTGCTGCTCATCTTCGAACAGCGGGTTGTTCTTCACGATGTCCGACATCGGATGGCGCGACAGGATGGCCACGCCGTTGTAGGTCTTCTGTCCGGAGAAGGCCACCTGATAGCCGGCCGCCTCGATCTCGGCCACCGGGAATTTGTCATCGGTCAGCTTCGTCTCCTGAAGGCAAAGCACATCGACCGGCGAGGACTCCAGCCATTGCAGTACCTGAGGCAGGCGGACTTTCAGGGAGTTGACGTTCCAGGTGGCAATCTTCATTTTTTTCAAAAGCTAGTTCTAGTGGGATTTTTGGCGAAAGTGCTCACTAATTTTCCGTGCCAGCTACCCAGCTAGCTACCCGAAGCTGACAGCCGCGCTTAATGGTACCTGAGGCAAGCGAATCCTCTTCCGACATTTCGGCGATTGGCACCAATACCGCCCAAGGTAAAAAATTAACCATAATGGTTGAAAATTCATTGCCAACGAGCTATTATTGCAGCGACGAATCGCGAAAATTCCACCTTCGTCGATGACAACAATACCGAATGCGATTCGCATAGCTGATAAAGGGAGAGCTACATGACAACCCAATTTGGAAAGGAACTAAAGAAGCTTCGCAATGATGGCGGCATGACGCTTATGGATATGGCCAAAGTGCTTAACGTGTCCGCAGCCTTTTTGTCGGCCATTGAAACAGGACGAAAGCGTATTCCAGATGGGATGCTGGATTTGCTGACGCAAAAGTTTTCAGAAGTACGGAGTGCCCGCGATAAGTTCGAAGCTTTGATTAATCAAGCACGCCGAGAAGTACGCTTTCCGTTAACAGATGCAAGTGTTGAAGATGCTGAATTGGCAACAGCGATGGCACGCCGCTTCAGTAGCATGACTGCGGAAGAAAAGGATCAGCTTCGGAGTTTTTTGATGGAGTAATTGCCTATGGTAAAAACAAGCATTACCCGCCGCAATGGCATCGTTGTACCTCCAAGATCAAATGATGACATAGCCCAAGTTGCGGATACTGTACGGCAGGTTCTCGGACTCGCCGAAATCCCCTATTTCCCTGTGCTTCGGGTCTACGAATTTTTACATCAGCTGGTACCTGAGGCGTGTTTCGAGGTTCGCGAGCTACATGAAATGGGTTGCGATCATGGTCGCACGTTCCCCGATAAAGGACGCATCTGGATTCGAGAAGACGTGTACGAACGGGCCGCGGTAGGGGAGGGGCGTGACCGGTTCACGATGTGTCATGAAATGGGTCATTTGTTGTTGCATCGCGGAGTGGCGTTGTCAAGAATTGACCCGGAACAGCCACCAAAAACCTACTGTAATTCGGAGTGGCAAGCCGATAAATTTGCGTCCTTCTTATTGATGCCTCGATCTCTACTGATCGATCGTCCATCGATTGCAGAAGCACAGCAAAAATTCGGCGTCAGCTTTGATGCGGCAAATGCGCGACGCAGTGAGATGAAAAACGCCTGAAGAGCTGCAACTCTTCAGGCGCTTTCGGAAAAGAAAGCCAAACGGTCTCTGGTTTTCTCTTGAGTGCATGCTATTGGGTAGCAGCGGCAGTGTAGTCACGCCATCGCTGTTTTGCAAGCACCAAGTTCGTCGCCGAGGCCATCGTTCGACGAAAGGAGTTAGTGATGAAAATTTGTCACTATCCGAGGACGGTGCATGTGAATGCTTATCTGCGTTTCCGAAAAGGAAAGCTTGAGCGCGTTTGCGAGCACTGCCGTTCACTGCCAAAGTAACTGAGTGATCGGCTGAAGGACGGAGCAATCCGTCCTTTCTTTTTCTTCACAAAAATTTAACGGCCAGGGAACGAACCTATGACTTTAGTCACTCGCCACCTGATTGAATGTCAATGCGGACATAAAGGCGCAATCATCATGAAAGAAAATGATGCTCCTTTTTCCAGACAATATGAAAGTTATTCGCTAGACCAGCTCAATGGAGACTCGTATCACATCGACGGCATTGCAAACTGGGCTGATATGCTCAGACATACTCGGCCGCACTGCCCAAAATGCGGTGCAAAACTATACTGAACGGCTTAGCGCGCCTGTTCGTAGAGGTTTGTTCTGCGCGGCAAGCAACTGGTCGCTGCGGCAACAGAACATTTAAACATGTGCCGGTTCGGCGCGACGCTTCACGCGTTGCTCAATTTCTGCGCGGGTCGGCAGCGTCTTGAGGTCGTACGCGTTTTGCAGGTTCAGCCAGGAGGCGGCATCGCCACCGAAATAGTGCGCCAGCCGCTCGGCTGTATCGGCACTAATACCGCGCCGCTCGTTGACGATCTCATGGATGCGTGTGGCGGGCACGGCCAGCGCCATCGCCAGGGCATTGGCGCTCATGCCCAGCGGGACAAGAAAATCCTCGCGCAAAATTTCGCCGGGGTGGATTGCGCGCATTCGGTTAACAGGTCGGCTCATCATCGCTCCTAGTGGTAATCAACGATCTCGACGTCGGCCGCTCCGCGATCCGTCCAGGTAAAGCAAACGCGGAACTGGTCGTTGACGCGGATGCTGTATTGACCGGCGCGGTTGCCTTTGAGTGCCTCCAAGCGGTTGCCCGGTGGAGAACGCAGAAAGTCTAGTGTCTGCGCGGCGTCGAGTTGAGCCAGCTTTCGTTCGGCGACCGACTGGATGGCGCGAAATCGCTTCGGCGACCTCCCTTCAAACAGGGCTTGCGTGTCGGCGCATTGGAAGGACTGGATCATGGAAGTGATCTTATTACGCCTAACGTAATACGTCAATCGTTATTGATCGCCCTAGCCCTCGCGCTTGGAAAATGCAGGCCAGTTTGCGGCAACCTGTCCGGTTCGCCGTGTCGCCCCCTCGACAAAGCGCCGAACGCTTTCGCTAGTGATCCCCGACGAATTGGGCCCCAGCTTCACAAGCTCAAGCTTTCCGGCGTTGACCAGGCGATAAAGCTGCGTGCGCGAAATGCCCAGATGCGCCATGGCGACGTTGATGCGGTAGATGATCGGATAGGTTGGTGTCATTATTTTCTCCTGCAACTTAATCGGTGCCCCCTTCAGGCTTCATCCGCCAGCCGGTGCGTGCGCGTAGCAGCGACGCCCAATGCGGCAAACGGACTGGGCCGAGCGGCTGGTGCCCCGCCTTCAAACAGCCGGTTGGGCAGCGCATCTAGGAACTGCACGAGCTCGGCCGCCTGCACACGCGAAAGCAACAACCGCTTGCCGGCGGCTTCGATCTGTAGCTCGCCGCTGGTAAAGACGCCTACCTTCAGCCCCGGTGGGTCGCTGTCATCGGCGACTGCCGACTTCTTGCTGCGAGACGCTTGACCAAAATTCGGATCAGCGAGCCAGTCTCGACCGCTGGGGCTCAACAGGTAGGTAAAGGGCTTGATGCCGACCTGATGTACCAGTCCGTCCTCGGCCAGCTCCCGCACGACCTTGTGAATGTTTTGCTCGACCGTGCCGAGTTTGGCGGCAATCTCGGTAGTTTTCAGCGCTACCGTCGTCTCCGCCAGCGCCTGCAGAATCTGATCGCGTCGGTTCATTTCCCCGTTCCCCTTTACTCTGTGCTCATCTCGTACACCACGCCGCGCTCGATGCGCTCGTGCACTTCAATCAATGCGGCGCGCAGCTGCGCCTTGCTGGCCACGGCGATCTGCTGGTCGTGCAGTCCCAATGCCGCGCGAATGGCTAGAAGCGCATCCCCATCAAATCGCCACGCCCGCTTGTGTTGCGCGCGGACCTTCGCGCGAAATGCACCATCGAGCGCGGCGATGAAGTCATGCTCGTACTCGGCGCCCACTCCCTGCTCGGCCAGCACTAATGCCACGTTCAGCGCACAGGTGACGACCGACCATTCCTCCTCGCCGCTAGTGCCGCGCGCCATCGCATCGAGCGCCAACCAGTAGGCGGCTGCCAGATCCGTCACCTGCATGCCAGAAAGTGGTTGGCAGTCTTCGGTACGAACGATCGCTGCCAGCAGCGCGCCCAGTCCTGCTTCGGGAGCCGGCGTTCGTGGTCGGTAGCGCTTGACCCGCGCTTTTCGGCTGATCGGCATCGTTAGGCCCGGGCTGGCTGCAGCTGCTGCAGCGGCACTTTCCACAGCATGCCGGCCATTGCATGGTCAATCTCGATAACGGCAAAGGGCTCGCCATTGCCCACGTCGCAGGTGACGCCAAGCACCGTGCCTTTCTGCGGCCCATGTTCGCTATCGAATTCAACGCGCGAGCCTTGCTGTATCGGGTAAATGGTCATCGTGTTCATTGGCTTTCTTGGTAGTCGTTTGCCTGAAGGCGCTTGGTATCAAAGACGTTGCGGCGCTGCATGTGGCGGCGCGCGACATTCATCAAGATCAGCGACAGCGGACGCGAGCCCAGCATCTGTTCCAGCGTCATCGGGGTGCGCAACAGCCGATGTGCAATCTCGAGCGCGGCGCGGTCCGGATCAATGCGCGGCTGCACGGCGCGTCTCCTCAAGCGGCCAGTTCGCCACGATCGCCTGCACCACCGGCAGCAGTCGCTGCTGCACGCACGGAGCGCACTGGCAGTCGCCGACCAGGCGCAGGGATTTCGGGCCCAGCATCGGCGACAGGCCGCGTGCGGCAATGTAGTCGTGCCCTTTCATGCCGGCGAATGGATCCGGCAGCGTGCAGCGCACGCGAACGGTCAGGATCAGATCATCCATTCGATCACCCCCGGCACGATCAGCGCACCCAGCCACAAGAGCAGCATCGTCACGCCCTGGTGGCGCGCGATCCAGTCATCTTCAGCCGTCAAAAACCGCCCGAGTGCAGAACGCCGGGCCGCTGTGCCATGAGTACCAACTACGCGCATATCGACTCCTCCAAAAGTAAGGAAGCAATAAGGCGTAGATTAGGCAAACCTTAGATTGCTGTCAATAGGCGTTCCTAATTAAACCGTGGCAGCACATCGGCGACGCCTAAGAATGGCGCGGCAAGTGGGGCAGTAGCGCACGGATCTGGTCGGCGAGCGAGGCTGCACACCAGATGGCGCCGGTCTGGATCTCGACCGATCGCGTTTCAAATTCGTCAAGGCACATCAGGCTCAGGATTGCCGTTAACTGATCGATGAGCATCGACAGATAATCAAACGCAGCCGTTATTGGCAAATGCAATGCAATACCTTCGGACACAGGAACTTGAATCACAGGCTGTGAATCCACGAGCGGCTCCTTTTATTTTTCTTTGGATATTTAAGTCGGCCGATTCGCCTACAAAAACCGAATCCATAAAAATAGGCGAATGGCTTTTAGATTGTGCATGAAATGTGCCAATGTATGCACATATTGCATGGAATAATTTCAGAGCGTGCCAAAGTGCCGCGAAATCGGTATTACGCTTTAAGCCATGAAAAAGACGTCGACCATGGGGATCCGATTGCCGCCGGACCTGCGCGAAAAGCTAGAGGCTTCAGCGGAACGAGAAGGGCGCTCATTGAACTCGGAGATTTTGATGCGCGTGCGCCGTACCTTTGCTACACAAGGCGCATTGGCTGAGCTCAGCGACGCGGATCTCGTACACGAACTGCTGTCGCGCCATCCGGGTGAGCCGTTTCTGATCCAGATCGGCGCAATCAACCGGCAAGGCCCGGCGTCCTGAATTAGTCACCGGTGACAAATCCGGGGGTGATTTGTGGCTGGGGAAATGATGATGCGACCGACGCAGATTGCTATGGCGATTTCTGAGGCCAGTTAGCGATTTTCACGCCGACCAGTCGCCAACTCCATGGACCATTTCGGCGAAGGATGAACGCGCCCTCTGGCTGATCCTTGCGGTACACAATGGCCCGGTCCCACGCTGTGTAGTGAAACGAGAATTCCGCAGGTTGATCTTGCGGCTGTGTTGGGGCGGCTTCTTGCTTGCCCGGCTGGGGAAATTGCCCTTTGTCGATCAGGTTAATCATCCCGGCTGGCGTCACCAGCGCATCAATCATGGCGCCAGCAAAGCCGACGACCAGCGCTGAGGCGAAATCGGCTGCTGGCTCACTTCCTTTGGCCGCATCTTTGGCCACGCGCGACATTTCAGCCATCACGACAGATTTTAGGTTTTCACGAACTGCGGAAAAGTCGACGTAGTCGGATAGTCGGTCGACTTCTTTCTGTTTTGCAGCCGCATGAATTTGCCGCATCGTCCACAATGGGCTGAAATAACTGGCGCCCATCGCGGCAGCAACGGCGATTGCCAAGAAAAAAATCAATCCAAATTTTCTGCGCATTGCGGGCTTTCCAGCAAAGCTGCCCATGAATTAATTCATCGAACCAAATTCCGAATTCGGTAATTCAGGTTTGCTGCCGAGTATTGGAAGTGAACGCCCAGACCAACGCGACGATCCAGCCGATAAAGGTCCATCCGAGAAAAGCATTGACCAACATGACTGGCACCTTATTGGCATGCTGGCGCCGGAAGGCGACGAAAGCAGGGATAAAGTAGAACACAAGCAGGGTCAGTGCCCCAGCGATTCCGGTCTGTTCCATGATTCTCCCAGCAAAGGAAAAATGTTTTTCCAGCTTATCAGATCACGGGCAATCCTGATAAAAATTAAAGCAATCCGTCATGCCAGATCGCACGTCCCACGATCTGCACGCGCGGATCATCCGGCAGGATCTTGTCCGGGTACTGCCGCTTGTCCGGGTTGTCGGAGCGAGTCTTCCAGACCGTTGCCTGCATGGCCGGGTCGTACTCGCGCACCAGGCGTTTCAAAAGCAACGCGCCGTCCTGGTCGCAAATCAGGAACACCTTGCCATCGATCGGCGCCGTCTCCGATAAGTTGATCAGCACCACGCGCCCATCGCCGATGGTCGGCTCCATGCTGGTGCCTTGCGCGTAGATGATGCGCGAGGTCGCCTCGGAAATGCCGAACTGGCGCATGAAGGTCTTCTTGAACGCCAGCCCGCCGCGCACGACGACATGCTCGGCAAACTTTCCATCCCCACAGGCCGCGCTTAGATCCAGCTGCGGCACCAGGTCAAAGTCATCTTCGGACGGCGTTGCGTCAGCACCGCCGGCCGACGCTGCGTCGGCGCGCATCTGACCTTTGCCCGTTGCCAGCCAGTCCGGTCGCACGCCCAGCAAGCGCGCCGCAGCCAGCAGGTTGGAGCCGGATAGCCGCTTGGTCTTTCCGTTGAGCCAATCAGACACGGACGGCGGCTTAATGGCGCACGCGCGGGCCAAGTCGGCCTGCGTAATCTCCGGGCGCTCGGTCAGCGCTTTTCGTAAACGTTCAGCAAGATTCATTAGGCTATCCTAATGGATTGATAATAAGGTATCCCTATTGACAGGGCTATTAGCTGCACCTAACATTAACGGCGAGAAAAAACCTTCCACCCGTTATGGACGCCAATCACCTCATCGATCGCCTAGGCGGCACCAACAAGGTTGCGCAGCTGTTCGAGATCGCGCCGGCTTCCGTCTCCGGCTGGCGGCGCGAGGGCATTCCGAAGGCCCGTCTGCAGACGTTGAAGCTGATGCACCCGGAGTTGTTTGCCAACCCAGCCGATGCGCCGTCGACGAGCTCGGCGGGCGTGGCGGCGTGAACGGAGTGCAGCCCATGAGCCTGCCGCTGAAGGAATTCCGGGGAAAGATCACGGTGGAGGCAGATGCCGTCATCTCGACGCTGGCTGAGCGAGAGGGCCAGGAGAAGCAGGAGATCGTTCGGGAAGTCCTTCATCAATGGGCACTGGAAAAGATCAACGAAGCCAGATTAATCGGCCAATACCTGGAGCGCGAGGGATTGGAAGGGATCCTGAGGGAGCGCCGGGGCATCAACCGCTCGCCCTGAGCCCTGCAGACGCACCTTACCGAGCTCCTTATTCAATGGCACCGGCAATCACGACGACCTTTTGACATGACACTTCGCTATTCCGACACCAATCAGCACGACGCGCTCTACAAGGTCGCGCGCGCTTACCCGGGCGGCATCGAGGCACTCGCGCAGCGCATGGGAAAGACGGCCAATGTCCTCTACAACAAGCTGCGCCCGGGCGTCGACAGCCATTACCCGTCGTTCGAGGAGGTTTCCGAGATCGTCGAGCTGTGTGCAGCCGCCGGCGTGCCCAACGCGACCTTGCCGATCGAGGCGATGTGCCAGCGTCACAGCCTGGTGGCGTTTGCATTCCCGGCGCTGGCGCATCTGTCGGATGCGGACCTGACGCAATCGGTGTGCAAGGCGATGCAGGAACTGGGTGACGTGACCGGCGCCATTGCGTCGGCGCTGGCTGACGATGGCGGCATCTCGCTGGCCGAACTCGATGGCATCGAGCGCGAGATTCAGCAGGCACTGGGCGCCATTGGCGCGCTGCGCGAGCGGGTGCGCGCGCAGGTCAACCGTCCGGCTGCTGCGCAGAAGGTGCGGCCATGATTTATTTCCCATTGAGCGTACCCGCCAAGGCGCTGATGCTCAATCGGCCGGCGATGGCATTGATGGTCGATCTGCCCTGTTTCGAGGACGAGTTATGGGTGGCGATCGTCGCCGATGGCAAGCATGAGAGTGAGGCCCATCCAGTGGTCGGCTACGTGCGGCTCGAAAAGCGGCTCACCCAGCACTCTGCGCTAACCACTTATGCAGTAGTGGAAGCGCGTCCTGCCAGTGATCCACCGCCCAATCGAGCATCTTTGACGACAATTTTTCAATGGCCTTCGCTGGCAGATTACGAACGGCTGCAGCGAGAGAGGAGCGCTCCTCGTGAGTGAGGTTTTCACTTTGCTCGATACGGCTGGCCAGCAGTTCGGCCCACTGGCCGGCATCAATGCGAACCGTGACCACGCCAAGAATGGCGCTCAGGCCACCATCGTCCTGCAGGAAGTCGAGTCCGGCTGCAGTGATCGAGGTTTCGCCGGCATGCTGGAACGTGACACCGGCAAACGTGCTGATGCGGCGAAAGCCGCTGACCAGCAATCCGTGCTCGGCGAGGTAACTGGCGTTGGCTACCAGCCGGCGTTCGCTGTCGGCATCCATTGCGAGCAACTGAGCCAAGTCACGCGTGCCACCCGGGTACATCAGCGACAGCGTCGAGAGTATCTGGCGCTGAAGCGAGCGGTCGAGTAAGTCGGTCAATGGGGGCTCCTTCAATGCGGATGGAACGGACGGGAAATTTCACTGTAGCACGCAGGGTCTGGTGCTCTGTTTGAAAACAAAAACGACGAGACGATGAGCAAGAACTACGGTCCGCGCCGCGGCAGTGCCGCTTACCAAGCGCTCGAGCAGCTGATTGTGAACGGCGGCATGGCCACGCGCGCGCAGCTGTCGACGGCGCTGCTGTCGCATTTCCGTTCCGCGTCGCGCTTTGAGCAACTCGTCGTCGAGCCGCTGGTCGACAACAAGATGGCGCGTGAAGTCGGCGACGACGCCATCGAGATCACGCTGGCCGGGCGCGCGCATGTCGACGCATCGATCCTGGCACCGGCCCCCGCGAAGAAGTCCTCCAAGCCGGTACCGGCACGCAGCGCGCCGGAGTTCAAGCCGCTGCGCCCGGAGCACTATGCACGCGTGCAGGAAATGCGCCCCGGGTCGCTCGACTACCGCAAGTACCCGTCCCTGATGGGCGGCGTGCGCGTGCCGTACCGGAGCAAGTCATGAGCTGGCAATTTCCGCCGCGCAGATGCCCGGGGCCCGTGGAAATCAAGAGCGACAATGCCGCGTTGTCGGCGGCCCCTCCCAAAGCGGTCATCCATCTCGGTGAGATGTCGACGATGGAGATTGTTGGATTGATGCGAGCATGCGTGGACATGTTGCTCACGCGCGAGCTTTCAGCGACACGCAATGAGGGCGATCGCCAATGACGACGATCTTCCAGGCTGGATCGGCTTCGTCCGTTTCAGGCGATATGCACTTCGACATGCCTGCCGAGAGCGCGCGCGGCTGCTTCGATCTGGTCAAAGCGCGAAGCGTGGCGAATGTCAAAGAGGCGGTCGACTTGCGGCAGGTGCCAGCCGAGCCGGCGCGCCAGTTCGGTCTTCTTGATGCCCTGCTCGGTCATCGCCTGGTAGACGCCGAATTTCGCGCACTCGAGTGCGCTGGGGCGCACCGTCTTTTGCCCGCGCTTGGGACGGGAAGCCACCGGCAGCGGCAGACGCTCGGCGATATAGAACGCCAGCGCCGATTCGAGCGCATCGACGGCCTGCAGCAGCGCCTCGTCGGTGTCCTCGCCAAACGTGATCGCTTCGGGGACATCAGGGAAGGTGACCAGGATCGTGCCGTTGTCGTCCGGGGTCAGCAGTACGGGATAGTCAAACATCATTGCTCCTTATTTCAATCCGAGCTGGCGCTTGATCGCCGCTTCGAGTCCTTTGCCCAGCTCCGTCGTGCCGTGCATCGGCAGCACCGACTTGCGGCCGTTCAAGTAAACGTTCAGATGCGAGCCGCGGCCGGGCGTGAAAGTCGCGCCTTGCTGCTCGAGCCATTTCTTCATCTGTTTGGAGTTCATGGAAATGATACTAAACACTTCTGTTGTGTTTTGCAAGGAAAAAACAACAGAAGTGTTGCATTGACAGCCACGCCGCTGTTCGGGCATAGTCCGCGTGTCCCGAGAGGGATGGAGCGTAAGAACTCCGAAGCACAGCGGCACGCCCGCGCCCGACAGTATCGCGGTTTTTTTGCGCCCGGACATTTCACTATGGCCGGGAGGGCGACGGATACAAGACCCGCAAGGGAAAGAAGTCCGCTCGACTGTGCTCGAGTTCTTAACCTCCCGGCCACCTCGCCGGATGCGCGTAAGAACGCTTTCGGCGAGTTTGTTCAAAGACTCGCACAGGAGCGTTCCATGTCGCATTCCGCCGACGGCGCATTCGCGCCCGCTGTTTTCCATTTCGAAGGTTTCCCCGTTCGCGCCATCCAGCGCGATTCCCAGTCGTGGTTCGTCGCGCGCGACGTCTGCGAGGTGCTCGACTTCGCCGACCCGGACCGGGCCATTCGCCACCTCGATGCGTTCGAGCTCGACGAGCTGATCGTGCGCGAGGACGGCGTCCTCACCTTTGTTGAGATCATCAACGAGTCCGGGCTCTGGCACCTGATCGGTCAAAGCCGCAAGCCGCGCGCATCGATGTTCAAGCGCTGGGCGTATTTCGTGGCCTTGCCGCTGCTGCGCCAGTCGGCCGGCCCATTCGTCGTCCCGCAGTCCAGTGGCAGCCTCTTGGCCGGGGCGGTGCAATGACGACGCTGGCGCAAGTGGTCGACCAGATGCAGCACGCGGGCCTGCCATTGCCGCCGCCCGGTCATCCGATCCTCGATGGCAAGGTACACCGGTTCGGGCCGCAGAAAAAGGCATGGTACGTGCTGCGCGAGATTCCGTTGAAGTCCGGCCAGTCCGTCATTGGTGGTGCGTTCGGGCGCTGGCAGGGCACCGAGAACAATGCGACAAAGGTCGACGTCGACTGGGCACGCATCTCGCCCGAAGAGCGGGCCGCCGCCGAAGCTCGCCAGCGCGAGATCGAAGTGCGCGAGCAGGCCAAGCGCGCGCGGCTGGCGCGTTTTGCGGCCAACCGCGCCAAGCTCCAATGGGAAGCCGCTGAGCCGGCCCGATTCAATGCGGTCCCGTACCTGCAGCGCAAGGGCATCCACCCCGAGTCGGCGCGCTGCACCGATGACGGCACGCTGCTGGTGCCGATGGTGCGCTACGAGCCGGAGGGCCGGCAGTTGGTCGGCCTGCAAAAGATTGCGCCGGACGGCAGCAAGCGCTTCAACCGTGGCACCGAAAAGGCGGGCGCGTCGTTGCGGCTGGGCGCCGTCGATGCGGCCACACCGGTGGCGATCGTCTGCGAAGGCTATGCAACTGGCGCGACGATTCGCATGGCGCTCGAGCGCTCGGTGCCGGTTGTCGTGGCCTTCGATGCGGGCAACTTGAAACCGGTGGCCAGTGCGCTGCGCACGCAGTTTCCATCGCTGCGCCTGGTGTTTGCTGCCGACGACGATGACCAGCTCGAGGGGCGCTATGCCGCGTGGCTCGATGACGAATTCCAGTTGGCTGACGCCCCGCCGGTCGACGGACAGGAGCACGCATGGCCGCGCGCCACCGATGGCGAGCTCGTCACCGTCACCGCACGGCGAGATGTCAACGACCAGGGCGTGCCGATGATCGTGGCTGATGCGCGCTGCGGCCGGCTTGTGCTGTCGCGGCGCTTCGAGAATGCCGGTGTATCGAAAGCCACCGAAGCGGCGCGCCTGGTGGGCGCGGCCACTGTCGCAATGCCCGTGTTTGCGGAACGGGGCAGCCAGAAGCTGACCGACTTCAATGACCTGCATGCGACCGCCGGTCTCGAGGCCGTGGCGCAGCAGCTGCGCCAGGCGTTGACCGGGGCGGATCGTCCGCCGCGCACGCCGCTGTCGCTGGTCAAAACTCCCGCCCCCTCCACGAAAGAAGACCGGAGCGACGAGGGCGGGCCCGATGCGGCTGCCGGGGGCGGGGGGAAAAGGCGTCGGCCGAAGAAGGAATTCACGCAGGCGCACTGGGACGCGGTCAACCACCTGCTCGCGCATTTCGTGCTTATCTACGGCACCGACACCGCGTGGGATGAGGTCAACCGCATCATCATCCGCGTCAATCATTTGCGTCTGGCGTATGGCTCGGATGCGGTCAAATTCTGGCTCAACAATGCCGAACGCCGGATGGTCAACCAGGATCAGGTCGTCTTTGACCCAACCGAGACGTGCGACCCGGCCACGACGGTCAACTTGTTCGATGGTTTCAAGCTCACGCCGAAAAAGGGCGACTGCCGGCAGATCGTCGAACTGATCAAGTTCCTCTGCAACGACGACGCCAACGTGCTGGCGTGGGTGCTGCGCTGGCTCGCGTATCCGCTGCAGCATCCGGGCGCGAAGATGAAGACGTCGATCATCATCCATGGCGACGAGGGCAGCGGCAAGAACCTGTTCTTCGAAACCGTCATGCGCGAGATCTACGGCGAATACGGCGCGGTGATCGGCAACGCGCAGATCGAGGGCCAGTTCAACGAATGGGCCTCGAAAAAGCTCTTCGTCGTCGCCGACGAGGTCGTCACCCGCTCGGAGCTGCGGCAGTTGAAGGGCAAGCTGAAGGCGATGGTCACCGGCGACGTCATCATGATCAACCCGAAAGGGATGCCCGAGCGCGCCGAGTCGAACCACATGAACTTCGTGTTCCTGTCCAACGAGCTGCAGCCGCTGGCATTGGACAAGTCCGACCGTCGGTACCTGGTGCTGTGGACGCCGCCCAAGCGCGAGCCGGAGTTCTACCGGGCCGTGGCCGAGCAAGCCGCCGCCGGCGGCATCGCCGCGTTCTACCACTTCCTGAAACACGAGGTCGACCTGGGTGACTTCACCGAGCACACCAAGCCGATCGAGACCGATGCGCGCGAGCGGCTGATCTCGCTGGGGCTGTCGGCGCCGGAGCGCTTCTTTCGCGAATGGTCCGGCGGCTTCCTGCCGCTGCCGTTCATCTGCTGCTCGGCCATGCAGCTGTACCTGGGCTATGCGCGCTGGTCGCACTTGAACGGCGAGCGCTTCCCGGTCAGCCAGACGATGTTCGGGCGCTCGATCGACCGGGTCGCCGCCGGCCTCGTGCACCGGACCGTCATCAAGTACGAGCTGGCGGCGGACGTGAAGCAGCGCACCGTCTATCTGGTCGGCGAGCAGCCGGCCGATCGGTCGCGGGTCGAGTGGGTCGAGGGGGCATCGTCGTTATTTGACGACGCATTGAAGAAGTATCGGCACGTATTTGACCAGGCCAGCGAATGAAACCCTTCAACCCTTCAACAACTGTTCAACACGAAAACCCGCATGGATGCTGGCGTTGTGGACTGTTGAAGAGTATGGACAGTTTTTTTCCATGACATTCGCGTGCGCGCGCGCGTGAGCGCAACAAAGGAATGCTGTGAATAAATCATTGGGTCAACTTCACTTTAAACCCTTCAACACTTCAACTATCCACAAAGCTAGTACTGGTGCGGCTTTTGAAGGTGAACAGTAGTTGAAGGGTTGAAGGGTTTCAGTAAATGAAACAAAAGGAACTGCGCGAAAAGATGCCGACCATTGCCGACTGGGTTGACCAGATGGTGGCGGCCTTTGGCAAGGAATCGATCCATGGCCAGATCCGCCGCGGACTGGCCGGCGAGCCTTGCTTTGTCGCGCGCGAGAACGGCCACGTAATTGGTACGGCACCGACGCGGGGCAGCTACTGCGTGCGCTGGGATGAACGCGACGCTGCGCGCATCGAGCCGGTTGAAGCACCAGCCAGGGAGGGATGATGGACTTTCAGATCCGCACGCAAGGACTGCAGAAGGTCAGCCAGCTGCTGGCGAAGATGAGCGGCGAGCAGTTCCGCGAGGCAGTCGCCACCGCGATGACCGACACGGCGTTTCAGGTCAGGCGCGAGATGCAGGACGAGATTGCCCGCCAGTTCGACCGACCGACGCCGTACATCCTGCGCAGCGTGCAGGTAAAGCGCGCGACGAAGGCAGCGCTGGTGGCCGAGATTGCCCCGACCTATTACGGCAAAGCTGGCACTGACCCGCAATCGATCCTGAAGGCGCAGGTCGATGGCGGACGGCGGCGCTTGAAACGCAGCGAAGTGGCACTGCGCAATGCCGGCATCCTGCCGCCGGGCTTTGTGACCGCCATTCCCGAGACGCCGTTTCCCGGCTCCGACGATGGTCGCGGCAACATGCGCGGCCCGTTCGTCGTGCAGCTGCTGTCGTACTTTGCCGCGTTTGGCGAGCAGGGCTACCGCGCCAACATGACCGAGCGACGCAAGAAGAACCTCGCGCGCAAGAACAACGGACTGGCGTTCTTCGTGTCCTATGGCGCGCTGCGCGACAACCGTGCATCGCACTTGGCGCCGGGCATCTGGGCGCGGCAGGGCGCGTATGGCGTGGACGTGCGGCCGGTGCTGATGTTCGTGCGCGAGCCCGATTACAAGCCGCGGCTGTCGTTTGCGGCCGTATTGAAGGGCGCGCAGGCGGACGCGTACTTCGAGCGCCGGCTGAGCTACCGAATCCGCAAGATGATGGGGGTGTGAAGATGAAACCTTTCCCTCGCCAATCGGTCAGGCGCCACTCGTCATCGACGCGGCAATCAAAAGCAATGAAACTGGCTAGCGAGGCCGGTAAATCGGCGGCAGCAGCAATGTCATCCAGTGTTCGCGCAGCGCAAGCATCTGGTCGTTCATCAGCGAGTTCAGTGAGGCGGCTTCGTCGCCTTCGATTGCTCCTGCAATTCGCCCTGCAATGGCTGCGTGGTCAATGGGCTGGTCGGCCAGACCGCGGAGCAGACCGATGACGACCGTACGCATTGCGTCGAGCTCAGCCCGAGTGTGCATCAGCGTGTCGGCCAGTGATGTGATCAGGTCGTCCCTTTCTTTGTCAGTCATGAGTCCTCCGCTTGGTTCGCAATGGGGTGTGGAAACTGCATTGTGCATCAGGCGGAGGGCTCGCCTGCTCTTTCGGGAGGCCCCCAGTTCGGGTCCTCCTGCAAAGCGCCGCATACGGGTAATTCGAACCGCGCAATCGCGCTAGTAGGTACAAAAAACTTTGCCTTGTTTATATGACGGATTCGCCAACGCAAAAACAAATCGCCGACGGGCTGGGGATATCGCAGCAGCGGGTCTCTCAACTCATCCGCGAGGGTATGCCAACCACCAGCATTGAAGCGGCCAAGGCTTGGCGTGACCAACACCAAAATCCGGCAAAACGTGCGGTGCACGGCATGGATTGTTCTGACTTGGATGAAGACTATCAGGCAGCGCGTACGCGACGTGAAATTGCGGACGCCAATTTGGCCGAATTAAAGGAGGCCGAACAGCGAAGCGAATTGATCCGAGTCGAAGTAATCCGCGCGGCTTTGGCTTCGTTGATTTCAACCACGCGCGAGGCAATCCTGCAGGTTCCTGCTCGCATGGCTCCAGCACTGGCAGCAGAGTCCGACCCGGCGATAGTGCATGACCTACTGATGGGGGAATTGAACCAGGCGCTGGTGCGATTGGCGATGGCGCAGGACAAAACTATTGAGGTGAGCAAATGAGTACGGTACTCAGCGACGAAATTCGTGCCGAAAAATTGGTGCGTGATTTGTTGGCCACTTATCTGGCGCCGCCACCACGTCTGACCGTCACCGACTGGGCTGAGAAGCACCGTGTGCTATCGGCAAAGGACTCGGCCGAACCCGGGCTGTACCGGGTATCTCGAACGCCTTATGCCTTGGAGCCGCAAGATGCGCTTTCCCCATACTCTAAGGTCGAAGAAGTCGTGCTGATGTGGGGCGCGCAGACCAGCAAAACGACGGTAGGCGCAAACTGGATCGGATCAATTATCGACATGCAGCCCGGACCGTTGATGATTGTCCAGCCAACGATGGATGTGGCCAAACGGTTCAGCCGGCAGCGACTAACGCCAATGATTGAGGAGTCGTCGGTACTGCGAACCAAAGTAAAGGAAAACCGTTCTCGGGACGACGCCAACACCATTTTGCTCAAAGAATACACCGGTGGGTTCATGGTGATCGCCGGGGCCAACAGCGCGGCGGGCCTGCGCTCGATGCCGATCCGAGACATTTTTTTCGATGAGATAGACGCTTATCCATTGGATGTCGACGGCGAGGGCGACCCGATTAGCCTGGCAGAGGCGCGACAGTCGACGTTCGCGCGCCGCAAACGTCTGAAGACGTCAACGCCGACGATCAAGGGGATGTCGCGAATCGAGGACGCGTTTTTGCAAACCGACCAGCGACGCTATCACATTGCCTGTCCATCCTGCGGCGAATTGCAGGTTCTTGAGTGGGGTGCTGATAAAAACTACGGCATCAAATGGGACAAGACCGGTGACGGACTTCATCTGCCAGCAACGGCGCACTATGTCTGCCGCCACAACGGCTGCGTCATCCATGAACACCAAAAGCCGCAATTTCTGAAATGTGCCGAGCTGGGCGGTCAGGCACGATGGATTGCCGCCAATCCCGACGCAAATGCAAAACGACGCGGCTACCACTTGAACTCGTTGTACTCGCCGCTGGGATTTCTGTCCTGGCGTGAGCTGGTCGAGGAATGGGTTGCAGCACGCGAACTGGCAAAGACGGGTGACCAATCAAAGCTTCGTGCGTTCATCAATACCCGCTTGGCCGAGACCTGGGAAGAGCAGGGCGACAAGATCCAGCATCATGAGCTGGCGCGCCGTGCCGAAGACTACCCGTTGGGGAGGCTGCCGGCCGGCAGCCTGATGCTGACGATGGGCGTCGACGTGCAGCCGGACCGCCTCGAGGTCCGGAGCTGGGCGTTTGGTCGCGGCGAGGAATCGTGGCTGATCGATCGGCATGTGCTCTACGGCGATCCCAACCTTGACGAGCTGGTGCCCGAGTCGCCCTGGGCGCGCCTGACCGAGCTGCGCCGGCAGGGGCTGGCACACGCCAGCGGCCGGCAGCTGTCCGTCGAGGCCTGCGCGATCGACACCGGCGGCCACAACACGCAGTCGGTCTACCAGTACTGCCGCGCGCATGCGGCCGAGCATGTGCTGGCCATCAAGGGCGCTAGCCAGGGCAACCGGCCGATCATCGGCAAGCCCTCGACCGTCGACGTGTCCTGGCGCGGCAAGGTGCTTCCCCGCGGCCTGAAGCTCTGGCTAATCGGCACCGACACCGCCAAGCATTTGCTCTATGGCCGCCTGCGACTGGCGCAGTCCGGTCCCGGCTATGTGCACCTGCCCGCCGCGCTGGTCAGTACCGACGAGTTCGAGCAGCTGACTGCGGAGCGGCTGGCCACCAAGTACATCAAGGGCCACGCCAAGCTCGAGTGGTTCAAGCCGGCCGGGCGTCGCAACGAAGCGCTCGACTGCGCCATCTATGCGTATGCCGCCGCCTGCTACCTCGGCATCCAGACCATGCGCGAGCCAGCATGGGCACGTCGCGAGGAGCGCATCGCCCCGCGCGTGGCCGACCTGTTCGCCATGGCCGCCGCGCCGAGCCCCGCGTCCGTCGAGGCCTCGGCGCCTGCCGACGTACCGCCTCCGAAACCGGCGCCTGCGCGCCAGATGACTAACCGCCGACCGATGACAGGACGAACATGGTGAGACAGAAAAAGCCAAAATCTCAGGACGATATTGTCGACGACGTGATCCGCCGACTGGTTGAGCAGTTGCCTGATATGTCAGTCGACGTAGCGCTTAGGATTGCGAAAGAAGTCCGTCATGATTGGGCCGGTGAATACAGCAGGATTTGCTACATCGCCAAAATTACCGATTCCATGCGAAGTCAAAGGAATGACGCGATAGTTCGCGACTACCTTGCCGGGGAACGCATTAGTTTTCTGTCACGCCGTTACAACTTATCTGAACGTCGTATCAAGCAAATCTTGAAAAGCCCGTGATGGTGAAATCAAGTGCATGAAAATTTCATCCTAAATCAACGACACTGGCCCCAAACACCCAATTTGCGTTCATGGCCTTTCCCATTCCTTCCCTTGAACCCGCCCGCGTCATTGCCGGCGACACGATCCAGTGGACCCGGTTGCTGCACGACTATCCAGCCGGCGATGGCTGGACGCTGGCCTATACGCTGATCAATGCCGCCGGCAAGGTGACGATTGCCGCCTCGGCGCAGGGTGACGATTTTCTGGTCAACGTGCCGGCAGCCACGAGCGCCCTGTGGTCAGCGGGCGACTATGCGTGGCGCGCGCAGGTGTCGAAGGCTGGGCAGGTATTTACCGTCGCGTCCGGGCGCATCACGATCGAGCCGGCGTTCTCCGCTGCCACGCTCGATGACCGCAGCGCGGCGCGCAAGATGCTCGATGCGGTCGAGGCAGTGCTGGGCAACCGGGCCAGCAGCGAGGTGGCCGAGTACGAAATCAATGGCCGGCAGCTGAAGTACCTGTCGATTCCCGATCTTTTGAAGCTGCGCGACCGGCTACGGTTTGACGTGCAGCGCGAGGATGCGGCACTGGCCGCCGCCCAAGGCCTGCCGCCGCCGAATCGCATCTTTGTCAGGTTTGGCCGATGAAAATTCCCTTGCTTGACCGTGCCCGTCGCCTGTTTGGCGCCAAGCCGACCATGGCCGTGCGCCGTTTCGAGGCCGCGCGCATCGACCGGCTGACCGCCGACTGGATCGCCACGGCCAACTCGATCAACCAGGAGCTGCAGTACGACCTCGATAACCTGCGCCGCCGCGGCCGCCAGCTGGTCAACAACAACGACTACGCGTCCAAGTTCGTGCGCATGTGCCAGAATAATATCGTCGGACCATCGGGTATCCGGCTGCAGATGCGGGTAGAAGAAAAACCCGGATTGCCAGACAAAATTGCAAACGAATCGATAGAGAAGGCGTGGCACGAGTGGTCGCAGCAGTGCGACGTAACGGGGCAGCTGTCGCTGCGCGACCTGTGCGACTCGATCATCGGCGCGTTGCCATCCGATGGCGAATTCCTGGTGCGGCTGGTCAAGGGCCCTGATGCGCGTAATCGCTTCAACTTTGCGCTGCAGGTCATCGACGTCGATCGCATCGACACGACCTACAACGGGCTGTATGGTCAAAACACGGTGATCATGGGCGTGGAGGTCGATGCGTACCGGCGACCGCTGGCATTGCATCTTTTTGAGGCGCACCCGAATGATGGGGCGCGCACAAATCGGCGGCGCATTCGCGTGCCAATCGACGAGCTGTTGCACAAGTTCCGCGTCGAGCGCGCCGAGCAGATGCGTGGCATTCCATGGATGGCGCCGTCGATGCTGTCGCTGCATCACCTGGGTAACTTCAAGCTGTCGGCGCTGCTGGCGGCCGAGCACGGCGCCAACCACTACGGGTTCTTCACCACACCCGATGGCGGCAGCCCCGGCATTGGCCAAAACGAGCACGGCGAGACGATTACGACCAGCCAGCCCGGCGTGTTCGACACGTTGCCCACCGGGGTGAGCTTTCAGGCATACGATTCGAAATACCCGAACGAGGTCTTCGGGCCGTTTGTAAAAACCACGCTGCAGCGCATTGCTACCGGCTGGCGCGTCGCGTACCACTCGCTGGCCAACGACCTTGAGGGCGTGTCGTTTTCATCGATCCGCTCAGGCACGCTTGAGGAACGCGACCGCTGGGCGGCCGACCAGGAATGGTTTATCGGCTGCTTCATGGAGCCGGTGTTCAACCACTGGCTGCAAATGGCGCTGCTATCGGGCGCCATTACGATGCCCAACGGCGCAGCGCTGCCATACGCAAAGCTGGCCAAGTTCCGTCGCCACGAATGGCAGCCGCGGCGCTGGGAATGGGTCGACCCGAAGAACGACATGGAAGCGAAGATCCTCGGCGTCAAGGCCGGCCTGATCAGCCCGCAGGACCTGTCGGCTGCGATGGGCTACGACTTCGAGGACACGCTGAAATTGATCGCTTCCGCGCAGGATACGGCGCTTCAGTATGGAGTAAAGCTTACCGCTTACGATGGGGCGCCAGGTGCGCAATCTGCAGCATCGAACAGCGTATAAAAAACAGTAGGTGAAATCCGATGCATGAAAATTTCACCTGTCATGCGGTGCAATACCGCCATGAGCAAAAAATCTTTCCCCAAAGTCCCGGCCGCATTGCGTGAGCATCTGAAGGATGTTGGCGGCAAGCTCGCCCGGGCGTTCGTCGTCGATCGCGCCGCGATCGATCCTGAAGCCCGCACCGCCGAGCTCGCGTTCGCATCCGAGACGCCGTACGAGCGCTGGTGGGGTGTCGAGATCCTCGATATATCGGCCGCCGCGATGCGCCTGCAGCGTCTCATGGGCGGGGCCAACCTTTTGTGCGACCACGACATGCGCGACGTCGTGGGCGTCATCGAATCTGTGTCGATCGGTACGGACAGTGTAGCCCGTGCCGTCGTGCGCTTCGGGAGAAGTGCGCGGGCAGAGGAAGTGTGGCAGGACGTCGTCGATGGTATTCGCAAGAATGTGTCGGTCGGCTACCTGATCCACCAGGCAGTACTGGTCGAGACACGCGATGGGCTGGATACCTATCGCGTGACGGACTGGGAGCCTTTTGAAATCTCGCTGGTCTCCGTGCCGGCGGACGCGACTGTCGGCGTGGGCCGCAGCGCGGATCTTCACGAAGCAAACGACGCGCGCAGCGCCGAGATCGATCGGGTGGAACCGATCGAGCCATGTGTGCCGCTGCTCGACGACGGGCCTGCGCTTGCCGAGGCCGCATCGAAATCCACCGAACTCATCAAGGACACCATCATGCCCGTTGAAGTCACCGAACAGCGCAACCACGCTGCAGAAATCACGAAAATCGCTGCCTCAATCCCCGGCGGCGCCGAGCTCGCACTGAAGGCCATCCAGGATGGCAAGACCGTCGAGCAGTTCCAGGCCGAGGCCATCCGCGCGCTGTCGACCAAGCCGCTGCCCACCGCCGACATCGGCATGGACAAGCGCGAGGTGCAGAAGTATTCGGTCATGCGCGCCATTAATGCGCTGGCCAACCCGACCGATGCCGCCGCACAGCGCGCCGCTGCGTTCGAGCGCGAGTGCTCCGAAGCCGTTGCCTCGAAGATGGGCAAGGCCGCCCGCGGCTTTTTCATCCCGTCCGAAGTGCAGCGCCGTGATCTGAATGTCGGCACCGCCTCCGCCGGCGGCAACTTGGTTGCCACCGACCTGCTGACCGGCAGCTTCATCGACGTGCTGCGCAACGCGATGGTGATCGATCGGCTGGGCGCGCGCATGCTGACGGGCCTGGTGGGCAACATCGCCATTCCGAAGCAGACCGGCGCGGCCACTGCGTACTGGGTGGCCGAGTCCGGCAGCCCGACCGAGAGCCAGCAGACCTTTGGCCAAGTGACGATGTCGCCAAAGACGGTTGGGGCCTACACCGACATCTCGCGCCGCCTGATCTTGCAGAGCTCAATGGACGTCGAAGGCATGGTCCAGACCGATCTGGCCACCGTCCTGGGTCTCGCCATCCAGCAGGCCGCCATCTCCGGCAGCGGTTCGTCGAACCAGCCGTCGGGCATCCTGACGCAAGTGACGCCGTCGGTGGCCGGTGGCACCGATGGCGCCGCGCCGACCTGGGCGAATCTGATCGAGCTCGAGACCGACGTGGCTGTCGCCAACGCCGACATCGGCACGCTCGGCTATCTGACCAACGCCAAGGTGCGCGGCAAGCTCAAGGGCACCTCGAAGGTGTCGGGCCAGACCGGCTTCATCTGGGAAGGTGGCGATTTCCCGGTCAATGGCTATCAGGTGGGCGTCACCAATGCGGTGCCGAGCAACCTGACCAAGGGCAGCGGCACAAACCTGTCGGCCATCATCTTCGGCGACTTCAGCTCGCTGATCGTTGGCATGTGGGGCAGCCTCGACCTGATGGTCGACCCGTATAGCAACTCGACTTCCGGCACCGTGCGCGTCGTCGCGCTGCAGGACGTCGACATCGCGCTGCGCCATGCCGAGTCGTTCGCGACGATGGTCGATGCGGTGACCGCCTGAGTGATCCGATGAGCCTGTCCGAGAACCTGGACGTGTTTTTCAAGTCGGGCGAGTTTGCGGAGACCGCAACGCTTGATGGGACAACCATCCGGGGTCTGGTCGATGCCGGGTTCGAGAACGCGGCGCTCGACGGCTGGGGCGGTGGCGGGTCGTCACCGCGCTTCACGCTGCCGTCGGCCGCTGTGCCGGCGGTGGCTGAAGGCAAAACGCTGGTGATCACCAGCGGGCCGGCCGCGGGCAGCTATCGGATTGCCAATGCGATGCCAGATGCCAGTGGCTTGACCACCTTGCATCTGCTTCAAGCCTAATTTGGAAAGGAAAACATCATGACTGTACGATCAAGCGCAGGAACGACCATCAAGATCAGCGCAAGCCAGCCGGCCACCTACGATGGCACCGGTTATGCGGCACTGACGATGACGACCATCGGCGAGGTCACCGACCTTGGCGAATTCGGTCGCGAATTCAACCTCATCACGCACAACCCGATCGGCAATCGCGGCACGGTCAAGTTGAAGGGCAGCTTCAACGAAGGCTCGATCTCGATGCAGCTGGGCCTCGATACCGACGATGCCGGCCAGATCCTGGCCAAGGCCGCGTCGCTGTCGGACAACGACTACTCCTTCAAGATCACCACGCAAAACGGCGACGCTTACTACTTCCAGGCGAAAGTCATGAGCTTCAAGGTCGGCGTCGGGTCAGTTGATTCGGTGACTTCGGCCACGATTGCGCTGGAACTGACGACGAACTCGGCAGGCGTGGGCATCGTTGAAGTGTTGTCGGCGTAACTAGGATTTGGCCAAGAGCCAAAGCAGCGCACCGACTTCGACCCGTTCGCCTTCTTCGCGGGGGGCGGCGGGTCGGAGCACGGGCAGTAGTCAGTTTCCTCCTCGCGAAAAGGAATCCTTCATGTTTGAAATTACCAACCTTGCAGCCAAAGAGACATTCACGCTGGAGCTCTTCAACGGCAACGACGAGCCCCTGGTCGGCGACGATGGCAAGGCGCTGTCCGTGACCGTCTACGGCCCCGGTTCGAAGGCATACACGAAGGCGCAGGCTTCGCGCACGCAGCGCATGCTCGACCGCATGGCCAAGAAGGGAAAGATCAAGTTAAGCGCCGAAGAGCAGCAGCGCGAGAACGCCGAATTCCTGGCCGCGTGCACCGTGTCCTTCAACGGCTGGGCCTACAAGGGCAAAAACGATGCCGAGGCATTTGAAGCCGCCTACAACGATCCGACGATCGGATTCATTGCCGAGCAGGTCGGCAAGGCGATTTCGGACTGGGCAAATTTTACGAAGGACGCATAGAGGAAGTTTCGCTCTATGTGAAGCAGCTGGCGTGGCTGCATACCGCACCACGCGAAAAGAAGTCCCTACAGAAGAACGCGCCGACCAAGCAGATGACCCGATTGCAGACCATCACCGACGCAGGCACCACCCCCGCGTTGCCGGATGCAGGCGCCGCCGGTCATCTGTCGGCCTACCTGTTCGAATGCGGTCCCGTTGCCTATGGCGCGATGGGCGCAATACCGTTGTCCTGGCACGATATCCATGCGTGGCAGCAGGCGGTCGGCATTGATTTGGCCGCCTGGGAGGCGCGCGCGCTGCGCCGGCTGTCGGCTGACTACCTGCACCAGAGCCAACTGGCCGAGGAGCCCGATTGCCCGGCGCCGTACATTGATCGCGACAGCGAGCGCCGTGCAGCCGTCGCCAGCAAGGTGCGCGCCATCTTTGGCGGGAGGGCGGCGTAATGCAGACGGCGGACCTGTCGATCAAGCTGGTGGCCGATATCGCCGACCTGCAGCGCAAGATGCTCGAGGCGCAGCGGTCCGTCAATGGTGCGATGGCCAATATTGCCAAAGCAGCCAATATGGCGAAAGTGGCGCTGGCAGGGGTTGGCGTAGGTATCGGTATTGAGGCATTTAAGTCGTTTATCAAGGGTGCCATCGATGCGGGCGACGAGATGAACAAGCTGTCGCAGAAGACCGGGGTGGCTGTCGAGCGCATCGCTGGCCTGCAGCTGGCGTACCGGCAGGCCGGGCTCGATTCCGACAAGCTGCAATCGTCGTTATCAAAACTGTCGGTTGCGATTACCAGCGGCAACGATGCACTGAAGGTGATGGGCATTGCTACGGCCAATGCCGACGGTTCGCTGAAGTCAACGCGCGACGTGCTGGGACTGGTGGCCGACAAGTTCGCCAGCTATCGCGATGGCGCCGAAAAGACCGCGCTGGCGGTGCAGCTCTTTGGCAAGTCTGGTGCAGACCTGATCCCGCTGCTGAACCAGGGCGCGGGTGCGCTCGACGAGTTCGACCGGCTTGCGCAGCAGCTGGGCCTGACGATGGATGCCAAGACGGCCGCCGCGGCGGAGAAATTCAACGACACGATCGACTTAATAGGCCAAGGCGTGCAGGGCACGGGGCGCAAGCTGGCCGCCGAGCTGCTGCCGACGCTACAGTCGCTGGCCGATGCATTCCTGACTGCAGCCAACAACAGCAGCCTGATGAAGACCGTTGGCACCATACTGAAGACGGTTTTCCAGACCGTGACGGTCATGGGCAGCGAAGTCGTGTTTGTCGTCTACCAGATGGTCAAGGGCGTCGTTGCGCTGGGCGAGGCGGGATGGAATGTCGTGAAATTCAACCTGGCCAATGCCAAGGCGGTCATCGACAAATACAACGAAGAAGCAGCCGATGCCCGCGTCGAACTGGACCGGTTCCAGGAGACGGTCATGGGCACCGGATCAGCCGCCGTCGAATCAATGGCGGCCATTACGTCCAGCGGCAAGCAGGCCGCGCCGGTCGTCAACGATCTGGCTGACAAGGCAAGAAAGGCGCGGCAGGAATTTGAAGCGCTGGCTTCGCGCATCACCGGCAAGGACAGCGGTCTGGATGCCGACTTCTTCAAGAACCTGGCGACACTGAAGGATGGGCTGGACAAGGCATACGTGAGCCTCGAGCAGTACGTGCAGCTGGTCGAAACCTACATCAAGCAGCAGAAGTTCTACCAGGACCAGCTCAAAGCCGAAGCGGATCTGCTCAAGGAATTCGAGCGCGACGGGGTCGAGCGCGCCAAGCAGCGCGAGAAGGAGATCGAAGACCGCGCCAAGCAGCTCAAGTCGGTCGAGGAAATGATCGATCAGATCCGGTTTGAAGCCGATGCGCTGAAGATGACGAATGTCGAGCGCGAGACGGCCATCAAGCTGCGCGAACTCGAGAACAAGGGTATCGCGCAGGGCACAAAAGAATACGAGCAGTATGCCGAGCAGATCCGCCAGGCAGTCGAAGCCAGGGAAGCGACCGAGGCGTCGATCAAGCAGCAGCAGGAATACGCCAAGCAGTGGGAAAAGATCACCGACCAGATCGGTCAGGCGCTGGCCAACAGCCTGATGGACGGCGGCAAATCGGCATGGGAATACCTGAAGAACCTGTTCAGGACGCTGGTACTTCGCCCGCTGCTAGACCCGATCATCCGTGGCGTGACCGGCACGATGGCGGGCACGATGGGAATGGCTGGCACGGCGTCGGCGGCCACCGGCAGCAGCGTGGGCGCGGTCAACGTGATGACGGTGCTGAACAACGGCTACAACCTGCTGAAAACCGGCTTTGCATCGATGACGGGCGCACTGGGCGAGCAGATTCGCAACGTCGCCGACTTCTTCATCCAGTCCTCGAACACGACGATTGCCGAATTTGGCAACGCGATCTACCGCAACTCCGAATTTCTCGCCGAAGCGGCCGGTACGCTGGGCAATGCCGCGGCCGCCTATGGCATCCAGAAGTTCATCTCCGGCGGCTACAAGGTTGGAGACGGCAAGGTCGTCGATGTGCTGACTGCCGTCGGTGGCGCGATCTTCGGGCCGATTGCTGGCGTCGTGGCCGGGGTCTTCAACCGTGCGTTCGGTCGCAAGCTGGTGGCTGCCGGCATCATGGGCGACTTCGGCGGCGCCATGGGCTTTGCCGGTTCGAACTACAAGTTTGAAAAAGGTGGCTGGTTCCGCTCGGACAAGACCTCGACGTCGCCGCTGGACCCGGTTGTGCAGGATGCGCTGGCCAAGCAATTTCTGTCGATCCAGGGGGCGGTCAAGTCGATGGCCAATGCGCTGGGCAATGCGACCACCCAGGTCGACGGCTACACGAAGGCGATCAAGGTCAACCTGATGGGCCTGAGCCCGGAAAAGGCGCAGGCCAAGCTGCAGGAAGTCTTTGCCGACATTTCGGAGGAACTGGCCGTCGTCGCACTGCGCCAGATCGCCGGCGCCGAATTAAAAGCCGCCGGACGCCTGAATCAGGGCTTTGTCGCCAATGGGCTGGCCATCAGTGACTACATCAAAGGCTTCCAGCAAAGCGGGGAGACTGCGGCCGACACATTAAAGCGGCTGTCGACGGCCATCAGCGTGGTCAACCAGGCCTTCGACACGCTGGGCTACACGCTGCTGCAGGCGAGCCTATCGGGTGCCGATCTGGCCAGCCAGCTGGCTGATGCGTTCGGCGGCGTGGAAAACTTCACCAAGGCGATCAACAGCTTTTACGGTGAGTTCTATGACGAGGCTGAGCGCACCACGATCGCCACGCGCCAGCTGACGCAGACGTTTGCGGCGATGGGGCTGCAGCTGCCGGCCACGCGCGACGCGTACCGTTCGCTGGTCGAGTCGCTCGATGTCACCACCGACAAGGGCCGCAACCTGTTTGCCGCGCTGGTGCAGCTGGCGCCGACCTTTGCGTTGATTACGAAATCGGCAGAGCAGCTGCGCCAGGACGCGATCGACGCGGCGCAGGCCGCCACCGACAATGCGCTGCGCGCGCTGGAGCAGGCCATCGATGCGCAAAAAGCCAGCATCGAGGTCACGCGACAAGTCGCGCAAGAGTCGGTCAGCAACCTGAAGTCGATCTTCGACGTGTTGAGCGGGGCCATCGATGAGCTGACCGGGCAGATCGGCGGCATGACGGCCGCCCAAGGGCAGGCGTTCATCGACCAGGCCATCAGTGCGGCCCGGGCCACCGGGTATCTGCCGGAAAGCGGGCAATTGTCCAATGCGATTGCGGCCGTGCGCGGCGGCATGGGTACAAGGAGCTATGCCAGCGCATTTGAAGCCGAGCGCGACCGCCTGCTGTTGGCCGGCAAGTTGAACGATTTGCGCGGGCTGACCGGCGACCAGCTGACGGTGGCGGAAAAGACTTTACAAACGGCACAAGACCAGCTCGCCGCGCTCGACGCGCAACTGCAAGCGGGGCGTCAGCAGATTGAATCGATTCGGGGTCTGGCTATTCCGATTCTTTCGGTGACCGATGCCGTGAACCTGATGAATGCCACGGTCTCGAGCGAAATCCGCGTGTTGAATTCCTCGGTCGCGTCATACCAGGCACAAAGCGCCGCCCAGGCGGCAACGGCGACGGCCGCGCAGTCGGCTAGTACGCAGGCCACGCCGCAAACGATGACGCTGGTGCAGGCCGTTGCCAAGCTCAAGGAAGCGGGCATTGCGTACGGGGGGCAGGCCGGCAGCACGCTGCGCACCACGCAGGACATTGCCAACTATTTCGGTGCGACCCTCACGTCTTCGTCAGGCAGCGTGCTGAAAACGCCGCAATACGCCGCCGGTGGGCTGTTCGACGGCGGCATGCGCCTGGTTGGGGAAAATGGTCCCGAGCTGGAAGTCACTGGGCCGGCCCGCTACTACAGCAGCGCCAATACGGCAGCCATGCTGGGGGGCGGTGCAGAAGTGGCCGACGAAATCCGGCAACTGCGAGAAGAGAACCGAGCACAGTCGCGAGCGCTGGTCGGCCTGCAGAACCGGATGACGAAGCTGCTTGAGCAGTGGGACGGTGACGGCATTCCCGAGACAAGGAACGTGGCAGCATGAGCAGCGAACTGGCCCTGTCGATCACGCAGCCGGTGCAGTTGACCGACGCAATGCTGATTTCGACCGATATCCCTGAAAACGACTATGCGGCATGGTCGGCAGGCACGACCTATGCGCTGGGAGCGCGCGTGATTCTCACCAGCACGCACGCCGTCTACGAATCACTGCAGGCATCGAACTTGGGCAAAGACCCGACCGCCAATCCGACCTGGTGGATCGAGGTCAGCCCCACCAATCGCTGGAAGGCGTTCGATTACTCCAACAGCACGCAGACCGTCACCGCCGGCGGTGCCACGCCAAAGATCAGCTACACGATCCGCCCCGGCGCGGCCATCTCGAGCGTCGCGGTGCTCAACGTGGCGAACGCCACGTCGCTCCTGCTGAAGCTGACCGATCCGGTCTACGGCGTTGTCTACAGCCGCACGATCGACTTTACGGCGCTGCCGAGGCAGGCGAACTGGTGGTCATGGTTTTTTGGCCAGAAGGTCACGCCGACGCAGTATGTCGCTACCGATGTGCCGGCCTACCCGAACGCCGATTTGCTGGTGCAGCTGTCTGGCAATAGCAGCTTGGCCGTTGGCGTGATCATGTTTGGCCAGCAAAAGAATTTTGGCCTGGGGGTGTCCTACGGGGCCCGCGTCGGCATTCAGGATTACTCGGTCAAGCAGACCAACGAATTTGGCGACACCGAGCTGCTGGTGCGCGCGTTTGCCAAGCGCGCCAATTTCTCGATGCTGGTCGAGAAAGGCGAAACCGACGCGCTGCAAAACTTCCTTGTCGAGGTGCGTGCGGTGCCGTGCCTGTGGGTTGGATCGACCGACTACGAAAGCACCACGCTGTTCGGCTTTTACAAAAATTTTGATGTGCTGATTTCGTACCCGCAGCATTCCGAGTGCGAGCTTGAAATTGAAGGACTTACCTGATGGCTATTACTCCCTTACCCAGCCCGCCGCAGCCGACCGACACCACGGCGCAATTTAATTCCAAGGCCTTCGCCTGGGTGGCGGCCCTGGGCACCTTTGTCACCGAGACCAATGCCACCGAGGCAGCCGTCGATGCGGATGCAGCGATAGCCACTGCGAAGGCGGCAGAAGCATCAGCCAGCGCGGCGATCGCGACCACGAAAGCGTCAGAAGCGTCGACAAGTGCTACGGCAGCGGCTAGCGCAAAGACGGCGGCAGAGTCGGCACGTGATGCCACGTTGGCCGCATTTGACAGCTTTGATGACCGCTATCTGGGTGCAAAAACGGCCGACCCGACGGTAGACAACGACGGCAATCCGTTGGCGGCCGGCAGCCTGTACTTCAACACGATCAGCGGCGTGATGAAGGTCTACACGGGCTCGGCATGGGTGGCGGCGTATGTGTCACCGGATGGTTTGCTGCCGCTGGCTGGCGGGACGATGACCGGTGCGATTACCTTCGCTGCGGGTCAGATGTTTCCCGGTACGGGCAATGTCACTACGACTGGCGAGCAGACGCTGACGAACAAGACGCTAACTGATCCACGTATCAGCTTGGGCGGCACTACTGGCGCGGTTGGACAAGTGCTGACATCCGCAGGATCAGGCTCAGTCCCAACATGGACCACTTTACCGGCCGGCTCTGACGTTGTTCGAGTTGCCCGTACTAGCAACACAACACTTGCAAACGGAAACAAAGGCAACCTGATCGCAATTACTAGCGGTACTTTTACGCAGACATTTAACGCTTGCTCGTCGCTTGGCAACGGTTGGTATTGCTATCTCCAAAATGCTGGAACCGGCGACATTACGCTCGATCCGAACGGCAGCGAAACAATCGATGGCCTAACTAGCTTTGTAATGTATCCAGGTGAAGTGCGACTGATTCAGTGCGATGGATCAGCACTGCGCTCAATTGTTCTTAATTCGTTTTATCGAACCTTTACTGAAAGTGGAACATTTATCAAACCTCCAGGTTACGCAACATTTGCAGGATTGTTATGGGGCGCTGGAGGGGGTGGTGGGAAATCTGGAAATTCATCTTTGCTTTCTGGTGGAGGCGGTGGTGGTGCTTGCCATCCATTTGAACTCCCGAGTTCAGTAGTTAACTCTAACGAAATAGTAACAATCGGCGCTGGTGGTGCAGGCGCAACAGTTTCTGACTTGGCAGCATCTACAGGTGGTAACAGTGCTTTCAGCATTATCTCGGCTTTTGGTGGCGGTGGTGGATACGGTAGCAGTTCCGTTGATGCAAAAGGCGGCTCTGGCGGTGGGATTTTTGGTGCAGGTAACCCGGGCACTTCAGGTGGGTCGGGCTTTATTCAAGGTGGCGCACCAGTATTCTTGACTAGCTCAGTCAGCAATTTGACTCAGTTGGGCTTTTTTGGTGGAGCTGGATTTAACAGCGGCTCTTCCCTTCAAAATCCTGGGGGTGTTTATGGAGGGGGGAGTGGCGGTGGTGGGGGGCAGACTGCTTCAGGAAGTTGCGTATACAGCGGCGCAGGGGGTGCTGGTGCACCATCTACGAATGATGTAGATAACGCAGGAACTTCACTTTATGGCGGTGCCGGTGGTAGTGCAAGAAGCACGATTAGCGGTGTAAACGGAAGTGCTCCTGGTGGGGGTGGCGGGGCCACTAGAACCGGAACAGCTGGTGGAAGTGGTGCTAGAGGCGAGCTTCGCATCTGGGGAGTCATCTAATGAAAGCGCACGTTATTGAAAACGGCTTTGTCGTCAACACTATTGAGGTCGAATCGCTGGATTTCATGCCAAATCTCGTAGACGGAGAGAAGGGTGGAACTATCGGAGACCGTTACGAAAACGGGGTATTTGTTAAGCCTGAAATCGACCTAGACTTGCTTGCCAAAGTGGCGCGGCAGCAGCGAGACCAACTGTTGCGTGATACCGTCGATACATTGAACCCAGTGCGTTGGGAATTGATAACTGACGAGCAAAAAAACGCTTGGCGCGCCTACCGGAAATCGCTACTGGATGTGCCGCAACAGGATGGTTTTCCAATGGATGTTGTCTGGCCTGCAGCACCGTCTGTATAAGGTGCAGCGATGAATGATCTTGGCAGCGATTTGTTCACAAGACTAGGAGCAGGCATAGCAGCAGTTGCTGCTGGAGCGTATGGCGTTTTCCGGCTGCTCAAGGCTGACCGTCGCGAAGATACCAAAGCCGACCTGACCGATGGCGCGATGGCGCAGGTCATCCAGACACTGCGTGAAGAGGTGGCGCGGCTTTCGGAGCGGCTAGAAAAGGTTGAGGCAGCCAATGCTGAATGTGAGGCCAGAAATGCGGCGCTGCACTTGGAGATCATCGCACTGAAACAGCAGCTTCATCTGGCCTGACCATGCTCGATCCGGTCACCCTCACGGCAGGCATCGCAACCGCAAAGGCAGTCATATCTGGCGTGAAGGGCGCGCTCGAAATGGCCAGGGAAGCGGTTGATGAAATCCGTGAATGCGCGCAAGCCGGATCGGATGTGGTGGAGTCCGTCGGCGCACTCGGCAAGTTCTTTGCCGCGGCTTCCAAAATTGAGGAGGGGGTTGCCACTGCCAGGGAAATGCAGGTCAACCCGCCTGCAGCGGTCGAAGGGCAGCCGGTGAAGTCCGATCATGAGCTGGTGATCAACGCGATGGTCGCCGAGCGCCAGCTGAAAAACTTCTACACGGAGTTGCGCGAGACGTTTACCTACCAGTTCCAGGAACCGGGCCTGTTCAACGAATACATGGCCCGTCTGGAAAAGCTGCGCGAGGACCGCCGACAGACAGCGATGGAAGCGCGCCTGAAAGTACGCGCGGCAGAAATGGCGGTACGGCGCAAAAAGCAGCAGCAATGGCAAATGATGGAAAACGCGTTTGCGATCGTTCTCGGCTGTGCGGTGTCGGCAGCGATTATCGCCGCGGTCGTCTGGATGTTTAAGGTTGGAGGTCACTGATGCTTACGTTGATCAGCACGTTTCTATCGTTCCTGTCCGGCGGCTTGCCCAGCCTGCTGAATTTTTTCCAGGACCGGCAGGACAAGCGCCATGAACTCGAACTGGCGCGCATGCAGGCCGAACGCGAGCTGCAGATGGCCAAGGAGGGGTTCCTTGCGCAGCAGAAGGTCGAGGAAATCCATACCGAGCAGCTGCAGATCGAGACAGCCGCGCAGGAGCGGATCGCGTTGTACCAGCATGACATCGAGATCGGCAAGGGCGCTTCGCGCTGGGTGATCAATGCGCGCGCGATGGTGCGCCCCACCGTCACCTACGGGCTGTTCTTCCTGCTGGTGGCGATCGACGTTGCTGGCGTCTGGTATGCGTGGACCACCGGGGTGCCGTTTGAGCAAATGATGAACCTGGTGTGGGACGACGACACGCAGCAAATATGGGCGGCCGTCATCGCCTTCTGGTTCGGCACCCAAGCATTCAAGAAATGATCTCGGACCGCGCCATTGTCCAGATCAAGCACCACGAAGGCGTGCGGCTACGCCCCTACCGTTGTCCCGCGCAGCTGTGGACTGTGGGCGTCGGGCACGTGCTGTATCCGGAGCAGGCAAAGCTGCCGGTGGACGAGCGGCGGCGCTATCCGCTGAGCCTGGCAGATAACCGAACGTTTTCGCACGAGGAGGTCGATGCAATTCTCAAGGCTGATCTGCGCCGCTTTGAGATGGGCGTACGCCGTCTTTGTCCCGGGGGCCTGTCTCAGCCTCGTCTGGATGCACTGGCATCGTTTGCATTCAATGTGGGGCTAGGCAACCTACAGCGCAGTCAGATCCGCATGCGGCATAACCGCGGCGACTTTGATGGCGCCGCCGACGGGTTCCTGGCATGGACCAAAGCGGCCGGCAAGGTCCTGCCCGGACTGGTCAAACGGCGCCACGACGAGCGGCTCCTTTACCTGTCACCGAACTTTGGTGAAGTGCTCCCGGGCACGGTGCGGTGATCTCCTCTCGCTGCAGTCTCAGCCGTGCCCGACTTGGCCCCGCGATTGCGGGGCCTTTTTTATGCAGCGTGCCGCCCGGGCAGCGCAATGACGTTGCCTCGCGGCGTCGGCGGCCCACTGTTCTCGCATTCGACCAAGAACGTGGCCCAGCGCTCGAGAGCAATGCGCCGCTCCGGTATTTCCTCGCGCACGTCATAGACGGCTTCCATCCCCTCGAGCTTGTGATTCAACGCAATTTCGGATATTTCCTTTGATACGCCCAGGTTGCGCAAATGGCCCTTGGCGGTCGAGCGCGTGTCGTGTGGGGTAAAGCGCGTGATATCAAGCTGGCCGCGCTCGAACGCCCGGGTGATAGCCGCCCACAAGGTCGTGCGACCGACATGGTTGTCACCGTGTTTTGTTCGACGAGTACTGCGCGCCGGCAGCACGTACTTCGATTCGTCCGCCAGCGCTTTCAGTTGCTGGAACCAGTCGAGCACGGTTGGCGTCAACGGCACCAAAAAGCCGGTGCGCGTCTTGACCGACTCATCCGGTATCCACCAGGTCGCGCGCTGCCAATCGATGTGCGTCCATTCGGCGCGCACGAGCTCGATGCCGCGCACGCAGGTGGCCAGCAAAATACGCAGCGCCAGTGCATTGGCTACGCCGATCTCGCCCGTCGAGCGCAGCAGAGTCGACAGTTCAGCGGTCGAAAGCATCACGCGCTTTTTGACCGGCGGCCGTTCGCCTTTCAAGGCCTTCAGTTTGATGCCGGTGACCGGGTTGGTGACGATTAGCCCGTGCGCGATCGCATGGTCCATCAATTGGCCCAGACCCGTTCGGATGCGCTTGCAGATCAGCCATGAGCGTTTGAGTTGCTTCAGTAAAAAGACGAGGTCGACGGTCGAGATATCTGCCACGCGCCGGTGTCCCAGTTTGGGCAGTACCACTTGGTCAATGTCATAGTTGCGATACTTGATGGTATCGGCAGCGTAGGTCGGCAGCTTCAGTACGTGAGCACGGTAGTCGGCCACCAGATCGCGCATCGTCCAGTCAGCCTGCTGGCGCGTCTTGTCTTTCTGCTTTTCGAGCGCTGGGTCTTTGCCATCGCTGATCAACACGCGCAGCTTTTGCGCCTTCTTGCGCGCTTCGGCCAGCGTCAGGTCCGGGTAGCTACCGATGGTCATTTCTCGCCGAATCGTGCCGGCCACGCGATAGCGCAAGACCCAGCTGGCCGCGCCTGCGGCTGATAGCGTGAAGGTCAAGCCGCCGCCATCGGATTTGGCCACCGGTGTGCCGGCGACGACCCAGCGGCGCAGTTGAATGTCGTCGAGCTGGTGCAGCGGTTTGGCCATGGTTTCCGTCCCGTTATTTCGTGTTTTGTCGTAACAGGTGGAACGTCAATTCCACCGTTTTCTAGCTACCCAGCTAGCTACCCAAAACTGGGTAGCTAGGCCGAAATAGCATGGCACACGCGGGAACGGTAAGGCAAGCAGATACCTTTGGAATCAATGGGTTAGGGTATGTGGTGGAGCAGGCTGGGACGTGAATGAAACTCGCAGGTGGCGAGTTTCATGTGATGCGTGGCTGAGGACTGAGCCTCGCATTGTAGCGAAAGCCTTCGTCCACTTGGCGGTGATGGCAGCGGGGCGAGCGCCTGCATGAAAAAAGGGCAGGATGACACCCGCCCCCTTCGAAGAGGTGAACGCTCTTCAGCCCCGCTCCTGCTCCTTGCGAAGATTCAGCAGATCCACGAAATCCGCGAACTCGGCCTGCATGGTCTCTGGCATATGGCGCTGCAGGCGCGGAGTGAATCGCTCGACCATGTCGAGTTCGATTTCTTCGATGTCTTGCCCGGCGATCAGTCGGTCGACGCCGGCGATAAAGCGCTGAACTTCGTCCTCGCCCAGATAAAAGCTGGGGGGTTCCTTCCCGCGAATCGGGTCCCGTGCTGCGATCCGATGCGGCTGGGCGCCCAGCAAAGTCTGCATTGCCCGAGCGATCCCCAGTCTCATTCCGGCTTTCTCGGTTCGTTCGACCCGAGCTATGTTGGGCGCACCGTTATCGACGGCAGCCTTCAGCCATCCGAATTCCGGGGCGTCCTGGATGAAGGGTACTTCGGCAATGATGCTGGTAAATGCCAGCTCCAGCATACCTTGCCCCTGCGCGCGCATCGTCAGCTGCTTCAGACCGAGGCACTGCTCGATCAGTCTGTTGGCTATTACGTACTGCTTCACGATGCCGGTTGTCTCGTCATCGGTGGGGGAGGGCGCGAGGTGCTGCAGCGCAAAGCTCACGACCCTCGACTTCTGTTCACTCGACAGCTGGCAGTCGGCAAAACGGGAAGTCAACCCGCCGGTAGCCACGCCGGCGCTGGCATCGCGGACCCACTGATCAATGATTGCTGCCTTCAAGCCCTGCAGTTCGGGTGATTGCCTGAAGGCGGCGACCGCCTGCTTCCGCTCCCTCGTTTTGAGAGCTGCAATCCGGTTTTGTATATCGGATTCAGCCAAAATCTTTTTGCTTGCCGGAGCCGGCTGGCTAATTGATCGACGCAGGGGGCTTCGCTGGGTGCTATTCATCATCGCAATCATCCTCATGGATTCATCAAAAAATTGAGCGTGTTCGCTCACCGACGAATCTGGGTTCCAAATTGCCGAACATAGTTCTGTGTGTACAGACAATTTCCTGATTTCAATGGC
>JAIXTG010000326.1 GCA_027484285.1 Oxalobacteraceae bacterium | reverse complement strand
GCACTCAAGCAACTGGCAGACGACGGCAAGATCGATGTGTCGCTGGTCGCCAAAGCCGTGCAGAAGTACGGCCTCGACCCGAACAAGCCGAACCCGGCCACCGTCTGACGTCACCTAAGTCCATGCGGCGGGCGCCGGCCAGGCTGCCCGCCGACGAACTCGAAAAATAAGTCACGGCGCGCTTGTTGAATGCGAAATACCGCATCGCATGCGCCGGGAAACCACGGAGCAAAAACAATGAGCGCAACAGAAATCAAGGTGCCCGACATCGGCGACTTCAAGGAAGTCGAAGTCATCGAACTGCTGGTCAAGCCGGGCGACGCCGTGAAAGCGGAGCAGTCGCTGATCACCGTCGAGTCCGATAAGGCCAGCATGGAGATCCCGAGCAGCCACGCCGGCGTGGTGAAGGAGCTGCGGATCAAGCTCGGCGACAAAGTGTCCGAAGGTTCGGTGATCATGGTGATCGACGCGGCCGACGGCGGCGCAGCAGTCGCTGCACCTGCCCCTGCAGCGGCGCCTGCACCGGCAGCGGCCGCACCCCAGTCGCCGGTTGCCGCACCGGCAGCAGCGCCGGCACCTGCGCCCGCCACTGCACCGGCACCGGCACCGGCACCGGCACCGGCACCGGCACCGGCACCGGCACCGGCACCGGCACCGGCACCGGCACCGGCACCGGCACCGGCAGCCGCTGCCGATGGCCACAAGCCGCATGCCTCGCCGTCGGTTCGCAAATTCGCTCGCGAGCTCGGCGTCGACCTGTCGCGCGTCACCGGCTCCGGTCCCAAGGCCCGCATCCTGCTGGAGGATGTGCAAGGTTTCGTGAAAGGCGTGATGGCTGGCGGGGCAGCCGCGCCTGCAGCTGCCGCTGGCGGCGGCGCCGCGCTCGGCCTGCTGCCGTGGCCCTCGCTCGATTTCTCGAAGTTCGGCGAAACCTCGCTCGAGCCGCTGTCGCGCATCAAAAAAATCAGCGGACCGAACCTGCACCGCAACTGGGTGATGATCCCCCATGTCACGCAGTTCGACGAAGCCGACATCACCGAGTTGGAAGAATTCCGCAAGAGCGCCAACGAGTCGCTCGCCAAGTCCGGCGTGAAGCTGACCATGCTTGCCTTCGTGATCAAGGCCAGCGTCGCCGCACTGAAGAAATTCCCGGCCTTCAATGCCTCGCTGGACGCGGCCGGTGAAAACCTGATCCTCAAGCATTTTTACAACATCGGTTTTGCGGCTGACACGCCGAATGGCCTGGTGGTGCCGGTGGTGAAGAACGCCGACCAGAAAGGCATTGCGCAGATCGCGAAAGAAATGGGCGAACTGTCCGCGCAGGCGCGCGAGGGCAAGCTGAAGCCGGCCGACATGCAGGGCGCGACCTTCACCATCTCGTCGCTCGGCGGCATTGGC
Organism: Oxalobacteraceae bacterium; assembly: GCA_027484285.1. Lineage (GTDB taxonomy): Bacteria > Pseudomonadota > Gammaproteobacteria > Burkholderiales > Burkholderiaceae_D > Pernthalerella. The sequence goes on along the minus strand of JAIXTG010000326.1, from coordinate 2,321 downwards.
GGTACCTCATTCACGCCGATCATCAATGCGCCGGAAGTCGCGATCCTCGGCCTGTCGAAGTCGGCCATCAAGCCGGTCTGGGATGGCAAGGCCTTCGCGCCGCGCCTGATGCTGCCGATGTCGCTGTCTTACGACCACCGCGTGATCGACGGCGCGCTTGGCGCGCGCTTCACGGTGTATCTCGGCGAGGTGCTGGCCGACCTGCGCAAGACCCTGCTGTAAGGAGTGGCGATGACGACCTGCGTCGTCGTCCGCAAGGGCGACCAGATTGCGATCGCGGCCGACTCGCTGGTGACTTTCGGCGACACCCGGCTGCCGCACGGGTATGAGGCGAACGAAAAGATCATCGAGGTCAACGGTTCGTACATCTCGCTGTCGGGCACCACCGCGCATTTCCCGGTCATGAAAAAGCTGCTGGCCGAGATGGGCGATGACTGCCTGCTGGGCTCGCGCGACGAAGTGTTTGAGACCTTCACGCGCGTGCACCAGATTCTGAAAGACAGGTATTTCCTGAACGTGAAGGAAGAAGAGGACGACCCGTACGAGTCGTCCCAGATCACCACCCTGATCGCCAACCCCCACGGCATTTTCGGCGTGTATTCGTACCGCGAAGTGTTCAGCTTCGATCGTTTCTGGGCGATCGGCAGCGGCAAGTGCTTTGCGCTGGGTGCCATGCATGCCGCATGGGACCGGGTCGAAACCGCCAGGGAGATCGCCGAGATTGGCGTGCAGGCGGGCGCGGAGTTCGACAAGAGTTCCGCACTGCCCAGTCGCGTGATCAGTTTTCCGCTGCAAAGATAACGGAGTCCCCACATGAGCATTATCGAAATCAAAGTCCCCGATATTGGCGACTTCAAGGAAGTCGAAGTCATCGAACTGCTGGTCAAGCCCGGCGATACCATTCAGCGCGAGCAGTCGCTGATCACGGTCGAGTCCGACAAGGCCAGCATGGAAATTCCTGCCTCGGAAGGCGGCGTGGTAAAGGAAATGAAGGTCAAGCTGGGCGACAAGGTGGCCGAAGGTTCGCTCATCCTGATGCTTGAGACGGCAGGGGCCACTGCCGCTGCACCGAATGCGCCCACGTCGCCGGCTTCGGCGGCCGCGCCCGCCGCCGGAGGCTACGGCTCGCCGGCACAGCCGGCGCCCGCCCCGGCCGCTGCACCGGTTGCGGCCAGCTTCGCCGGCAAGGCCGATATCGAATGCGACACGCTGGTGCTGGGCGCCGGCCCCGGCGGTTATACGGCGGCCTTCCGCGCCGCCGACCTCGGCCAGAAGGTCGTGCTGGTCGAGCGCTATGCAGCGCTCGGCGGCGTCTGCCTGAATGTCGGTTGCATCCCCTCCAAGGCGCTGCTGCATGCGGCAAAGGTCATTACCGAGGCGGAGGAAATGTCCCACTTCGGCGTCAAGCTGGGCCAGCCCGAGATCGACCTCGACGGACTGCGCGGCTGGAAGGAAGGCGTCATCAAGAAGCTGACCGGCGGCCTGTCGGGCCTAGCCAAGGCGCGCAAGGTGCAAGTAGTGCAGGGCAAGGCGGCGTTCTCGTCGCCGACCACGCTGGCAGTGGAAACCGCCGACGGCGTGAAGACCATTGCATTCAAAAACGCGATCATCGCGGCGGGTTCTTCGGTCGCGCGCATCCCGGGCTTCCCGTATGACGACCCGCGCCTGATCGATTCCACCGGCGCGCTCGAGCTGCGCCAGATTCCCAAGCGCATGCTGGTGATCGGCGGCGGCATCATCGGCCTCGAGATGGCCTGCGTGTATGACGCGCTCGGTGCGAAGGTCAGCGTGGTCGAATTTGCCGACGGCCTGATACCCGCTGCCGACCGCGATATCGTGAAGCCCCTGCAGAAGCGCATCGAGAAGCGCTACGAAGCCATCATGCTGAAGACCAAGGTCACGAAGCTGGAGGCGCGCGCCGACGGCCTGCTGGCCAGCTTCGAAGGCGACAATGCGCCGGCCGAGCCGCAGCTGTACGACATGGTGCTGCTGGCTGTCGGCCGCCGCCCGAACGGCAAGGAGATCGCCGCCGACAAGGCCGGCGTGATCGTCAACGAGCGCGGCTTCATCCCGGTCGACCGCCAGCAGCGCACCAATGTGCCGCACATTTTCGCAATCGGCGACATCTGCGGCGACCCGATGCTGGCGCACAAGGCCACCAATGAAGCGAAGGTTGCGGCCGAGGTGATCGCCGGCCACAAGGTCGAGTTCGATGCAATGACGATTCCGTCGGTCGCCTATACCGATCCCGAGATCGCGTGGATGGGCGTGACCGAAGCGGAAGCCAAGGCCAAGGGCATTCCGTTCGAGAAGGCCAGCTT
>JAIXTG010000155.1 GCA_027484285.1 Oxalobacteraceae bacterium | reverse complement strand
GGCTCAGGCAGATGGGGCTGCCGGTATTCACCCTGTGTACCTTCGAGGGTGACTGACATGGCCGGCTATCTCGCAGGCGATGCGGTCGTCACGCTGCGCTGGCAGGAAGCGCCGGCGCCAGGCCGGCTCGAAATGATCGACCAGACCCGCTTGCCGGCCGTGTTCGAGTACTTGTCCTTCGACTCGGCGGCCGGCGTTGCCGAAGGCATCCGCACGATGATCGTGCGCGGCGCGCCGGCCATTGGCGTTGCTGCCGCCTATGGCGTCGCGCTCGAGGCGCTGCGCATGCAGGATCAGCCACGCGCCGCATTCGACGCTGCGCTCGAGCGCGGCTTCGAGCTGCTGGCCGGCAGCCGGCCAACGGCGGTCAACCTGTTCTGGGCGCTGCAGCGCATGCGGGCCTGTCGCGATGCGCACGGCGGGACGTCGGTCGAGGCAATCGCGCGTGCACTGCTGCATGAAGCGCAGCTCATCCATGCCGAGGACATTCGCATCAACTGCCAGATGGGAGAGCATGGCGCCGTCCTGCTGCCCGACGGCGCGCGCGTGCTCACCCACTGCAACGCAGGCGCACTGGCCACCGCCGGCCATGGCACGGCACTGGGCGTGATCCGCTCGGCGGTCGCCGCCGGCAAGCGCATCAGCGTGTTCGCCGACGAGACGCGGCCTTTCCTGCAGGGTGCGCGACTGACTGCGTGGGAGATGGTGCAGGAGAAGATACCCGTCACCCTGATCACCGATAACATGGCCGGCCACCTGATGGCCTGCGGCGAAATCGACGCCGTGGTGGTGGGCACCGACCGCGTGGCCGCCAACGGGGATGTGGCCAATAAGATCGGCACCTACATGGTGGCCGTGCTCGCGCAGCGGCACCGGATTCCGTTCTATGTCGCCTGCCCGCTGTCGACCATCGACCTGTCGGTGGCCAGCGGTCGCGAGATACCGATCGAAGAGCGTGCGCCGTCCGAGGTCACCGGTTTCAGGGAGGCGCAATGGTCGGCGCCCGGCGTGCAGGTGCGCAATCCCGCGTTCGACGTGACGCCGGCCGAGCTGGTGACGGCGCTGATTACCGAAAAAGGCGTGGTCGACGCGCCCGACGAGATAAAGCTGCGCAGCCTGTTCGGCGGCTGAGCGCGACCGTCACGCGCCCTGTTCGAGCGCCGAGAAGAACGGCTCGCCGGCCAGTGCCGGAATCTGCTCCGGCGGGACCGGCGGAGAGATCAGGTAACCCTGGATCTGGTGGCAGCCCATCTCGCGCAGGATCTCCAGCTGCAGCCCTGTTTCGACGCCCTCGGCGACCACCGCGATGCCAAGGCTGCGGCCGACGGACACCATTGACTGGCACAAGGCCCAGGCCTGCCGGTCGGTGCCGAGCTGGCGCACGAAGGACTGGTCAATTTTCAGCACATCGATATCGAGGCTCTGCAGCTTCGACAGCGACGAATAGCCGGTGCCAAAATCATCGATCTCGAGCTCGATGCCCATCCGGTGCAGCTGGCGCAACTCGTCCTGGGCGGCGCCGCCTTCGTCCAGCATGCTGGATTCCGTCAGCTCGATCGCCAGCAGCGATGCCGGCAGGTCGTACTGGCGCAGGCTGTCGGCAAGCACCTGCCGGAACTGGCCATTCTTCAACTGCAGCGCGGATACATTGACTGACACCGGCATCATCCGGAGGCCGGCTGCCCGCCATGCCGCCAGTTGCGCGCAGACCTTGCGCACGACCAGTTCACCGATCGGAACGATCAGGCCGGTCTGTTCCGCAATGCCGATGAACTCGGTCGGCCCGACCAGGCCCCGCTCGGGATGGCGCCATCGGATCAGCGCCTCCATGCTGCACATCTCGCCGGTACGGGCGTCGGCACGCGGCTGGAAATAGAGGATGAACTCATCGCGCCGGATCGCCATGTCCAGCGCCTGCTCGATCGAGATCCGGTGGCGGATCTTCTGCGCGAAGGCGTCGTCGAAATACCTGAACTGCGCCTTGCCCTCGGACTTCGCCTCGTACATGGCAATGTCGGCCGCGCGCAGCAGGCCGCCGACCTCCCGCGCGTCATCGGGAAACAGGCTGATGCCGATCGAGGCCTTCAGGCTGAACATGCGCCAGTCCGTGCCTTTTCCGAGGCCGCCGAGCGAGTCGATCAGCTCGCTGGCGATGCGGGCGGGCTGCACGCGATCGGTCACGTTTTCCACGATCACGGTAAATTCATCGCCACCGATCCGCGCCAGATGGCCACGGCCATTCAGCGTCTGGCCGAGGCAGCGCGCGACCGCCACCAGCACTTCGTCGCCGGTGCGGTGGCCCAGCGCATCATTGATGTGCTTGAAATTGTCGAGATCGAGATACAGCAGCGCGAGCTTGTCCGACGCGGCATCGGCTGCGGCCAGTGCACCCGGCAGGTAATCGTTGAGCCAGTGACGGTTGGGCAGGCTGGTCAGTGCATCGGTGCGCGCCATGGCCGCCAGTGTCTCCGCCTGCTGGCGCGCCTCGGAAACGTCACGCACGGTTACCGCAATGCCGTTGCCCGAGCGGACGCCGCGCCGCTGGAACCAGCCGGCTGCGTGAACGTGCCCGTAAGGCACATGGAATTCCTCTTCGAGAAATCCCTCTTTCCGCACTTGGCGGAAAAAGACCTGCAGCGATGCCAGCTCGGCACCGGTGTACAGCAGCGACAGCGTATAGCCGACCAGCTCACTGCGCTGGCGTCCCTGCAGTTCGGCGGCACGCTCGTTGCAATCCTCGATCAGCCAGTCCTCGTCCTGCGCATCGGTCGGCAGCATCATGTAAAACGCTTCGCGCGCACCATCGACCGCCAGCCTGAAGGTCGACTGCACCTCGGCGTCGTGACGGCGCTGGGCCGCCTGCCGGATCTGGGCCATGGCGCCAAACAGTGCGCCGAGGCCAAGCAGCAGGCTGACCATCGCCGCGATCCCCTGATAGGTATTCTCGGTTTCGCGATAGGGTTCAAGCGCGCCGGCGAGGCCGGTCGCGGCAACCGCCACCAGCGGATAACCCTCCAGCCGACGCCAGCTGACGATGCGGGACTGGCGGTCGAGGAAGGCCTCGGGCGGGTCGACCCGTACACCCTCGTCGCCGGTAGCACCCGGACTCGACAGGTAAAAATGCGGTGCCCGGCCATTGGCGGCGCGCGCCACTAGCGGCGCGCCGCTGGTATACCGGACAGCGACAAAGTCGCCATTGCCCAGCTTGCCGAGGTCATGAAAATCGGCGAGATAATCGGCCTGGACCGAAATCAGCACCACGCCATCGAAACTGCCATCCGGTTTGTTCAGGCTGCGCGAGAAGCGAACGATTTGCTTGCCTGCGAAGCCGCCCCGTCCTTCGGTCGGCGGCGATATATAGAGGGCGGATTGCGGCGAGCTTTTCGCACGCAGGAAGAAATCCAAGTCGCCCATGTAGGTGCCGCGAGCCAGCATGCGCGTACTGGCCACCGCCACGCCGTTGGCATTGATGACGACAGGATAGAAATGGCGCTGGTAGACGCCGCGCAGAAACTGCTCTTCCAGGTCGATCGGGATATTGCGCCGCTCCCACTGGTATTTGATCGACATCGACAGCTGGTCGATCTGCGCGACGGCACGCAGCAATTGCTCTTCATAGGACTTTGCGCGGAAGCTGGTATCGAGCAGCGCCTTGTCGACGAGCTGCTGCTGGTCCTGCTCTATTTTCAGCTGCGCAGCCGACCAGACCAGGGCTACCAGCAGCGCGCAGCCGAACGCCCAGGCCAGTCCGATACGGACGCTGGCCCGACGCAAAGCCTGCCGGAGCGGTTTCATCACTGTCTGCATTACGAAGGGCCAGGTTCACTACCGGTACAGGTGTTGCGATGATGCGCACCACCGTCAGTAGCGTGAGCTTGGCGCGTGACGGGTTGGCCGAACGCGCAATATTTCGATTATGCAAGACGATTGATAATTATCAAAGTTCCCTACAGGAAACTTTCTTTGGCGGCCCCGGCAAAACAGGCAGCTCAGGCAATCGGCGCGCCGGTTCAGAATCCGGCGCCCGGCCGCGCCCGCGCCCGCTCCTGGCGTGTGGCTTCCTGGGTTTCGCGGTAAATCGGCAAGTAGACCAGTGCCAGCGTGCCGCGGTCGTCGAGCTTGCTGAACTCGAGCTCGACATACACTTTCTCTTCGCCTCCGCCCCAGACATGGGTTTCGGTAAAGCGCTGGCCGGACCGACCTTCGCCCCATGACGACTTCGCATGCGCCAGCAGCGACTCGTAGGCTTTCTGTCCGACGAATTCCATTTGCGCGAAATAGAAGCGGTCGCCGGAGAAGCACAGCCGCAGGTTGCTGACCTGCGTGTCGCCCACACGGCTCTGTCCTTCGCCGCTGCGGAAACACTGGTAAGCCTTGGTCTCGGCCAGTTTGCGGGCGTCGGCCAGGCGGGAAACCGGCGCCTCCCAGGGCAGCCCCTCGAAACCGTCAGGCAGGCTGGCAGCAAGCAGCTGCAGGGGCAACAGCGCAAGCAGCAGGAATGTTTTCACGTTGGGTCTCCGATCTTGTTTTTGTAAGGGCAAAAAAAAACGGCGCGGATAGCCGCGCCGTCGATTATGAAGCAATCAATTCATTTCCACAGGGAGCACTTGGTCTCTGCCTTGGTCATATACGCCTGCTCGCCGGGAATCACCTGGATGACTTTGTAATAGTCCCATGCATACTTGGATTCGGACGGCGCCTTCACCTGCATCAGGGTCATGTCATGCACCATCCGGCCGTCCGGGCGGACGACGCCGTTTTTCGCAAAGACGTCATTGACCGGCGTCGATTTCATCTTGGCCATCACCTTGTCACCATCGTCGGTGCCGGTGGCCTTGACGGCATTCAGGTAAAAACCGGCAGCCGAGTAATTCCCCGCATGCAGCATCGACGGCGCCTTCTTGTTGCGCTGCATGAAGCGCTTGGCCCAGGCGCGGGTTTCGTCATTCGTATCCCAGTACCAGCCATCGGTCAGGTACATGCCCTGCGTGACGTTCAGGCCCAGTGCATGCACGTCATTCACGAACATCAGCAGGCCCGCCAGCTTCATCTTCTTGTTGATGCCGAATTCGTTGGCCGCCTTGATCGAGTTGACGGTATCGCCGCCCGCATTCGCCAGCCCGAGCACCTGCGCCTTCGAGGTCTGCGCCTGCAGCAGGAAGGACGAGAAGTCGGAGGCTGCCAGCGGATGCCGCACCGAGCCGACCACCTTTCCGCCCTGTGACTTCACGATCTGCGCGGCATCGTTTTCCAGCGACAGGCCGAATACATAGTCGGCCGTCAGGAAATACCAGTCCTTGTTGCCCTGCTTGGTCAGGGCTGCCGCCGTGCCGCGCGCCATGGAGGCGGTGTCATAGGCGTAATGAATGGTGTACGGCGTGCATTCCTCGTTGGTCAGGCGCGAGGTGCCGGCACCGACCGAGATGAACGGCTTTTTCTTTTCGGCCGCCACTTTTGCCATGGCGAGGTTGGTTGCCGAATTGGTGCCGCCGATCAGCATGTCCACACCCTGCCGGTCGAACCATTCGCGCGCCTTGCTGGCGGCGATGTCCGCCTTGTTCTGGTGGTCTGCCGACAGGAACTCGATTTTCTTGCCGTTCACGTTGCCGCCGAAATCGGCGATCGCCATCTTGATTGCGTCGGCGCCGGCCGGTCCGTCGACATCGGCATAGACGCCCGACATGTCCGTGATGAAACCGATGCGTATGGTGTCATCGGAAACCTGCGCGTGTGCTGCCGGCGCAGCGATGGCCGCAGCCAGCGCAAGGGTCATGGTATGGGTCTTCAAATCTGGTCTCCCTTTGTTATTGATGGACTCCGATTGCGGGTCGGCGAAATCTTAGCATGCAGGCCACGATGCCCTGTCCGACCGACGCAGCCTGCCCATCTTCACGCCGGCCGCAGCACCCGGGACACGACTGCATCAAGCGAGCCGCCCGGGCGTCCTTTGGCGACACAAACTTCCTGCACGGCGGAACGTCGTCCGACGCGGATCAAACCAATGAACTTTGGGGCACGGTACTTGCCTATCCAATAACGGACGGGCGCAGGTTCTCCGCGGCGATATTCGCCGCCCTGGCGGCGCGTGTGCCCGACCGTCGCCTTCCCTGAAACGCAACCGCAGGAGACGATAGCAATGGAAACCAATTACCCGACCACCGGATCCGAATCGACGGGACTGCACAAAGGCGGCACCGGCAGCAGCTCCGGAAGCAGCTCCGGCAGCGCGGCAGGCAGCAGCATGGCGGGCAGCGGCACGACCGCCGGCGGGATAGGCAACAAGGCCAACCGGATGCGCGACGAACTGTCGATGCTCAAGAGTGATCTCGACGCACTGATGTCTCACGCATCGACACTCAACGAAAATGAACTGCAGGAAGCGCGCGACCGCATTCTCGCCCGCTTCTCCTCGATGCGCTATGCGGCACGCGGCATAGCCGAACAGGCCACCAAGCAGTTCAGCCAGGGCCGCGACATGACCGTGGATTACGTGAAGGACAAGCCGCTGCAATCGCTGGCGATCGCTGCCGGCGTCGGCCTGCTGCTCGGCGCCATCATGCGGCGCTGAAAATGAGCTTCTTGGGCAGACAGGAGGCGCGCGTGCTGGAAACCCTGCAGAAAACCCGCCAGCTGTCGCTGATCGCGCTCGATCGGCTCGGCGACTACATCGCGCTGCTGCGCATCGAGCTGAAATTGCAGGGCCGCGAACTGGTCCTGCAACTCGTCGGCTACGCCGTGGCAGCGCTGCTGGGGCTGTTCGTGCTGCTGTTCCTCGGAATCGCGATCATTGTCAGTTTCTGGGACAGCGAATACCGCGCGCTCGCAGCCTGGTTTGTCGTCTTGCTGTATGCCGGCGGCGCCGGTGCCGGGATCGCGCTGGCACGACAGCACACCGGCAAGACGGCCGGCCTGAACACGCTGCGCGAGGAACTCAAGCGTGACGTCGCACTGGTCAAGGAGAGCCTATGAAGCCGTCGCTGGAGGATGAGCGCCGCGCGCTGCTGGAGCAGATCGAAGCCAGCCGCGCGCTCTACCGGCGCATGCTGACCGGCGAGCAGCCCGGCGGCCCGCAGGCACGAATGGCAACGGGTCCCGGACACCGGCCGGTTGCCAGCGGCGAAACGCCCGGCCGCAGCCAGCCGGTGCAGTGGATGATGGAGCACCCGCTGTGGGTGGCCGGTGGCGTCGCGCTGCTGGTGCTGATGGCACCCCGCCTGCTCAGCGCAGGCAAGCATGCGGCGCAGAAGCGACGCGCGAACAAGCGTCGCGAGCGTCAGTGGCGCGAACGGGAATCCCCCGGCACGGGCCGTGCGCTGCTGACAGCGGCCGTGCTGCTGCTGCGCGACCCGGCACGGCTGCGCATGGTGTCCCGCATCGCGAGCACCGCATGGCAATGGCTGCAGCAACGGCGCCGGCCGCCGAAGACGGTGACTACCGTCACGCCGACTGCACGCGTGACTACGCGCGTGCATTGACCGACCCATCACTAATGCGCCCAAGGCCCAGGAGGCAACATGAGAACAAACTCATTCACGCAAATCGCACGCTGGATCGGTGTCCTGACTATCGGCATGGCACTGGCCGGCTGTAACACGATGCGCGGCTTCGGCAAGGATGTGGAACGCGGCGGCGAGCGCGTCCAGGACGCGGCCACCAACACGCAGAACAAAATGTAATCCTCGCCTGGCCGGGCCTGCCGGCTAGAGTGCGATGGGCTCGCCCAGGCATTTGCCGTCGGCTGCTGCCGGTGCGGACGGGCCCAGCCCTCCCAGTCTTACCCACTCGAGTTCGCGTGCCGGTGTCGATGGCGACTGGCGGCCGCTGAGCTGCCCGCAATCAGGCAGCGCACCGGAACGATAGCTGTAGACCGCCGGTACCAGCGACTCATCCAGCGGACCGGTAGCCTGCGGCGCGAGCAGGTGCACCCCGCCCGCTGCAGCCAGGGCGATGCAGAGCATCAGCCCGATGCTGCCGCGCGCAGGCGGCTTACTGGACCACGCCCGTCGCATCGCCGGCCATCCGCGTCGGGAACACCATCCGCTGCTGCTGCTGCGCGAGCACGCTTCGATACAGCGCCGCTACCTGCAGCGCGACCCGGCTCCAGGTGAAATGGCGGTGGGCGCGCCGCAAGCCGGTCCAGCCAAGGCGTTCAGCCAGCTTCGGATCACGCTGCAGCTCTGCCAGGCGGGCAGCCAGCGCGGCCGGATCGTTGGGCGGTACCAGAAAGCCGGTCTTGCCGTGCACAACCGTGCTGCGGATACCTCCGACGGCGCTGCCGACGACCGGTGTCGCACAGGCCATCGCCTCCAGCGGCGTGATGCCGAAAGGCTCGTACCAGGGCGTGGTCACGAACACGTCGGCCGCACTGTAGTAATCGCGCAGGCGATGGCGCGGCTGGGCCCCGACGAACTCGACCTGCGGCCCGATGCCCAGTTGCTGCGCGAGTCCGGCCAGCCGGCGCACCTCCGGGTTGTCGAGTGGATCGGCATGTCCGGCATCACCGCCGACCACCAGCAGGCGCGCGCGGATGCGGTGCCCTTCGGCCAGCATCTGAACCGCGCGGATCACGTTGTCGACGCCCTTGCGCGGCACCATGCGGCCCAGCTGCAGCACGATGAATTCACCGCGCGGAAGCCCGAGGCCGACGCGCGCGGTATCGCGCACCGGCCAGAACTCGTCGGGATCAAACCCGCAAGGGATGATCTCCTGCCGCACGCAGGCATCGCCATACAGATCCCGCATGTCGCATTCATCCTGTTCGCACTCGGCGATCACGCAGTCGGCATCGCGCATCAGTGCTTCCTCGATCGCAAAGCGCGTGTCAGAAAAGCCATCGGCCTGTCCCTGCGACAGCCGGCGTACCCGGCCGAGCGCATGGAAGGTGATGACATAGGGCAGGCCGATCAGGCGCTTGAGCTGCTGGGCCACCATGCCCGACATGAAAAAGTTGGCGTGTGCCAGCGCATACGGGTGCCCCTCGGCACGCATGAAACGCAGCATCCCGTGCCCGAATTCCGCCATGTAGGGGAGCAACTGTTCCTTGGGCAGCGTCCGCGCCGGTCCGGCATCGACATGGACGATGCGCACGCCGCTGCGCCACTCGACTACCGCCGGCTGCAGCGGATGATCGCGACGCGTGAAAATGTCCACCGGGTAGCCGAGACGGGCAAGCTGGCGGGCCAAATGGTCGACATAGACATTCTGCCCGCCACCGTCTGCGCCGCCGAGCAGCGCCATCGGCGATGCATGTTCGCTGATAAAGGCGATTTTTTGCATGGGCTTCACTCTCGAGCGACCCGACGGCCGGTCGACGGATGACAGCAATTGGCATACCTGCAAGATGACGGCTGCTGCGGGCAAGGAGTGGCCGGGCCCCGGCACTGTGGAGCGCCGTTGCTGCGGCTGAAAATTTTTCCGCCGCCGGTAAAAACTGCGCGGCCTGCCCGCCCCGCTTACACTTCGAACGGCGGCGACGACGACGGTGGACGCTGTGTCTGGGCCGCATGGATTTCGCCGCGCCATGCCCCCGACTCCCTGCCCTGTTCCTCCAGCATCTGCTTGAAACGCATCAGGTCCTGCTCGATGCGCCGCCGCAAGTCCGCCTCGTGCTGCGCCTGTTCGCTGCCCTGCAGCCGGGACGCCAGCTCCATTTCCAGCTCGACCCGGGTCGCATCCTCGGCCAGCGGTGCAAAGCGCAGCCGGCCGTGGTTGCCGGGACCGCCGACGTCACGCCATGCAATCACCTGATCGGGCACCTGCTCGACAATTTCGGAGTCCCATTCGATTTCTCGCCCGTGCCGGTCCGCGCGCCAGTGCAGGTGCGCATCGTCCAGCTGCCGCACTTCGCGTACGCCTTCCATGAAACGCGGAAAATCTTCGAACTGTGTCCACTGGTTGTAGGCCGCTCGCAGCGGCACGTTGACATCGATGCTCTGCCTGATCTGGGTCATCGTCCTTCCTCCTCATGGTTGCCGATGGATGACCGCGCATATACGCAAGCGCCATTCCCGCCTGCCCGGCATCTGCCGCCGGAAGAACCAAACAGGGATGCGGCCGTCAGAAATCTTGTCGCCCCCTCGACTCCTGCATGAGCACGCCTGATCCTGTCTCGACTTCCCTGCCGCGCGAAATCTGGCGACTGCTGGTGCGCTTTCGCGTGCGGGTCGGCATTGCGCTGCTGTTCCTGATCGCGGCGAAACTGGCCACTGTCTCGGTCCCGCTGATCCTGAAGAACATCGTCGACGCACTGTCGCGGCCGGAGCAGCTTGCGGCCCTGCCCGCGCTGCTGCTGGTCGGCTATGCGCTGATGCGCTTTGCCAGCACGCTGTTCAATGAATGGCGCGACCTGGTGTTCTCGCGCGTGACCCAGGTCGCGGTCGCCAGCTTCGCGCGCAAAATTTTCTCGCACCTGCACAGCCTCGGCCCGCGCTTCCACACCCGGCGCCGCATCGGCGGCCTGCTGCCCGACATCGACCGGGGTACGGCCGGACTGGCCTTCCTGCTGGGCGTCGGCCTGTTCACGCTGGTACCGACACTGGTAGAGATTTCGCTCGTGCTGGCGGTGATGGTCAGTCGCTACAGCAACTGGTACACCCTCATCATCGCCGGCACCTTCGTTCTGTACACCGGCTTCACTGTGCTCTTCACTGCACGCCGCGCGATCCACCAGCGGCGCGTGAACCGGCTCGACAGCGACGCCAAGGGACGACTGGCCGACAGCCTGATCAATGCCGACGTGGTACGGACGTTCACGAATGAGGCGATGGAGGTGCAGCGCTTCGACGGCATCATGCGCGACTGGGGCCTGGCCGCCTACGACAACCAGTGGGCGCTGTTCCGGCTGCATGTGGGCCAGAGCGCGATCATCGGGATCGGTGTGGCATCGGTCATGCTGCAGGCCGGCTCGGATGTCCTGACCCGCGGCATGACCGTCGGCGATCTCGTGCTGATCAATGCCTTCATGCTGCAGATCTGCCTGCCGCTGAACTCGCTCGGCTTCGTTTATCGTGAAGCGCGCGATGCGCTGATCAACATCGAAAAAATGATCGCCCTGCTGCGCGAGCGCCCGGAGTTCGAAGAGAGCGATCACCTGCCCGAACTTCGCCTGCAGACCGGACGCGTCGAGTTCAGGCATGTCGTCTTCGGCTACGAGCAGGAAAGGCCGGTGCTGCAGGACGTGAGCTTCTCCATACCGGCCGGCAAAACCGTGGCGGTGGTCGGCGGCAGCGGTTCCGGCAAATCCACGCTGTCGCGGCTGCTGCTGCGCTTTTATGACGTCGGCGCCGGACAGATCCTGATCGACGACCAGGATGTGCGCGAAGTCAGCGTGCGCAGCCTGCGCCGGCTGATTGGCCTGGTACCGCAGGACACCACGCTGTTCAATGACAGCATCGCCTACAACATCGGCTACGGCAGGCCGGGGGCAACGCACGACGAGATTCTTGCCGCAGCCAATGCCGCCCATGTGCATGAATTCATCATGTCGCTGCCGCAGGGGTATGACACCGAAGTCGGCGAGCGGGGAAGCAAGCTGTCCGGCGGCGAGCGGCAGCGGATAGCGATTGCGCGCGCCATCCTTAAAAATCCGCCGGTACTGATTTTTGACGAAGCCACTTCCGCACTGGACTCGCGCTCCGAGCGCGCGATCCAGTCGGAGCTCGAAAAGCTGTCGCGCAACCGGTCCACGCTGGTGATCGCCCACCGCCTGTCGACGGTGATCCATGCCGACCAGATCATCGTGCTCGACCACGGACGGATCGTCGAACAGGGAACGCACCCGCAGCTCATGGAACGCAATGGCGCCTATGCCGCCTTGTGGCGCCTGCAGCTGCAGGCTTCGCCCGTGCATTGAGTGCCGCCGCAGGGGCTGCACAAAAGCATCATGGAACAGCACTTGCTGCAGCGGATGCATGCGCCGACTCAAGATACTTACCTGGCTGACCCATGGCAGCTACATGTACTACCTGTCGCAGGTACCGCACGACTTCTACCTGATGATGAAGCCTGGGCGCCCGCCCGGCTACGGAGGCCGCACCGGCACCCTACGCTGGGGAGACAATGTGTTCGACCAGCCGCTGGCCTCGGTACAGGAGGCGGAATTCGACTGCATCCTGTTTCAGGACGATCACCAGTTTGCCGAGGACCAGCACCGATGGCTGTCTGCAGCGCAGCGCGCGCTGCCGAAGATTTATATTGAACACGATCCGCCCCGCATTCATCCCACCGATACCCGGCATCCGGTCGATGATCCCGGAGTGCTGCTGGTGCATGTGACTCCGTTCAACGCGTTAATGTGGGATAACGGAAAGACGCCGGTGCGGGTCATCGAACACGGCGTAGTCGATCCCGGCCACCGCTGGCAAGGCGAACTGGCGCGCGGCATCACCGTCATCAACCATCTCGAGCAGCGCGGACGCCGGCTGGGCGCCGACATTTTTGCGCAGGCACGCGAACAGTTGCCGATCGACCTGCTGGGCATGGGCAGCGAGGAAGTCGGCGGTCTGGGCGAACTGCCGCTGCACGAGATGCCGGCCCTGTGCGCCCGCTACCGCTTTTTCTTCCACCCGGTGCGCTACACCAGCCTGGGACTTGGCCTCATCGAGGCGATGATGCTCGGCATGCCGATCGTCGCGCTGGCGACGACCGAGATGCCGAATGTTATCGAGAACGGCGTCAGCGGCTATATCGATACCGCGCCGGAGCGCCTGCTTGAGCGGATGCGCGAACTGTTGCGGCATCACCGGATAGCAGCCCAGCTCGGCGCGTGCGCGCGCCTGCGGGCACTGGAACGCTATTCGATTGCGCGCTTCGTGAATGACTGGGATGCGGCGCTGGCCGAGGTGTGCGCGTAAGCCGGCTTCAGGAGAAGGTGTAGTACACCAGCCGCACCAGCGATGAATCGAAATACAGGGCCTGCCATGGAATGACGACCGGTGCCTTGCCGCCCTGCGGCGCAACCACCACGAAGCGCAGCTGGCGGCTGCGCACATCGACTAGTACCGATCGCACACGTCCCATCGCCTGGCCCGTCGCCGTAACCACCGGACATGAACGCAGCAGCTCGGTCGCGGACGACTGGCCTGCGGTCATGCAGGCGAAGCGCTTGCGACGCGCGTTCGCCGTTCCGGTCCCTCCCTCATAGTTCTTCAGCATGAAGCGCTCTCCGGTGAGTAGACTAAGACAGGGGTCTACTCCGGCGAGTTCACGTGCATGCAAATGGCTCAACCCGGACCGGTCTGGGCAGCCAGATTGGCGTTGCCCGCATCCCCCGAATCCGCCCAGGTCGTGCGACGCGCACCCATCGCTCCCAGCGCCCCGCCGATGAAGCTCAGCACCAGCGACAGGGCGACCGCGCCGAAGACTACCCACGCTGCAGTACTCGCGCCTTCGATCGCCCGGTCGGCCGCCGCGCGTCCCTGCGGCGATGCCTGCTCGGGGGAACCGGACAGGATCAGCGCCTGGTCGACCACGGTCGCGGCGCGTTCGCGCTGTATGCCCATGTCGGTACTCATGTAGCTGATCGCCTGGTCACGCCGTCCGGCAGCAATATGACCCTGCAGCACTTTCATGTCCTCAGGCTTGACATCCGTGCCGAGCTGCCGGTTCAGCATGGCCGTCAGGCCGCCGGCACTGGCGCCGCTCTGTGAAATCGCGGTCGCCCCCTGCCCGACGCTGGAAAACAGGCCCGACAGCAGCGAGCCGCCGGCCGACGTGGCGAGCCAGACGAACAGCAGCGTCGTCACGGCCCATGACACCACGCCATGCAGGATGCCGTCAGTCTTGCGCTTGAGGCCGGACATCCGCCCCGCGACATAGGCGCCGACCAGCGCCGATATCAGCATCGATATGCCGGCCCAGATCAGGGCGCCGGTCCCGGGCCCCTCGCCCTGCTGGATGCTGGTCATCGTCAGGCCGCTGGCGATGCCGAGCAGCGTCAGCACCAGCTGCACCGAGATGCCTACGGCCACGCCTGCCAGCACCGCTCCCCACCGGATGGCGGGGAACAGCGGACGTCGCATGATGTTTTCCTGGGTGATCACGGTGCCGCCGGGATAGTTGGCGGCCGTGTCAAGGTGGATCGTGGCCATCTGCAAATCTCCTTGCTTGATTGGGTCTTGGGTTGGAGTGGGGGCGGCGCGAAAATTCCTTCCGCTTTGGCAGGCATCAAACGACGCGCCCGTCATGCGCATCGTCAGTTGCCTTGCTGCCGATTCACAACGGAGTCAGCACGCCATTGGTGATCTGTACCCGGTCGCCTGCCTTGATGGTCGGAGCGGCTTCCTGCGCGAAAGACTGGGTCGTTCCGTCGTCCATCCGGATCGTCACCTTGTAAATCTCGCCCGCACGCCGCTTTTCTATTTCACGTCCCGCATACGCGCCGCCCGCCGCGCCCGCTGCCGTGGCGACTGTCCGACCGGTACCGCCGCCGACCTGGCTGCCGAGGATGCCGCCGACCGCTGCGCCGGCCAGAGTGCCGAGGCCGATGCCTTCCTTGCGCGACACGGTATCCACCGACACGATGGTGCCCGTGCCATTCACGTTCGACGCAATCGGCTGGGTCTCTTTCGATGAGCTTCCGCCGAACAGGTCACCTGTCCCCTGGCAGCCGGCGGACAGTGCCGCAACAACGATGACAGGCAACGACATTCTTCTGATCCACATACTGTTCTCCTGCAAGGCCCTACGTTCGAGAAAACGATCTGCTGCAAACAAGGTTTAGCAGCATCCATGCCAAACGCAAGCCCAAGGAACATCGGCTCGCCGCACTCAGTCCACCGGTCGATATCCGAATTCACCCTGCAAGCAAGGAGGTAATGTGACCCAGTCCCATCCCATTCTGTTGAAAGACCAGGCCGTACTGGTGACCGGTGGCGGCAGCGGCCTTGGCAGCGCGCTATGCGAGCAGCTGGCCAGCCGCGGTGCGCGCGTACTGGTGGTCGACCTGAAGCAGGCCGCCGCCGAGGCGACTGCACAGCGGCTGAACGAAGCAGGCCACAGAGCGGAGGCGCTGGCCTGTGACGTCAGCCAGCAGGAGCAGGCCGAGCATGCGGTAAGGCACATCGTCGACCGCTTCGGGCGCATCGACGTGCTGGTGAATAATGCCGGCACCGATGTCACCTGCAGCGCGACCGAGATGGAGGTCGCGCAATGGGACCGGGTGCTTCAGACCAATTTGCACGGTCCGTTCGTACTGGCACGCGCCGCGGCGCGCCAGATGATGGGACAGGCCAGCGGCCAGATCGTGAACATCACCTCGACCGCTGCCAAGCGTCAGTGGCCGAATGCCAGCGCCTATCACGCCAGCAAGACCGGGCTGCTGGCGCTGTCGCATGCGCTGCACACCGAACTGCGGCCGGCGGGCATCAAGGTGACTGCGGTAGTGGCAGGCGGCATGCTGACGCCTTTCCTGCTCGACCGTTTCCCCGATATCGACCGCAGCACGCTGCAGGATCCCGCCAATGTCGCGCTCGCCATCTGCAACATCCTCGAGCTGCCGGCGGTCACCGTGGTGCCGGAAATCACCATCCTGCCGATGCGCGAGACGTCGTGGCCGTGAACCGCGCGCTGTTCATCGACAAGGACGGCACCTTGGTCGACGACCTGCCCTACAACGTCGATCCGGACCGCATTCGCCTGTCCTCCGGTGCCGGCGAGGCGCTGCATGCACTGCAGCAGCTCGGCCTGCGGCTGTTCGTGGTCAGCAACCAGTCCGGCATTGCGCGCGGCCTGATACCGGAATCGGCCATGGCCGGCGTGCGCAACCGGCTCGACGAGTTGCTGGCGCCGTGGGACGTGAGGCTGGATGGTTTTTACTATTGCCCGCACTGGCCGCACGGCCGGCTGGCACGCCATGCCTTCGCGTGCGACTGCCGCAAGCCGGGCCCGGGGATGCTGTTGCGCGCCGCGGTCGAGCACGGGATTGATACGCGCATGAGCTGGATGGTCGGCGACATTCTCGATGATGTGGAGGCGGGACGGCGCGCCGGCTGCCGCACGCTGCTGATCGACAATGGCAACGAGACCGAATGGGTGCTCGGCCCGCTGCGCCGGCCGCACCGGCTCGCGCGCGACCTGCCGCATGCGGCGCGCATCATCACGCACTACCTTCGCTCGAACGACACATGAAGCTGCTTGCCATCCGGCTCGACGCCGCCGGCGATGTCCTGATGTGCGCGCCGGCGCTGCGCGCGCTGGCCGAGGCCGGCCACCAGGTCACGCTGCTGACCTCGACGGCCGGGGCACTGGCTGGCGAGCGGCTGGACAGCGTCGAACGGGTACTGTGCTGGTCTGCGCCCTGGATGAAGGCCAGCGTGCCGGCCGCGCCCGACAGCGTGCCGGCCATGGCCGCGCAACTCGCTGCGGCCGGCTTCGACGGTGCGCTGATCTTCACCAGTTACAGCCAGAGCCCGCTGCCGGCCGCGCTGCTGTGCCAGATGGCAGGCATCAAGCTGCGTGCCGCCCACTGCCGCGAGAATCCGTACCAGCTGCTGACCCACTGGCTGCGCGAACCGGAGCCGGAGACGCTGCAGCGCCATGAAGTGCAGCGGCAGCTCGACCTGGTCGCCCACCTCGGCTGGCGCCCGTCATCGGAGCGCATGGGCCTGCGCATCGGCCTGCATGACCGCGAGGCCGCTGACGAAGCGCTGCGGCTGGCCGGCATCGATCCGGCGGGCGACTGGATACTGCTCCATCCGGGAGCGAGCGCCTCCTCGCGCCGCTATCCGGCACGGCACTGGCGGCAGGTCGCGGAACTGCTCGAGCAGGACGGGCAGCTGCCGCTGGTATTTGCCGGCAGCAGCGACGAATTGCCGCTGCTGCGCGAAATTTTCGGAGAACATGCGGGACGCTGGCCGTCAGTGGCCGGCCGGCTCGACTTCGGCGGACTGGCGGCGCTGATCTCGCGTGCGCGCGTACTCGTGTGCTGCAACAGCGCCCCGGCCCATCTCGCTGCAGCCACCGGCACGCCGGTGGTCGACCTGTATGCGCTGACCAATCCGCAGCACACGCCATGGCAGGTCCGGCACCGCCTGCTGTATCAGCCGGTGCCCTGCCATACCTGCTACCAGAGCGTGTGTCCGCGTGGCGACAACCGCTGCCTTTCCGAAGTGGCGCCGGTCGCAGTCAGGTCGGCCGTGCAGGAATTACTCGCCGGGCTGTAAAACCTGCCCGCCGGCGCGCGGCATCGCCTCTGGCTCAGTCTTCCTTGCGAATGACGCTGAAATTGCCATCGGCTTCGAGGTATACCGCCTTGACCTGGTCGAGGCGGTCTACGCCCTCCTGCCGCAACTGCGCCCACAGTTCATCCTCACTGATGAATTCGCGGCGCATGTTGCGCAACAGGAGTTGTCCGTCCTTGACCAGCCGCAGCGGCTGCGGCTCCAGCAGGCGGCGGAAGATGCGGAAACGAAAAGAGAGCCAGTCGAGCAGCATGTTCCACGCGACCAGCGTGGAGATCAGTACGATGCCGTCGGTGACGGATTTGTATTCGCCGGCCATGCCATTCTGCGCGGCATCGGCCACCAGTACGACAATCAGCAGGTCGGCAATGCCGACCGAACCGACGTCACGCCGGATCAGCAGGCGAAAGATCGCAAACAGGAACCAGTAGATGGCGCTGCCGCGCAGCACGAGCTCCAGCGCGGGCATCGACAGCCCGAATATTTCGGCCAGATCGATGCCCGCGAGGACCGACACCGGTGTCGTATTGCCGCAAGCGGCTGCCGGCTACTGTCGGCTACTGCCGCCAGTAGGGCTCCTGGTTGTAGTACGAATAGACCTGCGCGGCCCAGCTTTCATCGGCCATCGACGGCCAGTGGTCCTTGTCAAAGCCGGGTGCGTTTTGCAGCCGGTCTTTTGGCAAATCAAGCACGAAGCATTTGCGGTCGGCATCGAGGGTCAGCGCTCCCCACGGTATGGCAAACAGCTTGTCGCCCATGCCGAGCAGTCCGCCGAAAGATAGCACCGCATAGGCCACGCGGCCGCTGCGCACGTCGAGCATGATGTCCTCGATGCTGCCCAGCTTGTCGCCCTGCAGGTTGACTACATCATCGCCTTGCAGGGTCTCGGCCGCCATCACATCGGGACCGGGACCGCTATTGTCGTCAGGCTGCCGCTGAACGATGCGGGCGCCTTGCTGACCCTGTGTTCCCTTGGAGGGATCGGAAGAGAGACTCATCTGGTGTCCTTTCATTCAGTGAAGATTGGCGCGCACATGCGCCATGATTGGACTGCGGCAGCAGGCATTAATTCAGCAACCCGCTCTCGTAGCCGGGAACGACGATGGCCGACGGCACGCCCGGATGGCGCGCCTGCAGCGCTGCCGCGCGGTCATCATTGCTGTATTCCTCGAGCCGGTTGTAGAGCGTCTTCAGGCTGATGCCCAGCAAATCGGCGGCACGTTTCTTAACCCCGCCGCACAGTTCGAGGGTGGCGAAGATCAGCTGGCGATCCACATCGGCCAGCGAGCTGCCGACCGGCACTGCCAGCGTCAGTGCAGTGGCGGTGCAGCGTGCGGGCGCGGTATCCAGCAGCGGCGCTTCGATCACCCGATCCGACAGGATGTAGGCGCGCTGCATGAAATTGCGCAGTTCGCGCACATTGCCGGGCCAATGGTAGTTGCAGAGCGCAGCCATCGCTTTCGGCGACAGCGTCTTGTCCGTTCCGTGGCACCCATTGAACTCGTCGAGGAAATGCTGCGCAAGAATTTCAATGTCCTTGCCGCGCTCGCGCAGTGCGGGCACCCGCAGCGGAAACACATTCAGCCGGTGGTACAGGTCGAGCCGCAGCCTGCCCTCGGCGATCGCACCCTCCGGATCGCGGTTGGTGGCCGCCACGATGCGCACGTCCGTATGCAGTTCCTGGTTGCTTCCGATGCGCATGAAGGTGCCGGTCTCGAGCACGCGCAGCAGCTTGACCTGCAGCTCGATCGGCATTTCGATCACTTCATCGAGGAACAGCGTGCCGCCCGAGGCTCGCTCGAAGTAGCCCTTGTGCTGGCGGTCGGCGCCGGTGAAGCTGCCGCGCTCGTGCCCGAATATCTCGCTCTCGATGAGCTGGGGCGATATCGCCCCGCAGTTCACCGGCAGGAAGGGCTGGCGGTGGCGAAGTGAGGCTGCATGGATGTTTTGTGCGACCAGCTCCTTGCCCGTACCGCTTTCACCCAGCAGCAGCACGCTGGCTTCGGTCGGTGCAACGCGTCCGATATGGTCGCGCAAGGTCTGCATGATGGCGGAATTCCCGAGCAGCTGCGGCGGCTCGGCAGAGCGCTGCAGGTCGGAACGCCGTGGCCGGCGCGAGCCGATCAGCTGGCGCACGCGTCGCATGTCGAGCGGCTTCACCAGATAGTCGGCGGCGCCGCGCCTGAACGCCTCGACCGCCTGCTCGACGGTAGGGCTGTCTGCCATCAGTACCAGGCCCGGCGGATCATCGCTGCCGCCCTCCTGCAACAGGTCGAGGCCGCAGCCGTCGGGCAGCTGCTGCGCGACGAGGATCCAGTCAGGCTGCTGCAGCGCAAGCTGGGTGATCGCCTGCCTCAGGTGGGTTGCGACGGTACAGGTGCACGCCTCATCGGCGAGTACTGCGCGCAGTGCGCAAGAGCTCTCAGTATCGGCATCGACGATCAGGACATGGGGCATTGGCAGACATTACCGGTTGGGCCGCTTGCGGCCGGACGGGAAGTCAGGATCGGACGCCTGCGTCCGATCCTGCGGAGGAGCCTCAGGGCTTCAGGATCACTGAGACTTGGACGGGCTGGTCGAGGGTGTGGGCTCGGTACCGCCACCGCTGGTGCCACTGCTGCTGTCACCACCGCTGCTGCTGGTGCTGCTGTCGCTGCTGCCGCCACTGCTGCTGTCGCCGCCGGAGGACATGCCGCCCCCGGACGAAGATGTGCCGCTGCTGCTGTCACCCGACGAGGAGGCACCGCCTGATTCTTCCCCTGCACGCTGGCAGGCGGAAAGCGATACCGTCATGAACAATGGCAGTACCAGCAAGACAAGCCATCGGTTGAATCGTTTGCTCATATCGATTTCCCTCCTAGGACAAACGCGCTATGGGGCCGGCTGCCAGCCGGCCGCAGTTTTACTTCGTGCCGCCGGACATGCCGCCGCCGGAAGCGCCGCTGTCCGATGCGCCGCCAGACGACGGATCGGTCGTGCTACCCGACGTGCTGCTGCCGGACGAGCTGCCGCCTGATGAGTCACTGCCGCCGCCCGAGGTGCCCATGCTGTCACTGCCCGAAGTCCCGCCGCTCGAGCTGCCCGATGTGCCGCTCGGTGGCGGGCTGCTGGTGCCACCGCTCGA
Organism: Oxalobacteraceae bacterium; assembly: GCA_027484285.1. Classification (GTDB taxonomy): domain Bacteria; phylum Pseudomonadota; class Gammaproteobacteria; order Burkholderiales; family Burkholderiaceae_D; genus Pernthalerella. Next base: position 12,567 of record JAIXTG010000155.1, on the reverse strand, counting down.
GGCACCCGAGCTGTCGCTGCCACCGCTCGAGCTGCCCGACGTGCCGCCGGCTGGTGGCGGGCTGCTGGTGCCGCCGGATGTGCCGGCCGGAGGCGGGGTGCTGGTGCCGCCGGATGTGCCGGCCGGAGGCGGGGTGCTGGCGCCGCCGGAAGGTGGCGTATCCGTCGTTGCGCCGGGAGTCGGCGGCGGGGTTTCCGACGGCGGTGGCGTGGTGGACTGGGTGCTGGGGTCTGGCGGGCTGGTAGTGCCTTGGTCGCCGCCTCCGCCACCGCGATTGCAGGCTGCGACGCTCATCGCCAGCAAGCCCGTCAATATCAGGATTTTTGAAGCGTGCAGTCTGAGATTCATTGCAATTCCTTTCAACTAACGATGAAGTCGTCGCCTTCCGTCTTGACTGAGGCGTGCTGCATAAGTTTCAACATCGGGGGATCGGGTCTGCGGTTTAGCAAAGTGGGCGTAACCACTGGCAAGCCTGAAAAAAACGGAAGGCAAGCCTTTTCCGGGGCCATGCTTTGATGCCGGGCAGTGGATGACCGGCTTGCCGGCGCAGCAGCGCAGCGCCGCTGTCCAAACCCTGTTTCTTCACGGTGAATCGATGACTGCTGAAAAATCGCTGAAGCGCTTCGGACAGCTGTATGGCAGCTCGATGGCGATGGAGACCATGTATCGCCAGCTCGAGCGCGTGGCCACGACGGATGCCACGGTATTGCTGGAGGGCGAAAGCGGTACCGGCAAGGAGCTGATCGCCCACACACTGCACCGCGCCAGTCGCCGTGCGGAGCGGCAGTTTGTCGCAGTCAATTGCGGCGCGATACCGGCGCACCTGATCGAGGCCGCACTCTTCGGCCATGAAAAAGGCAGCTTTACCGGCGCAGTGCGGCAGCAGACGGGCTACTTCGAACATGCGAGCGGCGGAACGCTGTTCCTTGATGAAATCACAGAAATGCCCTGCGACATGCAGGTAAAGCTGTTGCGCGTTCTCGAGTCAGGCTGTTTTCACCGGGTCGGCGGCAGCGAGCAGGTGCGAGTCGACGTACGCCTGATTGCCGCAACCAACCGCTCGCTGCAGAAAGCCGTGCAGGAAGGCAGCCTGCGACAGGACCTGATGTACCGGCTGGCGGTATTCCCGGTGCGTGTGCCGCCACTGCGCGAACGGGCGATGGACATTGAACTGCTCGCGCGCCATTTCCTCGACGAACTCAACACGCAGGCCGGCACGCGCAAGCAGTTCTCGCGGCATGCGCTGGATTGCCTGCGCAACTACGCGTGGCCGGGAAACGTGCGCGAACTGAAAAACCTGGTGCACCGCGCCTACATCCTGTCCTCCGAAATCGTGCAGCTGGAACTGCCGCTGGCGCGCAACGCCGGCCGCGCTTCGCTGGCTGATGGGGTACTGAATTTCCCGGTCGGCACACCGCTGGCCGATGCGCAGCGCGAACTGATCATGGCGACGCTGCACCACTTCAGCGGCAACAAGCGACTGACTGCATCGGCGCTCGGCATCAGCGTGAAGACGCTGTACAACCGGCTCAAGGAATACTGAGCTGCCGGAACGCCGTCGCGTGCTTCAGGTGTTGATCAGTTCGCCGCCGTTCGGGTGCAGTACCTGTCCTGTCATGTAGCTGCTGTCGTCGCTGGCAAGGAATACAAAGCAGGGCGCAATTTCTTCCGGCTGTGCGGCGCGTCCCATCGGCGCGTCCTTGCCGAACTCGGGAATGCCCTGCGCACTGGTGCTGGAGGGTATCAGCGGCGTCCATACCGGCCCGGGCGCGACGCCGTTGACCAGGATGCCGCGCCCCACCAGTTGCTGCGACAGCGAGCGCGTGAAGGTGACGATCGCCCCTTTGGTCGACGAGTAATCGAGCAGGTGGCTGCTGCCGCGATAGGCGGTAACGGACGTCGTGTTGATGATGCGACTTCCCTCCTTCAGGTGCGGCACGGCCGCCTTGGTCAGGTAGAAGTACGCGAAGATATTGGTACGGAAGGTACGCTCGAATTGTCCGTCGGGGATATCTTCGATGGTCGATGCGGAATGCTGTTCGGCCGCATTGTTGACCAGGATGTCGAGCTTGCCGAACCGCGCAATCACGCGCTGCACCAGCTGGCGGCAGAGTGCCGGGTCGCCGAGATCGCCGGGCAGCAATTCGCATTGCCGGCCCTGCTGTTGCACCAGCTGCCTGACATGCTCGGCATCCTGGTGTTCATTCAGGTAGGCGATTGCTACATCCGCCCCTTCCTTCGCGAAAGCGATGGCAGCCGCAGCGCCGATGCCGCTGTCGCCACCGGTGATTAGCGCTACCTTGCCCTGCAGCTTGCCTGCCGGACGATAATGCTTGCCCTCGATGGCCGGACGCGGCCGCATGCTGGCCTCAATGCCGGGTTGCCTGTCCTGCTGCTGCGGCGGAAATTCCTGCTCGCTCATGGCGTTTCCCCTGTGACGCTATCGTCCAGAAGATGAGCGCAGCTTTCATGCCAGCGCAGGGAAAGGCCAGCGGATAATCAGGCAGCGTCGGGCAGCGCCTGCGCGGCACGCAGCAGCAATCGCGGATCGCCGCAGGCCAGCGCCTTCGAGTCCGACATTTCCTGGCGAAACAGTCGCGCCCCCCGCAGCCCGGACATCAGCCCGAGCATGTGGCGCACGATGCTGTTCAGCCGCGGGCCGCCAGTCGCGAGCTGGCGCTCGATGTAAGGCAGCATCGCCTCGACCACCTGCAGCCGCGTCTTGCCGAACGGACCTTCACCGTAATAGCGCTCATCGAAAGCCGACATCAGCCAGGGGTTGTGATAGGCCTCGCGCCCGACCATCACGCCGTCGACATACAACAGATGCGCATCGATCTCCTCGAGCGTGCGAATGCCGCCGTTGACGATGATCTCGAGCTGCGGGAAATCTTTCTTCAGCTGGTACGCATAGTCGTACTTCAGCGGCGGGATTTCGCGGTTTTCCTTGGGAGACAGTCCCTTCAGGATCGCATTGCGTGCGTGGACGATGAAGGTCCGGCAGCCGGCGTCGGCGACGGTGCCAACGAAGTCGCGCACGAAATCGTAAGACTCCACCTCGTCGATGCCGATGCGGTGCTTGACGGTGACATCGATGTCGACCACATCGCGCATGGCCTTGACGCCGTCGGCCACCAGCGTGGGCTCCAGCATCAGGCAGGCACCGAAGGCGCCCCGCTGCACGCGCTCGGACGGGCAGCCGCAATTCAGGTTGATCTCGTCATAGCCCCACTGCTGGCCCAGCTTCGCACACTGCGCGAGCTCGTCCGTCTCGCTGCCGCCCAGCTGCAACGCAACCGGCTGCTCGTCCTCGCTAAAATCAAGGAAGCGCTGCCTGTCCCCGTGGATCAGCGAACCGGTGGTCACCATCTCGGTATACAGCCAGCTGTGACGCGTGAGCTGCCGATGAAAATAGCGGCAATGACGATCCGTCCAGTCGAGCATCGGGGCGACGGACAGGCGGCGCGGCGGCAGCGGTTTGCGGGTCGGACTCATCAGGATCGGGCAGGCAACACGGTAAAGAGGGTGAAGGCGGATGACGGAAAAAAGAAAAGCGCCTGACGGCGCTTTTCTGTGCGGAACGAGTCCGCGTTACGCCGCTTCCTCGCGCGATGCGCGCTTGCGCTCATGCTCCTTCAGGTAGCGCTTGCGCAGACGGATGCTCTTGGGCGTGATCTCGACCAGCTCGTCGTCTTCGATGAATTCGACTGCGTATTCCAGCGTCAGCTCGATCGGCGGCACCAGGCGCACCGCTTCATCCGTGCCGGACGCACGAACGTTGGTCAGCTGCTTGCCCTTGATCGGGTTGACCACCAGGTCGTTGTCACGCGAGTGAATGCCGATGATCATGCCTTCGTAGACCGGATCGTTGTGGCTGACGAACATGCGGCCGCGATCCTGCAGCTTCCACAGCGCATAGGCGACGGCTGCGCCATCGTCTTGCGAGATCAGCACGCCGTTGCGACGACCGGCGAGTTCGCCCTTGTTCGGATCGACCGGACCGTAGGCATCGAACACATGGCTCATCAGGCCGGTACCGCGGGTGAGCGTCATGAACTCGCCCTGGAAGCCGATCAGGCCGCGCGCCGGCATGCGATATTCGAGGCGCACGCGGCCCTTGCCGTCCGGCTGCATGTCCTGCAGGTCGCCGCGCCGGCGGCCGAGTTCTTCCATCACGCCACCCTGGTGCGCTTCCTCGACGTCGACGGTCAGGTTCTCGAACGGCTCGTGGCGCACGCCGTCGATCATCTTGAACACCACGCGCGGACGCGAAACCGCCAGCTCGTAGCCTTCGCGACGCATGTTTTCCAGCAGGATAGTCAGGTGCAGTTCGCCGCGGCCCGATACCTCGAACGTGGTGTCGTCACCGGTCGGCACGACGCGCAGCGCGACGTTGGATTTCAGCTCGCGCTCGAGGCGCTCGCGCAGCTGGCGGCTGGTGACGAACTTGCCTTCGCGGCCGGCGAGCGGCGAGGTGTTGACGATGAAGTTCATGGTCAGCGTCGGCTCGTCGACCGTCAGCATCGGCAGCGCATCGGGAGCATCCACCGCGCACAGGGTTGAACCGATACCGATATCTTCCAGGCCGTTGATCAGCACGATATCGCCGGCCATCGCTTCATTGACCAGCTCGCGCTCGAGGCCCTTGAACTTCAGCACCTGGTTGATGCGGCCCTTGACCGGCGTCGAATCGGGTCCGTTCAGGAACACCACATCCTGCTGCGGCCTGACACGGCCGCGGCTGATGCGGCCAATGCCGATCTTGCCGACGTAGGACGAGTAGTCGAGCGACGAGATCTGCAGCTGCAGCGGGCCGTCGAAATCGTCGTCACGCACCGGCACGTGCTTCAGGATCGCGTCGAACAGCGGCTTCATGTCGCCATCACGCTGCTCGGAATCGAGGCTCGCATAGCCGTTCAGCGCGGACGCGAACACCACCGGGAAGTCGAGCTGCTCTTCAGTCGCGCCAAGCTTGTCGAACAGCTCGAAGGTCGCGTTGATGACCCACTCGGGACGCGCGCCCGGACGATCGATCTTGTTCACGACGACGATGGGCTTCAGGCCGAGGGCAAGCGCCTTGCGGGTCACGAAACGGGTCTGGGGCATCGGGCCTTCGACTGCATCAACCAGCAGCAGCACCGAGTCGACCATCGACAGCACGCGCTCCACTTCGCCGCCGAAGTCGGCGTGGCCCGGGGTGTCGACGATGTTGATGTGCGTGCCTTCGTATTCGACCGCGCAGTTCTTGGCAAGGATCGTGATGCCGCGTTCCTTCTCAAGGTCGTTCGAGTCCATCACGCGGGTATCGACCTGCTGGTTTTCGCGGAAGGTGCCCGACTGCTTGAGCAGCTGGTCGACCAGCGTGGTCTTGCCGTGGTCGACGTGGGCGATGATGGCGATGTTGCGCAATGCGCGGGCGGCGTTTGACATGAGGCGAGCGAGAGTCCGAAAAAACTAAACCGCGCATATTAGCACGGCGAGACTACAAATCCGTGAAATCCCGTGGAATTTCAAATGCTTGCGTCATGAATCGCCGGGCCCTCGGGAACACGGGATGCGAAAGGATTAATGAAGCCGGCAACTCGTTAAAAGTCGCGAATGTTTCGTTTCCGGAGAGCCAGAATGTTTGGCAGGATGCAAACTTCCTGCAGCGACAACGCAGCGCTTGCGCAGCCCGGACCCGCCGCCCCGACCTCCTGCAGCCAGCCTGGGCGGTTCCACGCGGCTTAGCGCGTGCCGCCCGCAGCAACCTGCGTGGACAGAACCCGCTCTGGCACGAGCAGGCGATCGTCGTTGACATGGGCGGTGCCGGCAAAGTGTCCGGAAGCACCGAGCACCCGGACGCGGCCGGATGCCGGCCCGGACCAGTCGGTTTCGCGGACCAGGGACAGGCGCTGGCCATGCAGGAAGCGACGCAACAATTCATCGCCCAGCACGATGGCCGGCAAAGTCGACGCCAGCGCATCGACCGGCAGCAGGATCGACGAACGGGCTTCTGCAGAAGCCGATTCGAGCTGCTCCAGCGAACAGGCAGCGCCGACGGACAGCGCAGCGATGCCGGTGCGATGCAGTGCACTCAGGTGGGCGCCGCAGCCAAGGGCACGGCCGATATCTTCGCCCAGCACCCGGATGTACGTGCCCTTGCTGCAGTGGACCCGCAGTTTCAGCTGCGGCGGGGAAAATTCGATCAGCTCCAGCGCATGGATAGTGACGGCGCGCGCATCGCGCTCCAGCGTCACGCCGGCGCGCGCGTATTCGTACAGCGGCTTGCCGTCGCGCTTGAGCGCGGAATACATGGGCGGCACTTGCAAGATCGGGCCACGAAACGTCGCCAGTACGGCTTCGACCTGCTCGCGGCCGAAATCGACTGGCCGCGATTCGATCACCTCGCCCTCGGTGTCGCCGGTTGTGGTGGCCTGACCCAGCTGCACAGTGGCTTCATAGGTCTTGTCGGCTTCGAGCAAATCCTGCGCGAATTTCGTCGCTTCGCCGAAGCACAGCGGCAGCAGGCCGGTGGCAAACGGATCGAGCGTGCCGGTGTGCCCGGCCTTTTCTGCATTCAGCAGCCACTTTGCCTTTGCGAGCGCCTGGGTGCTGCTCATGCCTGCCGGCTTGTCGAGCAGCAGCACGCCGTGCACAGGCACGCGCTTGCGTTTCGCGGGCAGATTCACGGAATGGCGTCTTTACTGTTCGTCCGCGTCTTTTGCGCGGGTCGCATTCGCTTCGTCGATCAGTTTCGATAGCGCGGCGCCGCGCGCGGTGGACTGGTCATGCACGAAATGCAGTTCTGGCAGGGTATGAATGTGCAGCCGGCGGCCAAGCTGCGCGCGCAGGAAGCCGGCGGCTTTCTTCAGGCCCTGCAGCGTGTTCTGCACTGCGGCCGGATCGTCGGCCAGCGTGGTGAAGAACACCTTGGCATGCGCGTAATCGGGCGTCAGCTGGACTTCGGACAGCGTGATCATGCCGACCCGCGGATCCTTGACTTCCATCGCGATCAGTTCGGCCAGGTCTTTCTGGATCTGGTCTGCGACGCGCTGGCTCCGGCCGGGGATGGATTTACTGTGCTTGACCATGAAAAAAAGGAGTGAAGACGCAAAATCCCGGCGTGTGCCGGGATGACGTTCCAGAAACCGCTGGCCTGGAATTCGTCATCCTGGAGCAAGCCGGGATCCCGCGCTTTTGGTATTACAAGGTACGCGCGACTTCCTGCACTTCGAAGACTTCGAGCTGGTCGCCTTCCTTGATGTCGTTGAAGTTCTTCAGCGACAGGCCGCATTCGAAGCCGGATTTCACTTCCTTGACATCGTCCTTGAAGCGTTTCAGCGAATCGAGTTCGCCGGTCCACAACACGACGTTGTCGCGCAGCAGGCGAACCTGAGCACCCCGCTTGACCATGCCCTCGAGCACGTAGCAACCTGCAATCGCGCCGACTTTGCTGACCAGGAATACCTGGCGGATTTCGACCAGGCCCAGCGAATGCTCGCGCTTCTCTGGCGAGAGCATGCCGCCCAGGGCTGCCTTGATCTCGTCGATCGCGTCGTAAATGATGTTGTAGTAACGGATGTCGATGCCGGAGGTCTCGGCCAGCTTGCGCGCCGACGAATCGGCACGCACGTTGAAGCCAAGGATGACCGCCTTCGATGCCAGCGCAAGGTTGACATCGGATTCGCTGATGCCGCCAACTGCTGCGTGCACGACCTGCACCCGCACTTCGGACGTCGACAGTTTCTGCAACGAAGCCACCAGCGCTTCCTGCGAGCCCTGCACATCGGCCTTGATGATCAGCGGCAGGTTCTTCACCTCGCCCTCGGCCATCTGCTCGAACATGTTTTCCAGTTTCGCAGCCTGCTGCTTCGCCAGTTTCACGTCGCGGTACTTGCCCTGCCTGAACAGGGCAATTTCGCGCGCCTTCCGTTCATCAGTCAGCACCATTGCTTCTTCGCCGGCGGCCGGAACCTCGGTCAGGCCCTGGATCTCGACCGGGATCGAGGGGCCGGCCTCGGCGATGTTCTTGCCGTTCTCGTCGAGCATGGCGCGTACGCGTCCGTAGGCCGAACCGGCAAGCACGATGTCGCCACGCTTGAGCGTGCCGGACTGCACCATGATCGTGGCGACCGGGCCGCGGCCCTTGTCCAGCTTCGCTTCGATAACAAGGCCCTTGGCCGGCGCTTCGACCGGCGCCTGCAGTTCCAGCACTTCGGCCTGCAAAAGCACGTTCTCGAGCAGGGTATCAATGCCCTCGCCGGTCTTGGCGGACACCGGGATGAACGGCGAATCGCCGCCGTAAGCTTCCGGCACCACCTGCTCGGCGATCAGTTCCTGCGTGACGCGCTCGGCGTTGGCACCCGGCTTGTCGATCTTGTTGATGGCAACCACCAGCGGCACGCCGGCAGCCTTCGCATGCGCAATCGCTTCCTTGGTCTGGGGCATCACGCCGTCGTCGGCAGCCACCACCAGGATCACGATGTCGGTTGCTTTCGCACCGCGTGCACGCATGGCAGTAAATGCCTCGTGGCCCGGGGTGTCGAGGAAAGTGATCATGCCGCGCGGCGTTTCAACGTGATAAGCGCCGATATGCTGGGTAATGCCGCCCGCTTCGCCAGCGGCGACTTTCGCACGGCGGATGTAGTCGAGCAGCGAGGTCTTGCCATGGTCAACGTGACCCATGACAGTCACCACCGGTGCACGCGGCTTGAGTTCGACATCGGCCTGGACCGCGCCGACCTCGAGCAGGGCCTCCGGATCGTCCAGCTTGGCCGCATGGGCGAGATGGCCCATTTCCTCGACGACGATCATCGCGGTTTCCTGGTCGAGTACCTGGTTGATGGTGACCATCTGACCCAGTTTCATCAGCTGCTTGATGACCTCGGCTGCCTTCACCGCCATCTTGTGGGCGAGCTCGGCGACCGTGATGGTCTCGGGCACGTGAACTTCGCGCACCACGGCTTCGGTCGGCTGCTGGAAATTCGACTCGCGATCATCGCCATGCGAATTGCGGCGCCCGCGCGGACCTGCACGCCAGCCGTCCCGGCCGCCACTGGGCGCGCCGCGGGTCTTGAGACCGCCTGCACCGCGCTTTTTCTCATCCTGCCAGGTCGACGACACATTGGCCGACTTGATCGATTTCTTGTCACCCGGCTTCTTGTCATCCTTCTTGTCGCCGGGCTTGGCGGCGGTGGCCGTGGTTGCTGGGCGGTGCAGCGTCCCCTCGGCGCGTGCCGCAGGGGCCGGCGCCGGCGCCGGCTCCGGTGCCTTGATGACCTTGCGCGGCTGCGCCATCATGGCCTTGATCTGGGCGACTTCATCAGCGACAGCCTTGCGCGCGCGCTCGGACGCGGCAGCGCGCTCGGCAGCCTCTTTCTCGCGGGCAGCCAGGGCAGCGGCTGCTTCGGCCGCTGCAGCCTCGGCAGCGGCAGCCTGGGCGGCAGACAGCTCGCTCTTTGCGGCCTGTGCAGCTGCTGCGGCAGCGGCTTCAGCCTCTGCTTTTGCGCGCGCCGCCTCACGTGCCTGCTCGGCTGCGCGTTCGGCCTCCAGCTGCGCCAGCCTTTCCTGCTTCTCGCGAAGCTCTGCTTCCTGGCGTGCGATCAGTTCTGCCTGGCGCCGCTCCTCTTCCGCGCGACGCTCACGCTCTGCCTCGTCGACCACAGGGGCTACGGGCTCTGCAGGCTCGACCTCGGTCGCCACCGGCATGTCATCGCGTTTGACGAACGTGCGCTTCTTCCGCACCTCGACCTGGATCGTGCGCGACTTGCCGCTGGAGTCAGCCTGCTTGATCTCGGTGGTTTCCTTGCGGGTCAGTGTGATCTTTTTCTTTTCGCCATCCGCCGCGACACCATGCACCTTGCGCAAATGCCCGAGCAGCTTGTCCTTGTCTTCCTTCGACAGCTGGTCTTCGACCGAACTCTTGTCCACGCCCGCATCACGCAGCTGCCTGAGCAGCACGTCCGCCGGCATTTTCAGCTCGGTGGCAAACTGGGCTACGTTGTTACTCGCCATTCAATCCTCTTTTCTTGTGACGCGTTGGGATGATGATCGGATCGCTTATTTGCTTTCCGCGACGCTCCAGACCCGCGCCTGCAGGGCTTTCGCGTGGTCGTCATATTTTGCGTCGATCAGGCGCATTTCATCGTCTGTCACATCCTTGAACTCTTCATCGATCAGCTGGCGTGCCCGGTCGGTCGGCAGCGCCAGAATCGCGCCGAACTCGTCATACGCGAGGTTCGCGAACTGCTCGAGCGTCTTCACTCCGGCAAGGCCCAGCTTGCCAGCGATCGTTCGGTCCATGCCCTCGAGGTTGACCAGTGCTTCTTCCATGCCCTCGAGGCCTTCCTCGGAAGCGATCGCCTCGGTCACGAGCGCATCACGCGCACGGTTGCGCAGTTCGTTGACGGTGTCCTCGTCAAACGCCGCGATCTCGAGCATTTCCTGGATCGGCACATAGGCAATCTCTTCCAGGGTCGAGAAGCCTTCCTGGGCGAGGATGTCGGCGACTTCCTCGTCGACGTCGAGCTTCTCCATGAACAGCCCGCGGATCGCTGCGGTCTCGGAGGCCGCCTTGTCCGCCGATTCCTCGGCAGTCATGATGTTGATCTGCCAGCCAGTCAGCTCGCTTGCGAGGCGCACGTTCTGGCCGCCGCGACCGATCGCGATCGCGAGGTTTTCCTCGTCGACCACCACGTCCATCGCATGCTTGTCTTCGTCGACCACGATCGACGACACGTTCGCAGGCGCCAGCGCGCCAATCACGAACTGCGCCGGGTCATCCGACCACAGCACGATGTCGACCCGCTCGCCGCCAAGTTCGCCGGTCACGCTCTGCACGCGCGAACCGCGCATGCCGACGCAGGTACCGATCGGATCGATCCGCTTGTCGCTGGTGTGCACTGCAATCTTTGCACGCACGCCCGGGTCGCGGGCTGCCGACTGGATATGCAGCAGGCCCTGCTCGATCTCGGGAACTTCGAGCTCGAACAGTTTCATGATGAATTCCGGCGCGGTACGCGACAGGATTACCTGCGGTCCGCGCGCATTGCGGTCGATGCGCAGGATGTATGCACGCACGCGGTCGCCGATGCGCAGGTTCTCTTTCGGGATCATCTGGTCGCGCGGCAGGCGCGCCTCGATCTTGCCCGATTCGACAATCGCATCGCCGCGCTCCATGCGCTTGATGGTGCCGGTCACGAGCGAATCGCCGCGCTCAAGGAAATCGGCCAGGATCTGCTCGCGCTCCGCATCGCGGATGCGCTGCAGCACCACCTGCTTGGTGTCCTGCGCGAAGCGACGGCCGAAGTCGACCGACTCGATCGGCTCTTCGATGTAGTCGTCGACTTCGATGTCCTCGATCTGCTCGCGCGCTTCGAACAGCAGAATCTCCTGGTCAGGCTGCTGCAGGCCGGCTTCATCGGGTACCACATGCCAGCGGCGGAAGGACTCGAATTCACCGGTCTCGCGGTCGATGGATACGCGAATGTCGACCTCGCCTTCATAGCGCTTCTTGGTTGCCTGTGCCAGCGCATGCTCAAGCGCGCCAAAGACGACTTCCTTGTCGACGTTCTTTTCACGCGCCAGCGCATCGACCAGCAACAAAATTTCGCGACTCATTTACGGCTCCTGAAATCCACTCTTGGCACCAAGCGTGCCTTGTCCACTTCCGCCAGCGAAAACTCGAGCATCGCCGGCCCATCATTTCCTTCAAACTCAAGCTTCAGGGTGTCGCCCTCGGGTTCGTGCAGGATGCCCTGGAAGGACTTCCGGTTGGCAGCGCCGGGCATCGCCATGCGCAGCTTCACGATCGCTTCCTGTCCGGCGAAACGCGTGTAATCGGCGAGCTTTTTCAGCGGCCGATCCAGCCCCGGCGAAGACACCTCGAGCCGCTCGTAATTGGCATTCTCGACAGTCAGCACGTGCAGCAGCTGGTGCGTGACTTTTTCGCAGTCCTCGACCATCACCGGACGATCTTCCTCCGGCAACGTGTCAATGTAGACGCGCAGCAGACCGCGGGCCGCCTGCTCGAAATCGACCAGCTCGTAACCCATGCCGGTCACCGTTTTCTCAATCAGCGCAGACAACACCTGACATCACCCCAATTCACAGCCAATACACCATGCAGCCGCCTCGTGCCGGCATGCCGCCACGAGAGTGCAGCCTTCCACGAGCAAAAGTGAAAGGTGGCGAAGGACACGCCCTCGCCAGACCATTCACTTTCGCCGACAACCCTGCTTCTTCCAGCAGCTCCGCTTCCAGAAGAAGCAAAGCTTCCAATACGCACTGCCCACGGACAAGCTCCCCGCGTTCAGGAAAAAAAAAATGGGCATCTGCCCATCTTTTTTATACTCCCTGTCCGGCAAGGCTGGCATCGGTTAATCGCCGATACAAACCCGCAGCAGCTTTGTTAAGTCTATGATTATATTCGATCATGCCTTTCGCCGCAATGCGGAATGCGGCGCCGAGGTTATCAAATCCGGAACATCGCCCGCAGCTTCAGCCGCGGGTTCGGCGGCGCTGACCCATGCCCAGGCTGTCCGGCGACCAGACACCGACGGCGGCCGCGGCAGCGTTGCCACGGCG